>JAJUGN010000007.1 GCA_029265975.1 Clostridiales bacterium
ACACCTCTCATGACGGCGCGGCAGAGCGTCCGTCATTAAGCCCCCTTGTCAAAAAATCCCAAAGGGCTTTTTTGACAGTCTCAAACGGACGGTCGAGCCGTCCGTTTTTCTTTTTTTGCTTATAATACCAAGAAACCAATTATTCCGATTACTATTCCGATGATAGCCCCCGCGGCCGCGTCCCTCGGGAAATGCACCCCGGCCAGCGGTCGGGAAACACATATAAGTATCGCGGCAAGCGACATCAAAAGCCCGAGCGGAATCGAAACATAGAGAAACGCGGCGGCGATGGCCGCTGCCGAGGCGGAATGCCTGCTGGGGAATGAGTCTCCGCCCCTGCGCGCCGGAACAGCGGGTTCGACGCTTATTAAAAGGCAGAGGAGCGCAGCCGCCGTTTCAGACGGGGAAAAACGTATGCCCGCGGGCGGCCGCAGCACATAGAAAGCGGCGTTCACGGCAAAAAGCACCCAGATGCCGTAGATCGAATAAAGCAGTATTTTAGCCCATCTGGGCAGTTCGCTCCAGAACGAACCGCCCGCTCCCAGCAGCGAGAACAGGGCGCTTCCCTTCTTTTCTTCCCTCTCCATCAGAGGCACGATACCCAGCGCCTCGGCGGGGCGCGGCAGCCTTATCAGCTTCCGCATAAGATTTACAAGCACAAACACGGCTACGGGCACAAAAAGCACCTTCAAAAACCGCGTGTCGCCCCGGAAAAACAGTGTGACGAGCAAAAGCGGATATGCGCACAAAAACACAAGCGGAAGGCGCGAATAAACAAGCTTCAAGGCCGCTCCGACCATCGGGCGTTCCTCAAACCATGCTTTTGTCCTTTCGTAGCTCTCCTTTGTCAAAAAATCAAACCCTTCTGAATGCCAATTCCCTCAGCCAAAAACGCCCCTCAGCGAACATAAAGAAACACGTTCCCATAATGGTGCTGAAACAGTCATTTCCGGAATACGCCCCGAGTTCTCATGGATATTTCTGATATGATTATAGTAATCCCTGAGCCTCTGATTGTCAATCGGGGGATTATTGCTGTTTCAGAGAAGCCCCAGCTTTCTAAGCTTTGAAACTACGCCGCCGTGCGAGCGCTCAAGCCTGGCGGCGATTTCCATTATGGGAACCCTGTCGCAGTAGAGCTCTCTAAGACGCTCCTCGTCTTCCCTGCTCCACGGCTTGCCCTGATTCCCCTCTCCCTCCGATATGATGGAGTCGAGATTGTCAAGTATAAAGCTCTGGGCCCCGCGGCTCAGCAAGGTGACGAAATACGGACCGTTGACTCCGAATTTCGTGGACGTGCTGATGCCTATGCCCTCTCCAGCCTCCGTAACCTTTTTTCGGCTTTTGTTGTCGGAATCCAGGTAGATTGTCATGAAGCCCTTTGACATAAGCCAGTGCGACAGCCATTTCTGCCGCAGCTTTTTGCAGTTGTTCGGCGCCGCGGCCGCGTTTATTCTGTCCACCAGCTCTGAAACATAGCATTCCGAAGTCAGCGGTATCGAAGCCTTCTGCTCCTCGCTTATGTAAAAAAAGCTTTCCTTTTTTGGCTTTTGCGACGCATCTCCGCCCTCTATCACCTTCCCCAGCACCTGCGAAACAAGAAAGAAGGTACGCGAGAGGCGGACATCGTTCAAAATAGCATCCCCGCTCATTTCTTTATCCGAAAATGGATCTATGCCGTTTGCAAGCCTGTCGATATATGCTTTTGCCGTTTTCAGTTTTTCAAAATCGTACATTCTCACTTCCCCCTGCAATAATCATTTTCTATTATTGGGCGCTTTACATAGTCTCTTTTTTTCCTCACTATGATATTGTATATCGGCAGTCTAAAGTATTTATTTACAATTCTAATACAATATGGATATTTTTTCAAGCAAATTAAAACTTTTGTTCTATTTTTATGCTTAAATACAGCTTTTTCTGACTTAACAAAAAAGCCCTCCGAAAAAGGAGGGCTTCCGTGTTAAAAGAATCAGCGGCAAACTGGATAAAGTAAGAAGCAGGCGGAAAGCGCCGACTTCAGAGGGCAGCGTAGCGCAGTACGCATCCCTCGGGCTGTTTTTCGGCTTCTCCGAGGCTTACAAGGTATTCAAGGTTTACCGCAACCTCCCCGACTGCGGAGAACTTCTGGAATGTCGAAAGCCTGTCCCACCTTGTGCTCCATGTTATGAGAGAGGATAGCTCAAAAGGGCTAAGACACCCGCCCCGCCTCAGACTCATCAGCGTTTCCTCCAGCTTTTTATTGCGCCGGCTTATCAGCTGCTCTATGCGCTGGCTTACCGGGCATGTCATCGTCCTGTGCCCGGGCAGCAGCGTCTCTATCTCCAGATCCCTGAGCTTAAGGAGGTTCTTGATGTAATGCGAAAGCGGGTTCGGCTCACCGTCCCAGGCATTGACGCTCGGGGTGACTCCGTATAATATGTGGTCTCCGCATATGAGCATGCCCTTGTCGGCGATGTAGAGCCCTGTCTGTCCGGGTGAGTGTCCCGATATATCGATACAGAGCAGCTCGTACCCGCCGTAATTGAGCCTGTCTCCCTCGTTTACGCCCAGCAAGCGGCTCTTATCGACGGGAAGCCTTCTTTTAGACGTTATTTTTGAAAACTCATTTATGAATTCATCACCGAACCCCAGGGAACGCAGCCTGTCCGCCCCGGCTTCAGGACCTTTCCTGAGGCCGCTAAGTATTTCCGCCTCCGCCTCTCCTATGCGCACCGTCCTGCCTTCGGATGCCAGCCGCAGCGCAAGCTCCGCGTGATCCGGATGCATGTGCGTCAGAAATATGTCGGAGCGCTCAATCGAGACGCCTAGCTCCGAAAGCGATTTGTCGAGTAGCGAACGCAGCTCCTCCCTGTCGTAGCCGGTGTCGATAAGCAGGCTGGGCTCCCCGAGTATGAGATAAACGTTTACGGAATCCAAAAGCCCCACGCTGACCGGGAGCTCTATCCTGTATATATTTTCAGTGATCTTATGGGTCATTTCAATCCTTCTTCACATATATATCGTATTTTAACGGACTGCTTTATTATAAACGCCCCTGTAAAGCTTTTCAAGTCAGGTTTTAATGACGCAAGTCTCGAAGCGTCCGCTTCGGGACTTGCGCCAGCTTGTCGAAAAACTTGTTTACAGCAAAAAAAGCTTCGCAGAATTTCCGCCACGAATGGCGGAAGCAAAGTAAAATCTGTCATTTCCGGCGGCGTGTACGTCGGAAATGACACCTCTCATGACGAGCGCGGCAGAGCGGCCGTCATGCACCCCCTTGTCAAAAAAGCCCAAAGGGCTTTTTTGACAGTATGACGCGAAGCCCGAAGCGTACGCTCCGGGCTTCGCGCGTTATGGGGTTAGGAGATGAAAAAAAGAAGTGAGGATAAATGTATCTGATTCAGCTTTGGCTCTTGTCCAGGAGGGCATTAAGCACAGCCGTTTTCTGCTCCTCCGTTATAGTGCCCGCTGCTACCAGGCCGTCCAGACCGGATTTCAGACTGTTTGTCCCTGAGGGTCTCGCGAGGCTGCCGCTGTTTTCAGTTTTCGATGGCTTCCCGCTGCTGTCACTGCTGCTCTCGCTTCCGAGCCGGGGCATGGCGCTCTCCAGCGCCGCTTTTATCGCAGTAGCCTGATCTGAAGTTATCGTGCCCGCCGTGACCAGGCTCTCAAGCACCGTCGATGCATCGAAGCTGCCCTTGTTTTCCTTCATCGCGCTCATTATCGCCTGCACGACGGACTTAGACTGCTCTTCCGTGATGGTTCCT
The DNA here is from genome assembly GCA_029265975.1 of Clostridiales bacterium. Lineage (GTDB taxonomy): Bacteria > Bacillota > Clostridia > Oscillospirales > Oscillospiraceae > DUPK01. Next base: position 3,750 of record JAJUGN010000007.1, read on the forward strand.
GCTTCGACCAGGCTCGAAAGCGGATTTTTCATGCCGCCTTTTTCATTTGCGCGTCCGTTTTGGTATTTCTGCGTTTCTTTTATTGCGCTTAGTATCGCGCTCTTCTGTTCCTCGGTTATCGTGCCCGCCGTGACCAGGCCCGAGAGCCTCGTTTCGGCCGATTCGGCGGTGTTCCGCCCGCCAAGCTCCTTGCTCGCGAACGCTGAAGCCCTTTTTACCTGTGCCGCCATGCCGTCGCCTGCATAGGCCTGCGCTGTAAGCGCCGCCGCTCCGGACACCGTCACCGCAAGCGCAAGGGCTGCGCTCAGGATCTTTGCCTTTTTCATGTTTTTCCTCCGTATTTTACCTTTTGTGTCTCCATGGATCACATTTTCATAATAGCTTAATGGTTATTAATTTTTCCTGCTTTTTTTGTGAAGCAATATTTAACTTTTCGGGAACAATCCGTTAACATTAAAGGGCGGAAGCAAAACGCACCCGCCCCGCCGTTTATTGCGCCCCCGTATGCAAAAAGCAATCTGAGCGTTTTTTACATTCCTTCTATGCTTAACTTCCAAAGCGGAGGCTTTGCGGCATCCTCCCTCCGATTGGGCGCCGCCATGCCGCAGCACAGCGGAAAACAAGCTCGCCGGCGGCTTGTTTGCGGACGCTCACGCCCCGGACATTATGGCATACCCGGAATTTTCAAGGTGAGCCGGATAATAGCTGTACCCCGCGATACCATGCTCTTCAAGCTGCCAGGCTAAATCCCGATTAAAAATCTTCCCGGGCGACAGCCCCTTTGTCCAGTTGTTGCGCGCTTCTCCCCTGCTTCGGAAAAGCCCGCCCCAATATCCGTCCCTCGAAGTATCCACCAAATATGAACAGGGGTCGCTTATGGCCGCGATGAGGTTTTTCGAGTCGATGTAGCCGTCGAGCGATACCGCGCCGACAAGCTTTGAGTTATGACGCTCTTCGCTGCTTCCGACGCCTGTCCAGTTAAACCACGCTCCGCCGGAGGTTCTGGTTGCGTCGGGCTGAATTCCTCTCAAATTATATGAGTTAACCCTGATATTATAGGCTTTTACATAGTTTTGGTACTCCGCTTCATTAAGCGGCTTTGAAAAGGTAATCGTAACTATTATATCCTTGAGGTCCGCTTTTGCGAGCCTCTCTTTTTTGGAATTCACTAAATTGCAATATTTTGATATGGCTTCGCTGCTCGAAGCTCCAGTACAGACATTCGGATGATACTCCGCAAAAAATATCCACTTGAACAGGATGAAGTCAAGCAGAAAATACAGTGCGGCAGCAGACAGCATTATAAGAGAAGGAAGAAATAACCGACTTTTTATAATGCTTTTCATATTTTTCCTCCACATCGGTATTAATTTTGGCCGTTTCCGCGTACGAGTTTCACGCTCCCGTACCCACGGCTTACAGGGCGCCGTCAGGCTTGCATGGCAGTTCTACATAGTAAACGCTGGCGTCTCTTTGAGCGGCTGCTTTTTCGGCTTTTTCCGAGTACTTTACGTCGATAAGTCCTACGCGTTCGCTGCTTTTTATCTTGTTGAGCTTCTCAGCTGACGCTTTTATCGTAATGCTGAAAATCCCGTAATTGCCCTTGATAATCCGCAGCAAATCATTCTCCGCCGGACCATAGTCATCCGTTCCCTTCAAATTTTCGGCTCTGCCCGCGGCACGCACTACGGCTTCCTTAACATCGTTATTGCTCACGCCGATCGCCGCTCTGCCAGTCTCGCCGGGAACCCACAGATATATCTTCTCGACAACAACGCTTTCCTTTTTGGCAAGCTCCTGTACGTCTTCCTCAGAATAATAATCGTCAAAAACGACGACAGCGGAATAAATGCCGTCAGGGTCCTTTTCAGCAAGCCTTTTGAGAGATGCTTCTCTCATTACGGTATATGCTTTACTGAAAACCAGGCCGGGCAAGCTCGGCGCTCCCACAAAAACCCTTACACTCCCGCCATCTTTAACGCTGTTCAAAGCCACAGCGCCCAAAAGCAATACAAGAATAGCGGACAGCAGCATGGCAGCCGATATGAAGCGCATGGAATAAAAAAGCCTGGCATATCCCTTCAATAACTTCTTCCTGTTCAAATTCTGATTTCTCCTTCCGCAGCGGCCTCAGCTTGCAGGATATGCGGACTCCCTGTATGCATTGGTTACTAACGTAAAGTAAAGGTTGAAACTGCCCGAGCCGCCCAGCGTTGGTTCAAGCTCTTCTGTTTTGAGGCAAAACACTTTTAATAAAATAAGTTTACATGTTATATAATAACATATTTATCTAAATAATAAAATGGTTTTGAGAAAAATTGAGCGACGGCGCATCGCCGTCGCTCTAATTTGCTCCTTTTTAAGCGTTCACTGATCCGCGCCGAAACGCACCGTCACCTCGGAAACGGCTGTATAGCCCAAATCTATTCGCTTGCCCCCGCCGCTGCCTACCGACAGCTTTTCTGTTTTCGTGCTCACAGACAGCCGCCCCAGCGCCCCCCTCGCGCGCGCCTCCTGCAAAGCCGCCTCCTCGGATGCGTTTTTTGCGGTGCTGAGCGCTTCTTCAAGGTCTCCAAACCTGCGGCTTCCCGAGGGGGTATGCACAATGTAATACGTTTCGCCTGACGCCGTCACATGCCTGGAAATCTCGACGCGGAAAACCGCGTCTATGTCTGCTTTCAGCGCACCCAGCGCGTTTGCGACCTCAGCATGCTCCGGCAGGATGCATTCCGTGCCGAGGGCCTTTGCCACCGGCGGCAGGAAAACGTGCGTAGGCGCGCCTATCCCCACCAGCGCCGCTTTTGTGCTGAAAACGTATCGGAACATTGGACCTTTCTCGGAGTCGCGTTTTGCCCATGCCTCGCGTACAAGGAATTCAGACTGCGGGTCCAGCCCCTGCGAAAACTTATCCGGATATTGCTGCATAAGAAGGATGCGAAGAAGGTTTTCATACAAATGCCCTTCCACAATTTCATAGACCTCTTCGGCAAGGGAAGCAAGCTCCCCTTTAGTCGTATCGCGCCCGAGCCGGCGCAGCAGAACCTTTGCGGCGAGCTCCGAAGCATCCCTGTCATAATCGGTATAGTCGCCCTTTATGTGCATAAAATCCGTCGGCGCGAGCCCGCAGCGCATGACAATCCCTTCGGCCTCAAGCCTTTCGCTGCTGAAGTGGTAGGTGTCTATGCCCGTAATTTCCCTTATGGAGCTTATAAGGCATGGCGCTTTCCTAAGCGCAGCGACCAGAGCCATCTCGTCGTCGCCGTATCGCTTCGGTTCCGCAGGTTCTTTTACCAGGTACAGAAATTCGCTATCAAGATGCGGTTTTATATTTTTATTTTCCAAAAGCCTCTTGAGCTCCGCTTTTATTTCAGGCCAGCGCTGCGAGGCCGCGCATATCGGCATGACGCGTCTGGGGCTCAGCCGAAGTCCTCCCTCGGTTAAGCGTATGGCGCTGTCCCCTCCCAAGGCGAAGGTGTCGACAAACACTCCCTTGACCTGCGTCCGCCAGCCTCCGATTTGTATTCCGCTTTCAGCCATTGCGGGCTTCCCGCCCCGAACTGCGGAAACGTCGGTAGTTGTGCCTCCCATGTCGATAATCAGATAGTCTTCACGCTCGGTGAAGCTCCTGCCCGCGAGGACGCTTGCCGCCGGTCCGGAAAGGATTGTTTCCACGGGTCTGGCGAGCGAGAGCTCCCCGGACATCAGGCTGCCGTCGCTGCGGACAATCATGACCGGCGCGGCGCAGCTGCGCGAAGCAAGGTCCTCAAGCGCGGCGTCTATGAACTCCCGCACGATCGGCAGGAGCCTTGCGTTCAGCAGTGCCGTCGCGCCGCGTTTCAGGACGTTTATGTCGCTCGAAAGCTCGCTGGCCTTGACGAAGGGCAGGCGAAACCGGTCCTCCATAAGCTCCTTTGCGCGTTTTTCGCATACGGCTCCGTTGTTCATAGAAAACATTTCCGCCGCGGCCAGCGCGTCGGCTTCGGCAAGCCAGCCTCCGTGCTCCTTCAGCAGCAGGTCCCAGTCGGGCTCGTCCGCAATCAGCCCGTCATAGCTCCCGTGAGTATCGATGCACAGAACGCTGTCGCTTTGGATTCCGTACTTATCCTTTTCGTTTGCGCGGCGGAAAGGCTCCTCCCCCATGCCGAAAAGCAGGAGCTTGGCCCTGCAGCCCTTGTTCTCGACGCAGGCGTTCGTCGCCAGTGTGGTTGAAAGAGATATTATCGATGCGCTGCGTATCATTTCAGGCGGAAGCGCGTCGAGGGCTTTTCCTATTCCTACGGCAAGGTTTTCTCGCGTTGTGAGCACCTTGCCCTTCGCCATGACCCTTCCCGTTTCATAATCGTAAGCGACGGCGTCCGTACAAGTGCCGCCCGTGTCTATGCCTATGCCGATCCTCATATGCGTTTCCCCTTTGTTCACCGATTCCCTGTTTGGCAAATTTTTCTCAGTTTATTATAGCTTTTTGAAGGCAAAAAAGCTACCCCTATAACACGAAGCAGCTTTTATATCATGCGGGTTTGCAAAATCAGGGAGCGTTATGCAAAAGGACGGTTCATTTTCTGCATACGCTTTTGCAGAAAATGAACCGTCCCTGCTTTATGTCTGTATATTGGGCTCCCCTGTTTTATGTTTATGCCTTGCTAAAAGGCTGTTTGGTCACTCCGTGGTATTCCTTATGTACTTGTTTCTAGGGATTTAATGAGGATATGCTGAAAATTAGGTGCGGCTGATTCGGTAAGCGCCCGTCTATTCCGAGACTTTCTTGAGATTGAGCATTTCCACCATTTGTCTGAGCATTTCCGCCTGACTTGCCAGTTCTTCGCTTGCCGCCGCCGTTTCCTCGGCGGTCGCGGAGTTGTTCTGAACGACAAGTGAGAGCTGGTCAAGAGCCGAGTTGATCTCGGAAATTGCATGCGCCTGCTCGTTTGACGAAATTGTGATTTCGCCTACCAGTTGAGTCGCTTCCTCCACGCTTTCCAGAATATTCTTAAGCGACACCGCCGTATCGTCCGCAATGCGTGTTCCGACCTGTACGTTTCTGATTGAGCCTTCAATCAGCTCAGTCGTTTCTTTCGCGGCGGTTGCGCTTCTTGTGGCCAAATTGCGCACCTCCTCGGCAACTACCGCAAAGCTCTTGCCGTGAACTCCCGCCCGGGCCGCCTCCACGGCCGCATTCAGCGCCAGTCTATTGGTCTGGAACGCTATATCGTCTATAACCTTCATAATTCTGGAGATATTAGACGATGACTCGTTGATATCGTTCATTGCTTTCAGCATGCTGGACATCTGCTCGTTGCCCTGCGAAGCCGCATTCATCGCTTCGACAGAGAGCTTGTTCGCCCTTTCCGAGCTTGCGGCGTTCTGTTTGGTTTGGGCTGCGATTTGCGTCATCGTCGAAGATATCTCTTCGAGAGAGCTTGCCTGCTCGGTAGCGCCCTGTGATATGTTCTGGCTTCCGTCTGAAATCTGACGAACGCCTTTGGCAACCTCATCCGCAGTAACGTCCAGATCGATTCTCGCCTTGTCTATCCGTTCAAAGGCTTGGCGGACCTCGTTGTTTACAGTTGAAACAAGTACGCCGACTTCGTCTTTTGTAAGCATCTTTTCATTAATCTGAACACCCGAATCTCCCGATGCTATCCTTTTGCAGAAATCGGTAACATAGCGTATGCTTCCTCTGATCATGCGTATCAGGTAAAAGGCTATTAATCCGAGTACTACCAGCACTACGGTTAAAGCCGTAACGGACAGCTTTATGCTGTTGTCCACATCCTTTAGGATCTCGCCGGAACGCTTTTGAGCATACTTTTCCAATATCTCGGTCATCTGGTTTATTTCTTCACGGGCGGAGTCGAACAAAGCCTGCTTTTTAACGATATCGCCGCTGTTTGTGGCCGGAGAGTATGCGGCTTTCCACTGGTTAAAATTATTATTAAAGGACTGGCCCAGTTGTTCAAGCGTTTTCCCGGAACCATCTACGCGATAAGTTGAGTACAGCTCCCGGTTGCCGGATATATTCTTTAACGCGGAGTTTATCCGGTCGGAAACCTGTTTTACGTTTGCTTCATAATCCTTAACAAATGCCTCTTTTTCATCCTGCTTCAAGGTGCCGAAGCGAAGGTACATCTCTTTTTCGGCAATTGCGGCCTGATAGAAATCTCTGTCGGCATTTAAGATTAATGCGGTGCTGACAAATGCCTCGTCGTAAAGGGCCTTTTTTGATTGATTGTTGATATCGTAAGACCTGAACGCAAAAAACACCAACAGCCCTGCAACAGCAATGACAAAGGGCATAATGAGCAGGATCAGCTTGCCTGCAATATTCATGTTCTTATACCATCTCATTTTTTTCTCTCCCAAAAACAATTATTTCTTATACTCTTGCAAAATATAGTTCGTGCCTGCAATACCTTCTTGCTTATTTCTGCAAAATACGAGCATACATTCTATATTTCGGCACAATATTGCGTATATTTACGCTGTAATATTCAGTTTTGATCAACAAACCTGGACTTGCGCAATTCGGCCCTGCTACATGTTTAATCTAGGCATTGTTTTTTGACTCCCGGCAAAAAACGCCGCTCCATACGCCGCATCAAGACGGCGTATGGAGCGGCGTGGCAATATTGCGGCTCCCTTGTGCCAGATGAACTATGGAGCGCCCCGGAAAGGCGCTCCATAGCATGAAGGCAGATTCTTACTTAAAGGAAAGGAGACGTACGGGAACTACATGTATCGACCATACGCTATAGCCCTGAAGATCGTTTGTATAGCCGTAGAACAGCGGGGTTTCCATGTACGAGAAGTGCGGCAGATCGTTGACGAGCATATCATAGACCTGCTTCGTATAGGGAGCCATCTTGGCGAGATCCGTCTGCTTGAGAGCGGTCTTGATCGCGGTCACAAACGCATCGGGCTTGTATCCGCTGACACCAAGGTTAAGGATATAGGCGTTGAAAAGGTCGGGCATGATGAAGTTCGGGCTGCCTGTCGACCACATGGCGATGTCCCAGCCGCCCTTTGCGTCCATGGCGTTCTTTGAGAACACGGACGGGTCGTAAGTTACTATCTTTGCGTTGAGACCCAACTTCTGGATTCCTGCCTGGATGATCTGCGCGGCTATCATCTGCTCTTTTCCGCCGTTGGAAATGATCGTCAGGGTCGTGCCTGCGGGCACCTTTGACTTTGCAAAGTATTCCTTCGCCTTGTCGATGTTGTAGCTGTAATAGTCTTTGCTGGCCCATGCCTTGTCATAATCCTTGAAGAAGCTCGGCACATTGGCGGTTGCAAGCTTGCCGAGGCCCGAGTAAGCGGCCTTCTGGATTCCCGCCTTGTCCACCGAGTAAGCGATGGCTTTCCTGAGATCGGCATTCTTCAGAACTGAGTATTCCGTCGTATTCATAAAGAAGGAGTCGTTTGAGTTTTTCGACTGAACGGCGGCGGTGAGTTTCGGGTCCTTCTTAATCGTTTCTATGTCGCTCGGCTGAACGTTCAGCGCGAGGTCCACGTTACCGGCAAGAAGAGCGTTCGTTCTCTGAGAAGCGTCGGGAATTACTTTATAAACGATTGTCTGGATCTTTGGTTTTTCTCCCCAGTAGTTCGGGTTTGCGACCAGTGTAAGCGACGAGCCCGTTACCCACTCTTTGAGCGTATACGGACCTGTTCCGATGGGCTTTGTCTTCATCTGGTCAGGGCTTGCCTTATAAGCCTTTTCGCTCGTTATAAATACCGACTGGAGCTGTCCGAATACGACCGCATTCGGCTCTGTGTAGGCGATCTGGATTGTATTGTCGTCTATAACTTTAGTCTTTGACCAGTCCATAAGCTGCACTATAAGTCCGTTTGTCTTGTCATCTTTGCAGAGCTGCAGGGTAAAGAGAACGTCGGAGGCCTTGAAATCGGAACCGTCTGAGAATTTGACGCCTTTGCGGAGCTTGAACACCCAGGTCACATCGTCCTTCTTCTCCCAGCTTTCGGCGAGTTGAGGCACCTCTTTCATGTTGTTGTCAAAGATGTACAGCCTGTCGTATATCTGAGTTGCGACCTGCGCGAACGAGTCGTTTCCTGCCGCGCCCATCGGGTTGAAGCTTCCGGGATCGGCGGGCAGAGCTATGTTGACCGTGGTTTTGGCCGGCTTGGCCGTCGCGCTGGGAGCGGCCGATCCCGAGGGGGCCGGGGAAGAACATGCCGCGAATCCGAATATTATTGCAAACGCTAAAAACAAAACTCCTATTCTTTTTACCATTCTTTTTTTCCTCCTTCATAGTGCTGTTTTATTTCCTTGCTTTGCAGCAGAAAATATTAGTCCGATTGCCGGTTTCCGTAAAGCCGGGGATACAAAGCATGGGCGTTTGTGAAGGTATGGGCATAACATCCGGGAAATGTTTCGATAACAGCTATAACGATTTTGTAATTATAAAAATTCTCTCTTACTTGCGTGCATTGGGAAACGCTGCTTTTGTTATTATAGGATGTCTGACGTTAAGCTGTCAACACAAAAGAGCGTTTCCCCCGCTCGATTTGCAGTATTTTTTATCAAAAATGAATAGATTTATGCACTATGCCCTTTAACGCTGCTGTTCAGTTTGTAATAAAGACCCGCCGCAACGATTTCGCTGCCAAAAACGAAAGCAATTATGGCGCCGGTCATTTTCAAATCGTAAAGAAAGCCCATCAAGGCCGCGCCGCCCATGAGCGCGAGCCCGTAGCCCGTATTGAAAACGCCGTATCCCGTGCCGCGTTTGTCAAATGGCGTAACGTCTGCAATAGCTGAGCGCATAATCGTTTCGTGCGCCCCCATTATGACGCCGAAGATGATCATTCCAATGACGGCGAGAGGCGCCGAATTGCTTAACGCCATGACGGGCAGAAGCGCCGAAACGACCGGGAGAAACATGAGGACGAGAAGGCCACCGGTCTTCTTTCCGGATTTGGCCTTAAGCCTGTCGTAGGCTTTGCCTATGATGAGCGCGGTTACCGCATCCGCAACCATGGCGACAGCATAAACAAGGGTTATATTTCCGTCTGACATCAGCCCTGTGGCCTTCAGGTGGTAACCTATCGTGCTGAAGTTCACAAAGCCCAGCGTGCAGAAGAATGTAAATGCGGTATAGATCCAGAATATGGGCTGTAATTTCTCCGTTCGGTGCTCTTTTTTTATTTCCGGCACTAGACCGTTCTTTTTTACTCTGGAGAAAACGAGCGCAAGGAATATCATCAGAATCACATACGGCACGAACAGCGCTTTATAGCCGGTCTTATACTGTAATGCTCCGCTTTTACCGGTAAAAAAGAATATGGCGGTAAATATCAGCGGGCCTGCGAATGCTCCGATCTGATCCAAAGCCTCCTGAAGCCCGAAGGCAAATCCTATGCCGACCTCTCTGTCGGCCACTTCCGAAAGGATCGTGTCTTTCGCCGGGCTTCTCAGCGCCTTCCCTATTCTCTCCATGAGAATAAGCACAATCAGAACATTCCATCTCTCTGTAAATCCGATCAGCGGCACGACAATCAGCATCCCGTATCCGATGAACATGAAAGCCCAGTGTTTTCCGCTCTTATCAGACAGAAGCCCGGATATCAGCCTTATAAAATAGCCCAGAAATTCGCCGACGCCAAACACAAGGCCCACCTTGGCCGCGCCGATTCCGAGCAGGCTCAGATACTGGCTGTTTGCGCTGCGGGCTGTTTCGTAAACCACGTCCCCCAGCATACTGATAATACCGAACATTATTATCGCGGTTACCGTCGCGGAAATGCGCCTTTTTTCATCTTTCATGCTACTTATCCTTTCCGAAATCCTCATTATCGCTTGCACGATAGACGTTGTCGGCAAAGCCTCCGAGCAATTGCTTGCATTTTAAAAGCGCTTCCTCCGATTGCTTTTTTGAAGGAGCTCCGAAGAAATCCCTTTTGCTTATTTTTTTCAGCCAGTCGGCAAGTTTGTCGTATTCTTCTTCGTTTTCTTCAAGCTCGGCAAATGTAAAGTTTTCCTTTTTTGTTTCTTTTTCTATTTCAAGGAAATAATCCTCGCATTTGTCGATAAATTCGCTGTACTCGTTTTCCCTGACCCTGTTAAATGCCGCGACAATATCGCTGGAGCCTTCTTTTTCTATAAAATCGGCGTTCGCGATATACGCGCTCCCATTGTTTTCCGTTATTTCCTCAGATATCTCCTTGAACACTTCAAGGTGGCTGGCATGACCGGGAAGCACCCACATGGATTGGCCGATATTCACAGCTCCGCTTTTTTTCAGCTTTCTCCAGACGCTTACGCGGACCCGCGACTGTTCTTTCGGCAACGTGAAGTTCAGTATAAGCCACTCTTTCTTATCCAGACCGCTCGCCTCCGTTAATATGTAATGAGTATTACTTGTAATACTCATTACATATTAATTCGATGAAACTTTATTGTCAATAGCTCAGGGAAAATTTCCGGCCATTTTTTCATATGTGCACCCTCATAGGAAAAAGCGCCTGATAATCCGAGGTAAACTTTTTTACTGCTTTCCTATTGCATTATGCAAGGAAGTGTGATAATATATGAGCGCACCCCTCCCTACCTGGGGTGGGATTATATTTTCGGTTCGAACGGAGAAAATTTATGACAAGCCATAAAAACGACGCGGATGTTGTGCTTAGCCTCAAGACGGCGCGCGGCCAGATAGACGGCATTCTTAAGATGATCGATGAGGAGCGCTACTGCATAGACATATCGAAGCAGATACTGGCCGTACAGTCGCTGCTGAAGAAGGCAAACCTCAAAATACTCAGAAACCATATGAACTCCTGCGTTCTGAGCGCCGTCAAAGAGGGCGGAGGAGAGGAGAAAATAGACGAAATCATTCTCATGCTCGAAAAATATATAGGAAGGTAGTATCTGAATGGAAGAGAAAAGCTATTCAGTCACGGGCATGACCTGCGCCGCCTGCGCCGCTCATGTGAAAAAAGCCGTCTGCAGGCTTGATGGCGTGGAGAGCTGCGAAGTGAACCTGGCCACCGAAAGGCTGGACGTAAAATTCGACTCCGGCAAAATAGACTTTGAAAGGCTCAGAAAGACGGTCGAGGACGCGGGCTACGGACTGGCTGACGAAAAAAAGTATAAGACGGCGGAGCTTGTGATAGACGGCATGACCTGCGCCGCCTGCTCAGCGGCTGTCGAAAGGACGGCGCGCAAGCTTCCCGGCGTGAAGTCGGCAGAGGTGAACCTGACGACGAGCCGCGGCTCCTTCGTATACGACCCCTCCCTTACAAAGCTTTCCGAAATAAAGACGGCCATAGAAAAAGCGGGCTACGTCCCACGTGAAGCCGAGGGAGGAAAAGCGCGCGATCTAGAGCGCGAGCGCCGCGAAAGGGAGCTCGGGAGCATGAAAAAGCGGCTCGTTGTCGCCTCCGTTTTCGCGGCCCCGGAGCTTTACATCGCGATGTCGCATATGTTCCCCGCGCTCGCGCTTCCGCTCCCGGCTTTCATGGACCCGCACCGCTTCCCCTTTGTTTTCGCTGTTGTGCAGCTAATACTCACGCTCCCCGTAGTTATCTGCGGCGGAAGATTTTATACAAGGGGAGTCAAAACTCTCCTGAAAGGCGCCCCCAACATGGACTCACTTGTGGCTATCGGCACGGGAAGCGCCTTCATCTACAGCCTTTACGCGACCGCGATGACTTTTCCGGACAAGCATGCCTATGTGATGTCGCTTTACTATGAATCAGCTGCGGTCGTCGTGACTCTTGTTATGCTTGGCAAATACCTTGAGGCGGTGAGCCGCGGAAAGACCTCCGAGTCTATCAAAAAGCTCATGCAGCTTCGCCCCGCTTCCGCCACAATAGAAAAGGACGGCTCGGAGCTTGAGATACCTGTCGACGAAGTTTCAGTCGGCGACCTTGTGGTCGTTCGCCCCGGCTCCGTTTTTCCAGTCGACGGCGTCGTGGCGGAAGGCGTGTCGACGGCGGACGAGTCCATGCTGACCGGCGAGAGCCTCCCGGTTGAAAAGCAGTCCGGAGACCTCGTGACCGGGGGCAGCATAAACGGAGAGGGTCTTGTCAAATTTAGGGCCACCCGTGTCGGAGATGATACGGCGCTGTCAAAAATAATAAAACTCGTTGAGGACGCGCAGAGCAAAAAAGCTCCTATAGCGAAGCTTGCCGACGTCGTTTCCGGCTATTTCGTTCCGACGGTGCTCGCAGTTGCCGTGCTCTCCGCAGCCGGCTGGGCGCTCTCAGGAAAAGGCGCCGACTTCGTGCTGACAACCTTTGTGTCTGTTCTCGTTATCGCATGCCCCTGCGCGCTCGGACTTGCCACGCCGACCGCGATAATGGTAGGGACGGGCAAGGGCGCGGAGCTTGGCATACTTATAAAGGGCGGCGAGGCGCTGGAGACGGCGCACAGGGTTAGCGCCGTCGTGCTCGACAAGACCGGCACCATCACTCTGGGCAAACCTCAGCTTACCGAAATAGTAAGCTACGGGGACATCTCCGAAGAGGACGCGCTCATGCTCTGCGCTTCCGCCGAGAGGGGCTCGGAGCACCCGATAGCCAGGGCCATAACGGAGGGCGCCGAGGCAAGGGGCATTTCCCTTGCTTCCCCCGAGAGCTTCAGAGCCGTTCCGGGACTCGGAATCGACGCTTTAGTCTCGGGCAGAAGGGTACTGGCGGGAAACCTGAAACTCATGCAGGAAAACGGCGTGGACACTGGTATTTCAGCGGAGGACGCCGCAAGGCTGTCGTCTTCCGGCAGAACTCTCATGTATCTCGCTCTGGACGGCAGGCTTTCCGCGCTCATGGCCGCCGCAGACACCGTCAGGCCGACAAGCCGCGATGCGGTAGCCAGGCTCAAAAAGCTGGGAGTCGAAATCTATATGATAACAGGCGACAACAAAAGAACCGCCGAAGCGATAGCCTCCGATGTCGGCATAGAAAACGTGCTTTCCGAAGTTCTTCCCGGCGAAAAGGCGGCGGAAGTGCGGAGGCTTCAGGAAAGGGGGCTGAAGGTCGCCATGGTCGGCGACGGCATAAACGACGCTCCGGCGCTTGCGGCAGCGGATGTCGGAATCGCGATAGGCACCGGCACGGACGTCGCGGTCGAATCCGCGGACATCGTGCTGATGCGAGGCGATCTCGCCGACGTTGCGGCGGCGATATCTCTCAGCCGGGCGACAATAAAGAATATAAAGCAGAACCTTTTCTGGGCCTTCATATACAACACGGTCGGCATCCCCTTTGCGGCCGGCATAGTGTATCTGCTTGGCGGCCCCATGCTCAGCCCTGTTTTTGCGGGCGCGGCGATGGCTTTCTCCTCGGTTTCGGTGGTCGGCAACGCGCTGAGGCTGAGGCGCTTCAAAATAAATTAACAACCGGAGGATCAATCATGAACAGGAAAATTTACATCGATGGAATGAGCTGCATGCACTGCGCAAACCGGGTAAAAAATGCGCTCACCGCGCTCCCGGGCGTTACAGGAACCGAGGTGGATCTCAAGGGAGCTTTCGCGCTTATCGAAGCGGACCCCCTTCCCCCGGACGCCGATATAAAAAACGCCGTCGAAGACGCAGGGTACAATGTCAGGGCGATGGAATAGCCGAAACCGGCCGGGCGCAGAGCCGTATAAAATTTGAAAAACGAGCTCAGACCCCTGAAACCGTGTCAAGGGGTCTGAGCTCGTTTGCCTAAGCCGCCGTTATTTATTAATTGCCGGCTTATTATTTGGAAGATCCGGTCACGCCGGCTCGGTCTGGCTGCCTGCTTCCGCCTCCGCGCTCTCCGGTAAAGCCGCGTCCTTTTCCGCGTACGCGCTTTCGGCTCTTCTTTGCCAGCCTCTGGACAGGAAGCGCGGTATAAAGAAGGAGCAGCGCACTACCCAGTCAAGGTACATAGCCACCCAGACGCCCTGCACGCCCATTTTGAAGTAGACTCCGAACAGCCACGCGCCGGCAAGCCTTACAACGACAAGCGTTACGGCGGAGACCTGAGCCGAGAACTTTGCCTCTCCTACGCTCCTGAGTATCTGCGCGAGGGTAAATCCTCCGGTCCACAGCAGCGTCTGCGCCGCGACGTTGAGGCGCATTACTCGCCAGGTAATCTCAAGCGCCTCCGGAGTAGGGTGGTAAAGGCCGGATATCTGCCTGAAGAAGATTATTATAAAAACCGACACTACGCCCTGAAGAATTGTGGAATCGACAAAAATCCTGAATGTCGAGCGTCTCACCCTGTCGTAATCGCGGGCGCCGAACGCCTGCCCGATTACGGTCGGGGACATAATCGAAAATGCGAGCGCGACGGAGCATATCATAAGGTTCATCGAATTCGAGATTGAATTAGCCTGCAGCGATGGAGTGCCCATCGACGAAATAAACGAGGCCATGGCGACCCTCACGCCGTGCAGCATAAGCTGGTCTATGCCCGCCGGTATTCCGACATTCAGCACGGGCTTGAGTATGCGCGGCTCTATCCTTAAAGTAATCCTTGGTATCTTGAAGCCCGCACCGCCCCTTTTAAGCATTACGAATGCGATTATTCCGGAGGTGGCCCTTGCGCAGAGCATGGAAATCGCAACCGCGTATACTCCCATACGGGCCGCGAAAATAAGCGTCGTCGCCAGCACGACATTGACTATGTTCGCAAATAGGGCGCAGATGAGAGGCGTGCGGGAATTGCCCGAAGCACGCATAGTTCCGGCGGAGACCGAGAAAACCGCCTGAAACGGAAAGCTGAACGCCGAAAACTTTATGTAGATGCTGCCTGCGGCGATTACGGCGGGCTCGGCATGCCCGTAAAGCAGCCTCAGGAAATTGTCGCCGAAGCAAAGAATCATCGCGCCTATCGCCGCGGCGACTCCGGCGACTGAAATAAGCGATTGCACGGCCGTCTTCCCCGCGTCCTCCGTTCTGCCCGCGCCTATCATGTGGGCTATCGCCACGGTCGTACCGGTCGCTGTCGCGTTGAAGACCGCAATGAATATCATATTGAACTGGTCAACGAGGCTTACGCCGCCTACCGCCGCCGGGCCTACGTTGCTCACAAGCATGGTGCTCACTATGCCAATGGCAATAGTGAGAATCTGCTCCAGAAGCAGAGGCCAGAAAATCCGGGACATCAGATTGCCCCTGCGCCAAACCGAAAGAGTTTCCATCTAAGCTTATTACTCCTTAAAGGGCCACAACAACCGCAAAAGAATGAATAGTTAGCCGCTTATATATTATACTGATTATACTCTTCCGCTGCGCAAAATACAATATCTGATAATGAAAAAAATTAATTTCAAATTTTTGACTCAGCCTTCGTGAAAAGACAAAGGCGGGAACAAAACCGTGTATTTTTCTTTTTTATGTGTTAATATATTACTTGCGATAAAAACTTATTTTTTTGTTTGCCGGAGGCAGGATTTATGCTGACATTCAACGAACTTTACGAAAAGCTGCTGAAATCCGCGGCTGAGAACGACGGAAAACCCTCTCTCGAAGGGCTTGGGGAGGCCCGCTTTGACGAGCGGCAGCTTCAATGCCTTCTTCGCCCCGAAAGCTGTCCGCCCGTCGTCAAAACTGAACGCTGCGCCTGCCCGGACGGCGACGAGGCCTGTGTCCGCAGCTGCATCTTCGGGGCGATAGTCAGGGATGAGCACGGAGATGTAAAAATAGATCCCGAGCGCTGCACCGGCTGCGCCGAGTGCATCGAGGCCTGCAAATCGGGGAAGCTGACCTCAAGCAGGGACATACTCCCCGTGCTTTATGCCCTGAAAAATTCTGCCGGTCCCGTTTTCGCGATGATAGCTCCCGCGTTCATCGGGCAGTTCAGCCCTTCCCTGACACCCGGAAAGCTCCGGAGCGCCTTCAAAAAGATGGGCTTCCGCGGCATGATAGAGGTAGCGCTCTTTGCGGACATACTGACGCTCAAGGAGGCGCTCGAGTTTGACAGGATGGTCCCTGCTCTGCGCGATTTTCAGATAACTAGCTGCTGCTGCCCCGTCTGGGTGGCTATGATACGCAAGGTCTGGAAGCAGTTTATCCCCAATATGCCCGCCGCCGTTTCTCCGATGGTCGCCTGCGGGCGCTCAATAAAAAGGCTAAACCCCGGAGCCGTTACAGTTTTCATCGGTCCATGCATCGCAAAGAAGGCCGAGGCGCGCGAAAAGGACGTCGCCGACGCGGTCGATTTCGTCCTTACATTCGAGGAGGTCAGGGATATTTTTTCCGCTTTGGGGATAGACCCCGCAAAGGAGCCTGACGACGCACGCGACCATTCATCGAGGGCGGGCAGGATATACGCGCGCACCGCGGGAGTCAGCGAAGCCGTTAAAAGCACCTTGCTTCGCTTAAACCCCGGGCGTTCCGTACCTCTCGACGCAATCCAGGCCGACGGAGTCGCGGCCTGCAGGCAGCTTCTCGCCGACCTCCGCGACGGAAAGATAAAAGCGAATTTCATAGAGGGCATGGGCTGCCCGGGCGGCTGCGTGGGAGGCCCGAAGGCTTTTCTGCCCAGGGACGAGGGACGCATTAACGCCGACCGCTACGGCGAGGAGGCCGAACACAACACTCCTCTTGACAACCCCCACGTTCTGGCCCTATTAAACCGGCTGGGACTTCAGACGGTCGAGGAGCTTCTCGAGGACACGGAGATCTTCACAAGGAAATTCGATTAGGGCGTTTTTCAGTGCTCAGAAAAAAATGTCGGAATACTTAGTGATCATTGTCCGCCTTTTCCGGAGGAAAAATTAGCCACATTTTTATAAAATATGGCTAATTTCAGTCGAATCATGACGAAAAATGTTGAATTTTTTCGCGCTTGATAGTATAATTGGAATACGAAGATATATATTCCTTTTTCATAGCCCGACTCTCCGCACAATCGGCAGAGTTTAAGCTTATTCACACTCTGCCTCGGCAGGGTGTGTTTTGATATGGGGAGTATTTCGCGCGTTAATTAATAAGAATATAACCCGGAGGCGAGGATATGGACAACCGTATATTCATAATGGTGTACATGGTCGTTTCAGTCACGGTATGCGTCTCCAGCGTCATTATCGCGCTGTTCAGGAAACGCACCCACCTGGTAATTTTTGCCCTTTCCTTCATCTATTTCAGCCTCGGCGCGTACCTTTTTTCGATACAGAATAATAACAACCTTATAATATCGGTGGTTTTTGGAAACCTTGTTTCTCTTCTGGGAGTCCTTATGCTTTTCACCTCGATAAGGGCTTATTTCGACTACGGCATCCTCTGGCCAAGGCGATTTTTTGCTTACATAGCGGTGCTGCTGCTGTCCGTTATCAGCACCACCCTCGTCAGCTACAACCTTCCTCTGCGCTCCCTGCTAGTCGGAGCTATATATGCCTCTGTTTTCCTTGATTTCCTGCTTTTCCTGAGACAGCAGATAATGGCCGCGCTTATCAGGGTTCTTCTTGTGAGTGCCGTGCTCGTTAGCGCCCTGCTGTATGTAAGCAGGGTGATAATGGTCTTTGCGCTTTCGCCTAACGGCGGTTTGTCGTCGGCCTCGCCCCCTCAAAACGCCTATGTTTTCATTTCTCACACCATAACATCGTTTTTATGGTTTGCCGCCATAATACTCATCGACGACAACAAGCTGCTTGAAAGGCTGAACGCAAACGAGGAAAGATACCGGCTGCTCGCCGAATCCGCTTCAGACATCATATGGGTTTACGACTTCAAACGCGACCGCCTCACCTATGTCAGCCCCTCGGTAGAAAATCTTTGCGGTTACAAGCCCGAGGAATTGATCGGGCTGAGTATAGCTGAAACGATGACCGAGGAGTCGTATGAAAAGTGCATGAGCTTTATCGGGGAATCGGCGAGGGAATTTTTTAAGAATCCGGATCAGGCCGGCCCATTCTACATAGAGGTTCAGCATCGCTGCAAAGACGGAAAGCTCAAATGGGTTGAGATGTCCCTCAAATTACGTTTCGGCGGAAGCGGCGAGCCCGAGATAGTCGGGGTAAGCCGAGACATCAACGAGCGTAAAAGAAAGGAAGATGTCATAAAATACCTGAATATGCACGATCCCTTTACCGGCCTTCTTAACCGGAACGCGCTCAGAACAATGTGCATGGACGAGGCCGCCTCATCTCATCCCGCGGAGAAAAGATCCGTCATATTCGTTGACATCGACAATTTCAGGGTAATTAACGACTCGCTCGGTCACGCCGCGGGGGACAGCCTTATTTCAGAGATCGCGTCGAAGCTTAAAGCCTGCGTCAGCGACCACGGCCTTATATTCAGGTATTACGGCGACGAGTTTATAATCGTTGTCAATTCGGCGGACGTCGACCTCATAAGGAGGATTTCACGCGACATTCAGTCCGCGGTCAGCACGCGCGTAATGCTGGGGGACAGAGTGTTCTACCTTACCGCGAGCATAGGCTACTGCGCCGCACAGGACGGCGAGAATATTGAAAAAACCATAATAAATGCGGACACCGCGCTCTACGTCGCGAAAAGGACAAAAAACACCATATGCGCTTTCAATTCCTCCATGGACAAGACCAAAACCCGCGAGGCCCTTCTCGAAGAGGATATTTCCGGCGCACTGTCGAAAAACGAGCTCCTTCTCTACTATCAGCCGATAATCGGAGCAAATGACGGCAAGCTGAGCCGCTCGGAAGCCCTCTTGAGGTGGGAGCACCCAGAGCTCGGCAGGGTTTCGCCCTATGATTTCATACAGATAGCCGAAAGGACAAGGCTTATAATACCCATTACCGAATGGGTGATCACCGAGGTGTGCTCGCAGATAGTGAAATGGGAGCATGCCGGGCTTGAGATGACCGTCGGCATAAACCTTTCCCCTGTTTGCATAGTGAACCGCGAAGCGGAATTCCGCAATTTCCTTATGGGCACTCTCAATAAATTCGGAGTCGCGCCCGACCGCATAAAGCTTGAGATAACCGAGGACACTTTCATGAAAAACCTTGAGGAAACGATAAGCGTATGCAGCGACCTCAAGGCCGCCGGAGTCGGTCTGGCCCTCGACGACTTCGGTACCGGCTATTCCTCCTTCGGGTACATAAAAGACATACCGCTGAAGTACATAAAGCTGGACAAATCCTTCATAGGGCTTATCGATTCCAACATAAAGGAGCAGACGATAGTAAGGGGCATGATAGGCATAGCTCACGGACTCGGTCTCACAGTCATCGCGGAAGGCGTGGAAACCGAGATGCAGCTTAAGATGCTCTGCGAATACGGCTGCGACTTCATTCAGGGCTATTACTTTTCCCGCCCTCTTTCAGCCCAGGACTTTGAAAAGTACTGCCGCAGCGGCGAAGCTGTGGAAAAGCTGAGGCGCGTTTTTGAAAAATATAGTTTTAGCTATTGACCTTGCGCAAAAAGGCTCCTATAATGAATGAAAGCTTTTTCCCGCACTTTTCAGCGCGGGAGACATAATCCGAAGGCTCCGTGCCTTATACGCGGGGCTTTTCGTCTTTCGCGGAAAACGGAGGCGCACAATCCCCCGTCTTTTGCAAAAGAGTGTGCATGGGGTGATTTTTTTGGAATTTCGCAGAGCCTGTCACGGCGACATATCTGTGCTGGTCGAAATGCGCATACTATATTCAATTGAGACCTACGGAGGGATTTCCGAGGCCTTCGAGAACCGAATGAGGACGGAGCTGCCTTCATACTTTGAAAGGCACCTCGGCAAGGATCTTTTCGCATACCTGGCCCTTGAGAACGGCGAGGCGGTTTCGTCGGCCATGCTGCTCGTTGAGGAGAAGCCGATCAATCCCGCGCTGCCAGACGGAAGGACGGGAGTCGTGCTCAACGTGTTCACAAAGCCGGAGCACCGGAGAAAAGGGCTCGCGCGCAGGCTTATGGAAATGCTTATCAGCGAGGCCGGAGAGGCAGGCATTGATTACATAGAGCTGAAGGCCACCGAGTCAGGCTACCCGCTCTACAAGAAGCTTGGTTTCGACGAGAAGAACCACAAAAACATCTATATGACCTACAACTTCATTCGTTGACAGAAAGCTTTTCCGCCGCTTTTATTTTGCGGCTGCTCATACATCTTAAATCAGCCGCGTTCAATGGAGATCGTGACTCCCGGGCGCGGCTTGTTGTTTTCAAAAATAAAATTCAGAAATGTTCACAAAATCCAGTCTGCTCATTTGTTTATTTTTGTTAGGAATTGCGCTATTTATTGTTGACTTAAAGTGATATTATAACCCTGTCATCCGACCTCGGGTTGGCCTCCGGGCAAACAATTGTATAAACGGCGGCGCAAAAGCAATATTATTGTTGTAAAGAGGGTCTTTTTATGGAGCGAAGCGATATTTTCAGAAAAATACTCGATACCGAGCAGGAGGCAAAACGCCTGCGGGAGCATGCTGTCTCACTTCAGGAGGGGCTTGACAAGTTCCTCGCCGAAAAGGAAGCCGAACAGCGGAGGGAAAGCTACGCCCGCGCGGACGCTGAGATTGCAGCCGAAGAGAGCGCCTTTCGCGCCTCGGTTGACGCCGAGCTCGAGAGGCTCCGCAAAAAGCACGAACGCGATCTCCTGAGCATTCACACCAGCTTTGACAGAAAGCTCGACGAGTGGGTGAGCACTCTTTTCGAGATTGTTTTGAGGAACGACTGATGGGAAGCTCGGAATATATCGCCGTGGGCTGCAAGGTAAAGGCTCTCTACGGAAAACGCTTAAGTCCTGAGGATTTTGAGCGTCTGAGCTCCATGAGATCGGTCTCCGAAATAGCCTCTTACCTGCGCTCCTGCCCGGGCTGGCAGAGCGCGATGGAAAAGCTTGCGGATAGCGACGTGCACAGGGGCGAGCTTGAGGACGCGCTCAAAACGCAGGTCCAGGAGGAGTCTTCCAGGATATACAGCTTCATGACCTCGCGCTCAAAGCGCCTGCTCCTCTTCTTTATACACCGCATGGATTTGAACCTCATACTTGCCGCCCTTCGGCGCATACAGTCAGGCTCGGACAGGGGCTCGGAGGCAATCATAACCGATATATACAGAAAGTACAGCCGCATAAATCATGAAGCGCTCGACAGGGCCTCGGATTTTCTCTCTCTGCTTTCCGCCGTTCAGGGAAGCATGTTTTACGAACCGCTTCGCGCTCTCATTTCCTCCGAGTCTTCCGGAATGCCGGACTATACGAAAGCAAGCCTTGCTCTCCTTGGCGTTTATTATGTAAGTATGCACAAGACCGTAGTTTCGTGCACCGCCGGCAGCGAAAAGGCGCTGCTTTTGGAAAATCTTGCAGGAAGCGTGGATCTTTCCAACGTCGTGCACGTCATGCGAGTAAAAAAATACTTTCCCGGGAGCGAAAAGAGCGTGTACTCGCTTCTCATACCCAAATTTTTCAGGCTGAAGCCTTCTTTTTTCAAGGCTCTTTACGAGTCCGCTGACATGGACAGCGCTTTTTCCCTTCTTCGCGCCTCGCCTTACGGCAGGCTCTTTTCAGAGAACCATTTTGAATACATCGAGCAGTATCAGATGCTATGGAACTATACTTTCGACAGAAAGCAGCTTTTGTCGGGGACTCAAACGGTTTTTACCCCAATGGCCTACATTTCGCTCAAAATGCACGAGCTGCATAGGCTGATCAATATAATCGAGTGCGTGCGCTACGGTCTTCCGCCGGGTGAAACGCCTTACCTTTTGATATGAGCAGCTCCGTCGATCGTGTTTACGATAAATCATTCCCTAAGGGGGAGAGTCAATGTCGGTAGAAAAGATGAAAATGGTGACGCTTATCGGTCCGAAGGATCAGATTGAGACCGCCGTGGAGCGATGCGTCATAAATCGCGAATTTCACCCCGAACAGGCGCAGTCGGTGATAAGGAGCAACTATCTCCGTGATTTCGAATACGACGGTGAAAGAGCGGCCAGCGGCAAGTTCAAGGGCCCCGTGCCCTTTGAAGTCAGGAATTATTATGCCGATCTTCTGGCCAAGGTCCGGAACCTTGCGCAGAAGATGCACATCAAGCCCGAATACAGGGATTTCTCGCTTTGCAACTTTTCCTTCGAGGATACGCGGGAATATTTGAACGCGCTTTCCGAAAAACTCGAAGCTCTTGAAAAGGAACGCAGGCGGCTTTTGCTTGAGGCAAGCGACAACGAGCAGGCCCTCAGTCAGCTTCAGCATATCCACGACGTGGACCAGGACATGGCCCGCTTCACGAGCATGGAATATGTCAAGTTCCGGTTCGGGCGCTTCCCTCGCGAAGCGTACGACGTGGCGTATGAGTCTCTCTCCCAGAGGGGCGATATGTTCTTTCTTGAAACCAGTGTCGAAAAGGACTTTGTTTACGGTCTTTGCTTTGTGCTGCCGAGCGCCGAAGAGCGCGCCGACGCTTTCTTTTCCACTCTCGGTTTTGAGCGCATCTGGCTTTCCAGCCGCGTGACTGGGACATCCGAGAAATCGCTCCTCAGCCTGAGCCAGACAAACGAGGAGCTCAGAAAAAGGGCGGACGAAATTGCAAGGCAGATATCCGATATAAGCGCCGCTGAAAAGGAAAACCTGCTCCTCAGGTATTCCTACATACGCTTCATGAACGAAACTCAGGAAATTGTGAGGTTCGCGGCGCACAGCGACGAAATTTTCTATCTGATAGGCTGGGTGCCGGAAAGCTCCTACGAGGATTTCAGGAAGAATGCGGAGAGCCTTCCCGGCTTCTACTGCCTGCCGTCGGACGCCGAGGACGTGCAGACCTTCGAGCCTCCCATCAAGCGGAAAATGAGCTTCCTTTCAAGGATATTCTCGCCGTTTCTTGAGATGTACGGGCTCCCTTCATACAAAGAGGTTGACCCCGGCTTTTTCATGGCTCTGACTTACACTGTAATTTTCGGTATAATGTACGGCGACGTGGGACAGGGGCTTTGCCTGCTGCTTGCCGGCCTTCTTGTTTACAAGCTCAAGGGCGCCTGGATGGGAAGGATAGTCGCCTGCCTCGGGCTCTCCTCCATGCTTTTCGGCTTCTTTTACGGCAGCGTATTCGGACTAGAGAATATCCTGCCCGGCTTCAAGGTTTTGGAAAGCGGCAACACGCTCCGCATACTGCTTGCCGCCGTTGTCTTCGGAGTGGCGCTGCTCGTCTTCTGTATGGGCATCAATATTGTAAACGGCATAAGGCAGAAGAACATCGGCAAAATATTCTTCTCGCCGAACGGCGTAGCCGGGGCCGTCGCCTATGTTTCAACGATAGCGGGCGCGGCCGCTCTGGCTATCTTCAACGTAAACCTCTTCTCGCCTCTTTATGTAGCCGCCCTCATCGTGCTGCCGCTGCTCGTGGTATTCTTCAGGGAGCCTTTAACGAAGCTCTGCGAGGGCGAAAAGCACTTCATGCCCCACAGCATAGGCAGCTTTATCGTCGAAGGCTTTTTTGAGATGTTTGAGACTCTGCTTTCCTACGCCTCCAACACTATTTCATTTCTCCGCGTAGGCGCCTATGCGATAAGCCACGCGAGCATGATGATGGTTGTTTTCCTTCTTGCCAGGACCGCTAATGGTGGGCACAACATCCTAGCCGTCGTAATAGGGAACCTTTTCGTCATGGGCCTCGAGGGAGTCCTTGTCTGCATACAGGTGCTGAGGCTCGAGTTTTACGAGATGTTCGGCCGCTTCTACGAGTCGGGCGGCAGGGCGTTTGAGCCCCGCTTCATAAACTATTCGGAATAAAAACATAAAGATATTAATGCTTTGGAGGTAAATAAACATGGAATTTCTGACTGCTCTTATAATGGCCGCAATGGTCGTGCTTCCGCTCATAATAATAGGCCGCCGGGTCAAAAACGGCAAAAAAAGCAAAATCCCGCTCGTAGTCAACCTTTGTTCTTTTTTCGGCGTGTTCCTCATAACATCAGTGGTTCTGCTCTCGCGCTCGGTGCACGCCGCCGCAGCGGCGGCTGAAACCGTTTCCGCCGCAAGCGGGCTCACTACCGGCCTGGGTTACATCGGAGCTGCGCTCGCCGTGGGCATTTCCGGCATAGGCGGCGGCATAGCTGTTTCTGGCGCGGCTTCGGCGGCGCTCGGCGCTATCTCCGAGAATGAAAAAGCCTTCGGAAAATCCCTCATTTTCGTCGGTCTTGCGGAGGGCATCGCTCTTTACGGACTCATAATCGCGTTCATGATATTCACAAAGCTGTAAGCCGGTGGTTTGATGCGGTATTATCTTATCTGTGACAACACAGACACGCAGACCGGCCTTCGCATGGCCGGCATAGAGGGTGTCGTGGTCCATGAAAAGCCGGAGGCGGAGCGCTGCATCGCGGACGCCGTCGCCGACGAGAGTATTGCCGTTCTTCTCGTTACCGAGAAGCTGGCCTCGCTCTGCCCCGCCCTTATAAACGACATAAAGCTGAATTTTTCAAGGCCGCTGCTGGTCGTAATACCCGACCGCCACGGCACAACGCGTCCGCCCGATTCAATAACGAGGCATATCCGCGAAGCGATAGGAGTGAAGCTGTAATGGTGGATAAACTTCAGGAAAAGCTTGAGATCCTGACGGGAGCGATTCTGAGAGAATCCAAGTCCGAGACCGAGAAAATACTCAGCGAGGTCCGTCGCAGGCAGGAGGCCGCAAGGGCGGCCAGCAGCGCGGCGCTCAAAAGCGAAATTGCGCAGTACAAAAAGGAAAGGCTCCAGAAAATGAGGAGCGAGCAGTCCAGGCGCATCAGCCTTTGCCTCGCCGAAAACCGCCGCGAGCTCCTGCGCCTAAGAAATGAATATTCCGAAAAGGTTTTTGAGCTTCTGACCGAGAGGATAAAAGCCTTTACCGAAACCCCGGAGTACCTTGAGGCCCTGAAGGGCTATCTCAACAAAGGACTCAGCAGAATAAAAGAATTTACCAGGGTCAACGTAACGCTCCGCAAAGCGGATATGAAGTATGTCGAC
Source organism: Clostridiales bacterium (assembly GCA_029265975.1). Classification (GTDB taxonomy): domain Bacteria; phylum Bacillota; class Clostridia; order Oscillospirales; family Oscillospiraceae; genus DUPK01. Next base: position 28,587 of record JAJUGN010000007.1, read on the forward strand.
GAGTTCCCGAGGTCGCTTGAAGGCTACGATCTGTTTTACAATGAGGGCCTGTTTGAGCTGGGAGGTCTGAGGCTCTCCTGCCCTGCCGAAAATATCAGCGTCGACATGACCTATGATACCGAGCTGAAGGACCTTGCCGGGCATTTCGCGGAAATGTTCGGGCTTGAAATGGATTGAACCTGAAAGAAGGCTTACTGTGAAAAATAAGGATACGGCTTACTATATACATGGAGTAAACGGACCGGTCATCGACGTACGCGGAGGCACGGGTCTTTCTATGCTTGATATGGTGCGCGTAGGCGAGCTGAGGCTGCCCGGAGAGGTTGTAAGCGTCTCGAAATCCGGCGCCACCGTGCAGGTCTACGAGGACACATCCGGGCTTTGTCACGGCCAGCCCGTCTATCCCGCGCTCGCTCCGCTTTCCATCGACCTCGGGCCTGGGCTGCTCGGAAACATATTCGACGGCATAGCCCGCCCTCTTAAAAAAATCGAGGAGTCGTCCGGCGTTTTCATAACAAGAGGAATCGACATTCCTACGCTCGACCCCGGTAAGCTCTGGGACGTAACCGTCAACATAAAGGAAGGCGACTTCGTTGGAGAGGGCACGGTCTTCGCCGAATGCGAAGAAACGCAGGCTGTCCGCCACCGCGCGCTTGTGCCTCCCGGTGTTTCGGGCGTCGCCCTGAGCGTAAAGCCGTCGGGAAAATACGCCACATCCGACGTGATTGCTACGCTGAGGCTCAAAAACGGCTCCGAGCACCAGCTTACGCTCTCCCACAAATGGCCGATCCGCGTTCCGCGGCCTGTTAACGAGCGTCTTCCGATAAGCCGGCCCATGATAACCGGACAGCGCGTAATCGACACGCTTTTTCCCGTAGGAAGGGGCGGCTGCGCGGCCATCCCCGGTCCCTTCGGCGCGGGCAAGACGATGGTGCAGCACCAGCTTGCCAAGTGGGCGGACGCGGACATCATAGTCTACCTCGGCTGCGGAGAGCGCGGCAACGAGATGACGCAGGTGCTTGAAGAGTTTTCGGAGCTGACGGACCCCAAAACCGGCCGCCCGCTCATGGAACGGACGATACTTATAGCCAATACCTCCAATATGCCCGTCGCGGCCCGCGAGGCGTCGATATACACGGGCGTGACGATAGCCGAGTATTACAGGGACATGGGCTACCATGTCGCTCTGATGGCCGACTCAACCTCCCGCTGGGCGGAGGCTCTGCGCGAGATTTCCGGACGCCTTGAGGAAATGCCGGCCGAGGAGGCTTTCCCGGCATACCTCCCGTCGCGGCTTGCGGAATTTTATGAGCGCGCCGGGCTTATGAAAACACTTTCGGGCTCCGAGGGCTCTATAACAATTATCGGCGCCGTTTCCCCGCAGGGCGGCGACTTCTCAGAGCCGGTAACTCAGAACACAAAGCGCTTCGCAAGGTGCTTCTGGGCGCTGGACCGCTCTCTGGCCTACGCTCGCCACTTCCCCGCAATCAACTGGAACGGCTCCTATTCGGAATATTTCATCGACCTTGCTCCCTGGTACGACGCGGAGCTGGGTTCGGATTTCACGGCTAAGCGTCAGCGCATTATAAACATTCTGCACGAGGAATCGGCGCTGCAGGAGATAGTGAAGCTAATCGGCTCCGACATACTGCCGGACGACCAGAAGCTTACTATAGAGACGGCCCGGCTCATCAAGACCGGCTTCCTGCAGCAGAACGCTTTCCATAAAACCGATACCTACATGCCGCTGCCCGTGCAGTACGACATGATGGAGCTGATACTCAGGCTGTTCGACGGCGCGAAGACTCTTACTGAAAAGAAGATACCGCTTTCACTCCTCCGCGATACCGGGGTTTTCGCCGAGCTTATGAAAATGAAATTCGATCTTGGCGAGGGCGCTGGCAAGGATCGAAAATACTTTGAAGAGCTCATAGATTCTGCCGTCGCAAAGGTCCTGACGGAAAACGAGTGAGGTGCTGAACGAATGAGAATAGAATATACGGGCACATCCGAGCTCTCGGGCTCCCTCATGGTTATTGACGGCGTTCTCGGAGTCGGCTACGACGAGCTTGCAGAGATAACCTTGCGCGGCGGCGGGCGCCGTCAGGGCCGCGTCATAGCCGTCGATGGCAGCCGGGCGGTGATTCAGGTTTTCGAAGGCACCAGAGGCATCTCTCTCGAAAACTCGCGTACCCATTTCACGGGCGCGCCGCTTAAGCTGGCGCTTTCGACCGAGATATTGGGCCGCGTTTTCGACGGAGTGGGAAGGCCCGCCGACGGTCTGGGCGAAATATTTCCGAAGGAGCGCCGCGACATAAACGGCTCGGTTATCAATCCTGTTTCAAGAAAATACCCCAGGGAATGCATATATACCGGCATATCCGCCATAGACGCCACGGCGACGCTTATCCGCGGCCAGAAGCTGCCGGTATTCTCCGGAGCCGGAATGAAGCATAACGAGCTTGCGGCCCAGATGGTCAGGCAGGCGAAAATAGGCGACGGCAGCAATTTCGCGATAGTATTCGCGGCCATGGGCGTGAAAAACGACGTCGCTGACTTTTTCCGCAAGAGCTTCGAGGACGCCGGCGCGATAGGGCGCGTCGTCATGTTCCTGAACCTCGCCAGCGACCCGATAATAGAGCGCATAATAACGCCGCGCTGCGCCCTGACGGCCGCCGAGTACCTTGCGTTCACACACGGCTACCATGTGCTGGTCATAATGACCGATATGTCCTCCTACTGCGAGGCGCTGCGCGAGTTTTCCTCCTCCAAGGGCGAAATACCGTCGAGGAAGGGATTTCCCAGCTACATGTATTCCGACCTTGCCTCGATTTATGAGCGCGCGGGGCAGATACACGGAAAGAAAGGCTCCGTAACTCAGGTTCCGATACTTACAATGCCCAACGACGATATCAGCCACCCCATCCCCGATCTCACAGGTTACATCACCGAGGGTCAGATCGTTTTGAGCCGCGAGATGGAGCTTGCCGGCATCTACCCGCCGATATCCATTCTCTCATCCCTTTCAAGGCTCATGAAGGACGGCATAGGCGAAGGCTTCACGCGTGAGGACCACGCCGAGCTTTCAAATCAGCTTTTCGCTTCCTACTCGAAGGTGCAGGATGCGCGAAGTCTTGCTTCCGTCATCGGAGAGGATGAGCTGTCGCCCACGGACAAAAAATACATCGAATTCGGCAGACGGCTCGAAAACGCCTACATCAGACAGGATATAAACGAAAACCGCACGATAACGCAGACGCTCGACATGGCTTGGGATATTCTCTCCCTGCTTCCCCGCGAGGAACTGGACCGTGTCGGAGAAAGGCTGCTCGACAAGTATTACAGGACATGACTTTTGCTGCTTCAATCAAGGCTTAGGAGGTGAGAGGATATGGCGGTTTTGCCGACAAAGGGCAACCTGCTGGCGGCGAAGCGCTCGCGCGAGCTTGCTCTAACGGGCTTCGAGCTTATGGACAGGAAACGCAATATTTTGATTCGGGAAATTATGGGTCTTATAGACGAGGCATCCGAAATACAGTCCCAGATAGACCAGGTCTTCTCCGAGGCCTACGGAGCGCTGCAGCTTGCGAACATATCTCTCGGAAAATGCGATAAGATAGCGGAAGCGGTGCCGCTGGACAACACCCTCTCGCTCCGGCACAGAAGCGTAATGGGAGTGGACATAGCCTCGGTTTCGTACGAGGAGCAGCCGCTCCGCCTTACCTACGGCTTTGTGGACACCAATTCGGCGCTTGACAACGCATATATAAAATTCAACAGGGCAAAGCAGCTCATTAGAAGGCTTGCGGAAGTGGAAAACGCCATCTACCGCCTTGCCTATGCGATCCGCAAAACGCAAAAGCGCGCAAACGCCCTCAGCAACATCGTTATACCGGATCTCAACAATACTATAAAGGGCATCACCGAAGTTTTGGAGGAAAAGGAGCGCGAGGAGTTCGTAAGGCTTAAGGTCATCAAAGCGCAGAGCAAAAACAAGTCTCGGAACGCCTCGGAAAAGCCGGGTCAAAAATCGAATAGCAGTCGGGGCGGTCGCTGACCGCCCCGATCCTGTTTTCCCGCTGTAAAAAGTTCCGATCTAAACGGTTGTATTATACGGACGCCTGCTATATAATTGAAAACATAGCCGCTATAACGTTTTTGCTATATGGCGGGCATAAAACGAGGAGGCGTCTTTAATGGCAAGCTTTCAGATGAACTATCTCTCTATGAAAATCGGCATGCAGACGAATATTACGGTCATCCTTCCGGGCGACTCGCCGCAGAATTTCAAAGCTGCTGCGGACTTCCGCGGGCTGTATCCACGAGAGCGAAGGCATAAAACGCTCTGGCTGCTCCACAGCGAGACAGGGGACGACTCGGAGATTCTCAGATATTCGGGCATCCTTCGTTATGCGGAAAAGCAGGGATTTGCAGTTGTTATGCCCTGCTGCTACAATTGGATGTATTCCGACGATCCCCTCGGGCAAAAGTTTTTCGAGCTTTTCACTCACGAGCAGAGGGTAATCTGTCAGAACTACTTCCCGCTGTCCGACAGGCGCGAGGACAACTATATAGGCGGCATATCTCTGGGGGCCTACGGGGCGCTTAAGGCCGCCCTTACTTATCCCGAGCGCTACTCTGCCGCCGTCATCATCGACGGCGCTTTCGGCAGGGATATGAAAGCCGGGTATCTGGAGCGCATCCGGGAGAAAACGGCGGCGATGGGTCTGGTTCCGCCCTCGATTCAGGACAATGCCCCTCCTGAAAAGGCCGAGCTCTATGATATCGCAGTGAAATCAGCGTCGGAACGGAAGGCTCTCCCCAAAATCTACTGGGCCTGGGGAAGCGAAAACGCCCTCACCGGAAGCTTCTCGCGTGAAGGCGCCGCGGCTCTTGGCGAGCTTGGGTACCATGTCGATTCGAAAGAATTCACGGGCTGCGGGAGCGGCTGGGATTTTTGGGACGCGGCGCTTCGCGACGCCGCCTGCGAATGGCTCCCGCGGCTTGAATCTTTCAAAGGAGGTCTGTGAAATGGCCGTATTAAGACTTAATATGCTCTCAAAGGCTCTGGGCATGCAGACGAATGTGACCGTCATACTGCCGAGCTTCGATCAGGGCTACGATCTCGGGAGGAGCATAGAGGAAATATACTCCGGCAGGAAGTTCAAAACGCTCTGGCTGCTGCACGGCGGCAGCGGCGACGACGCCGACTACCTGAACTGGACCAACGTGGCGCGGTACGCCGTTGAAAGCAACTGCGCGGTGGTCTGTCCATGCGCTTACAATTCGGCCTACTCGGACTATCCGCGCGGCTCGAAGTACTATACTTTTATCGTCGACGAGCTGAGGGAATTCTGCTATTCAAGCTTCCCGCTTTCCGACAAAAGAGAGGATAATTTCATCGGGGGCCTTTCCATGGGCAGCGGAGGCGCGCACAAAATCGTTCTTAACCGCCCCGAGGATTTTTCGATAGGCCTTATCATGTCAGGGGGCATTCCTCCGAAAAGCGGAAGCCGCGGTCACAGCGCCTTCAGGGAGCGCGTCATAGCAACAGGCTGGCCTATGCCCAAGCAGCCGGAGGACGTCGCCCGCCAGGACCTGGCCGAAACGGCGGCGAAAAACGTTCTGGAAGGCCGCCCGATGCCGAAAATAATCTACGCCTGCGGCGACGCGGACGAAATTGCCTATGAGTCCTACCTCTACGGAAGCAGCTACCTGCGCGAGCTGGGTTACGACGTCACCGGCTTCGTACTGCCCGGCTGCAAGCATGAGTGGGACTTCTGGGAAGCGGCCCTGCGCAAGGCATTCTTCGAATGGCTGCCGCTCGACCGAAAGGTGAAAACCTCTGTCTGGGACGGAAACTGAGCAGGCGGCATCCCCGCTCTAGTCAGGCTTTGTCCGGAACATTTCGGACAGCTTTATTTCCGGATGATGGTAGCGCTTTCTTTTCGCGGTTTTGTCGGCATAGTTGACAGCCTCCCGGGGGCACCACTGTATGCAGGCCATGCACTGCTCGCAGCTGCCGCCCCAGACGGGAGCGGAGTCCTTCAGACTTATATTTCCCGCTGGACAGACCTTGGCACAGACGCCGCAGCCGTTGCAGTTTTCGCCGGCATGGAAGTTTTCAGCCATTTTCCCGAAGCCTTCCGTGATTTTCAGAAGCCTTTTTTCGAAAATTTTCAGCGGCGGCGCCCCCCTCGGTATTGCCGAGGGGATTTTTCCCTTTACGGCCTCCGCTATTCCGTCGGCTTTACTTTTTGCCCTTTCCAATATTTTGTTTTGCAGGGACTGAGGTAAGGCGCCGTATTTAACTATATAGTTTCCCGGCATCTTCACGGGAAACGCGGCGCTAAGAGCAGCTCCCCTTTCGGCCAGGGCGGAATCGAGCTGTCCGAAAGCCAGCCAGCTTCCCCCTCCGAAGTTTGCCACGCCGAATATGTACTGCTCCCGCCCGAATTCCAAATTGGAAATAAATCGCTTCATTACGGGCGGCAGACACCCAAAATACACCGGGAAAACGAATCCTATGCGCTCGGCGGTTATTTTTATCGGCTCGGCTGCGTCCGAATACGCCGGAACGGAGATAAGCTCGGTGTCGCCCAGCTTTTGGGTAATCTGCTTTGCCAGCGCGAGGCTGTTGCCGGTTCCAGAAAAATAGAAGATAACGTTTTTCATTTCATTCCCGCCTTTATAATGATTTAGGATGTCTTTACCGCCCGGCCTTATGTGTTTTTCTTGATTCCGCAGTTCCCGTAACGGTAATAAAACGACTCATTCTCCGCGCAGGCCGGCATTAACCGGCCTTATTCAGAGCATTACATGCCCGCCGCTTAAAATACCGCTCTTTTTATCCCGCCGCCCCATTGGGGCATCCCCAAAAGCACTGCTTATCATACATTGTATTTCTTAATCTGGATATAATCAATACTTATTCGGTAAGCCTTATCAGCGCAAAATCCCGCCTCAAAGAGGCGGAATGCAAAGTCAAATCTGTCATTTCCGGCGGCGTGTACGTCGGAAATGACACCTCTCATGACGGGCGCGGCAGAGCGGCCGTCATGAAACCCCCTTGTCAAAAAAGCCCTTTGGGCTTTTTTGACAGCCTGAATCCAGCCTGTTAATGGGCTGGATGAGCGCTTTACTTTAATAACCCATTTCTTCAAGTATGCCTACTGCGCTGACTACGGAATCGACGCAGATCGTCCCGAACAGATTTTCACTTATCGCGCGCTCCATTCCCTGCTTTGTGGAAATGTCGCAGCCTAAAATATCCCGGCATACCGCTGACTTGTTTTCGCTTCTGAATTTCTCGGTAAATCTCACGGTTTCGGCATAGCATCTGCTTTTTGCTTCCTTGTCGTCCGATATGTACTGGCCGTGTTTCAGGCCGATAACCATAACGCCGCCCGTAACGGCGCCGCACAGCTCGCCGCAGCGCATGCCTCCGCCGAAGCCGCAGGCTATTTTAAGAGCCTGCTCCGAAGCTAATCCGTATTTCTCGCAGAAGACGGCAAAAACCGACTGGGAACAATTAAACCCGCCTCTAAAAAGCGCAACGGCTTTTTCGGATAAAATACTCATTTTGCGCCTCAATCCTTCAGGCTTTCGGCAAGCCGCTTTATTTTTTCCTCTATTGTTTTTATGACTTTTATAAATACCTCGTCGCTTTTTCCGGATGGATCCTCTAGCCCCCAGTCCTCGCGGCGCCTGCACGGCAGAAACGGACATGCGACGCCGCAGCCCATTGTTACAACTATGTCGACCGGCGGCAGCTCATGTATGAGCTTCGGGCGCTGGGTTTTTTCCATATCTATTCCGTAAAGCTCCTTCACAAGTCTTACGGCGTCCCGGTTTATTTCCGGCTTCAGCTCCGTTCCTGCGGAATAGCTTTCAAAGGTATCGGCCGCAAAATGCTTGCCGAGCGCCTCGGCTATCTGGGATCGGCAGGAATTATGCACGCATATGAACGCAACCTTTGCTTTAGTCATATCGGAACCACCCTTCTGTTTTATTGGCTATTTTCACAAGCATGAGCATTACAGGCACCTCCGTAAGCACGCCGACGATGGTCGCAAGCGCGGCAGCGCTCTGCGTGCCGAAAAGAGATATCGCTACGGCGACGGCCAGCTCAAAAAAGTTGGATGCCCCTATCATTCCCGCCGGCGCAGCTATATCATGCGGCAACTTCAGAAGCCTGCTCGACAGATAGGCGATGAAAAAAATCAGGAACGTCTGGATCGTCAGCGGCACGGCTATCAAAACTATATGCAGGGGGTTTTTCAGTATTACATCGCCCTGGAAAGAGAATATTATTATGAGGGTCAGAAGAAGCCCGGCCATAGTCACATTCCCGAATTTCGGTATGAAGCTCTTCTCAAAATACTCGGCTCCGTGCTTTTTGGTGACATAATTTCTTGTGGCCGCGCCGCCCGCAAGAGGTATCACAACAAAAAGAATTACGGATAAAATGAGCGTGTCCCAGGGTATGCCGACTCCGCCGACTCCAAGGAGAAAAGCTACTATCGGCGTGAAAGCGATAAGAATAATTATGTCGTTGGTCGCTACCTGTACGACGGTATAAGCCGCATTCCCCTTTGTCAGATGGCTCCATACGAAAACCATCGCGGTGCAGGGCGCGGCTCCGAGAAGTATCGCTCCCGCCAGATAGTCTTTCGCGAGCCCGGTAGGAATCATGCCTCTGAATACGACAAAGAAAAACAGCCAGGCGATGCCAAACATTGTAAACGGCTTGATTAGCCAGTTGGTGACCCATGTCACAAAAAGACCCTTAGGGTTTTTTCCCACGTTCCTTATACTCTGAAAATCCACCTTCAGCATCATTGGATATATCATAAGCCATATGAGCACGGCGATAGGTATCGAAACCCGCGCGTACTCAAAGCGCCCGAGCAGAGCGGGGATGCCCGGCAGATACCTGCCTATAAGAATCCCCGCCGCCATGCAGAGCACGACCCAAAGCGTCAGATATTTTTCAAAAAAGCCTATTCCGGCGCCTTTTCTTTTTTCCATCTCCACACCTCTCGCTACGATCTGACCTTCTGAAGAATCCTTACGACCTCCTCCGCGCTTAGAACCTTTCCGTAGGATACCACCTTGCCGTCAACGACGAGAGCGGGTGTGCTCATAACACCGTATGACGCAATCTGTGCAAAGTCGGTCACATGGTCGATTGCGGTGTCCATTCCAAGACGTTTAAGGGCTTCCTTTGTCGCCGCCTCAAGCTGGTTGCACTTAGCGCAGCCGCTGCCGAGAACCTTTACGCTGGCTCCTCCGGCTTTCGCGCTCTCGGCCTTTTCCATGCTCTCCGCGTCGCAGTTGCCCCCGCAGCAGCAGGAGTTCGTTTCTTCTTTTTTCTTCCCAAAATTGAAAAACGCCATTTTCATTCTCCTTTATACAAATACAAATATTTCAGCAGCAGCTGCCCCCGCAGGAACATCCGGATTTTTTGCTTTTGCCCTCATAAAACGCTCTTAAGTTCTGCGGCATCTCATATCCTCCGCAGGAGCAGCCGCCCTCTGACGACGCGAACGCTTCCTTCAGTATCGCCTCCGCCAGCATTTCTTTTGGCGGCACCTCATAGCTCTCGCCCTCGTATTCGAAGACCCGGCACTCTACGTCTGTGCCGCTGATTTCGCTGCAGCAGCCGCAGCTGTTTTCTTTTACTGATGTGCAAATGTCTTTTCCGTTGACGCGAATGGTAGGCGACGACAAAAACTTATATTTTTCAGCGAGCTCCGCGCTTTCCATCTCGATCTTCTTATACTCAACCCTGCGGCCCGCAAGCTCCAGAGCGGGGGTAAGTATATTCATAACCTCGTCCAGTTCATTGTCAGTCCCAATGCAGCGGTCGCAGGTCTGCAAATCCAGATATAAGTATTCTACCAAAACGCTTTTCTCGGGAGCTTCGCCGCAGCCGCAGGAACAGCATGCTTCTTCAGTCTCTTTCTTTCCGTTCGGAGGAGTCCAGCCAGTGTTATCACCGACATAGGTTATGGCTCCGACGGGGCAGCGGTTTCCGCAGCCATGGCAATGGTCAACACAGGCTTTTGGATTCTTGACGACAGGCGACGGCGCCTTTGACTTGTCATAGACGTTGTGCGGGCATTTCGCAATACAGGTGCCGCATTCCGCGCAAAGCGCGTAGTCTACAACGGGATACCAGGTTTTTGCCATAATTATCCTCCTTATACGAACAGGAATTGAAACGCGTTGAACGTGTATCCGATTACAATAATGCCAATTGCCACTATGCCTACAAACACCGCCAAAAGCTTAGGCTTGACTGCGCGGCGCAGCATTATTATCGACGGCGCAGAGAGCGCGGTGACCGCCATCATGAACGAGAGTATAGTTCCAAGCCCTACCCCCTTGTAAAACAGCGCCTCGGCAATAGGTATGGTTCCGAAAATGTCCGCGTACATCGGTATGCCGACTAAAGTGGCCAGGATTACCGAGAACGGGTTTCTGCTTCCGAGTACGGTTTGTATAAGCTCCGCCGGTATCCAGTTATGGATAACCGCCCCGATGCCTACTCCGATAAAGACATAAAGAATAACCTTTTTTACCGTAGCCTGGACCTGTTCCTTCGCGTATATAAGGCGCTCGCGCCTCGTAAGCTCCGGAGCTTCAATATCCACGCTGCCAGCCGACTTCACAAAGTTTTCAACGTATTTTTCCATGCCTAATTTTTCAATCAGAGAGCCTCCTATGACCGCGAGCACCAGCCCGACAATTACATAAGCAAAGGCCACTCTGGCTCCGAAAATGCTCATCAGCAGTATCAGCGAGCCTAGATCCACCAGCGGAGAAGAAATGAGAAAAGAAAACGTGATTCCTACCGGAAGACCCGCGCTGGAAAAGCCTATGAAAAGCGGTATGGATGAGCAGGAGCAGAATGGTGTCACGGTGCCAAGCAGCGCGGCCAGGATATTTGCAGTGATGCCCTTGAAGCGCCCGAGGATTTTTTTCGTCCTCTCCGGCGGAAAATAGCTTTGGATATACGATATCACAAAAATAAGGACCGAAAGCAGAATCAGTATTTTTATAACATCGTAGAGGAAGAAATGTATGCTTCCTCCGAGCTTAGAGGAAATGTCAAGCCGGAATACCCCTTCCACAAGCAGCTTGACAAGAACCCAAAGCCACTCCATCTTTAATATCTGGCTGTTTAGAAACGCAAAAATAAACATGATCCTATTCTCCGTTTTCAGAAATCTTGCAGACACACTCTGCGGAGCCCTCGGTTATTTCATTGAGAAACGCCTTGGCCCTCTCTATGGTATCGCGGTCCAGCGAGTAGTAAGTCCATTTGCCTTCCTCCCTGCATCTGACAATGCCGCATTCGCAAAGCAGCTTCATATGATGCGAGAGCGTCGGCTGCGACATCTCCAGTCGTTCAAGTATCCTGCACGCGCAAAGCTCTCCGCAGGACAGCATGTCGACTATCATGGCCCGTCTCGAATCGCCCAGGGCCTTGAACACTCTCGCTCCTTCGGAATATCTGTCGTCCATCATGCACCTCAAATTGAATTTTTTCGATTTGACAATTCCAATATACTCCTCAAATTGAATTTTGTCAATATGAAGTCGGTATTTATTTTAACATCGGATTATTTTCCTGAAATGAATATTAAAAAACAAAAACGCTCCGCCCCCTCTCCATTATCCGTATAATCTGCTATAAAGTGACACTCTATCGATTTTACGGCCCGGAAAATATATACGGAGTAACATTTTTTAAGCTTTTATTGCGTTTTTGCCCCTGCGGGTGATAATATTACAGTAATAGTTCGCTTGCTAATTTCATTAATTTGAAATCGAGGTCAGCTTTATGAAAAAGGAGCCCTTCGGTCGTCAGTACTATATGGTTTTGCTTGCGGGTCTTTGCACCAGCATGGGCTATTCCATGATAAGCGGCGTAATAGTAAAATACGTTGTCAGTCTCGGCTTCAGCCTTACCACTGCCGGATTTGTCAGCGGGCTTTACGCGTCTTCCGCGCTGTTTATAAGGCCCGTAGGCGGTATGCTTTCCGACAGATTTCAGGAGAAGAGCATACTCAGGGTATCGGCGCCGCTTTTTGCGCTATGCATATTCGCTTACGGTATTTTCACCTCTCTCGGCGGCTTTGCGTTTGTACGGATTCTCAGCGGCATGGTTTTTGCCGTAAACAGCACGGTAACCTCCGCCTACGCCTGCAAGTTCATACCGAGGAGCCGCACGGGCGAAGGAATAGGCTATATGGGGCTCACCTATACTCTCAGCATGGCGGTCGCGCCCGGAATAGGGCTTGCCGTTTTCAATTCTCTCGGAGCCCGTGCGGCGTTTTTTATGGCGGGATGCGTAATAGCCCTCGCCGCCGTTTTTATCGCGCTAATAAAGGACGACCTTTCCCCGAAAAATATTGAGAGCTGCGGTTTTTCCTTTTCGAATCTGATCGCGGTACCGCTTTTGCCTCTTGCGTTCATAAACGGGCTTTTTTCCTTCTGCAACGGCATCATCGTAAATTTCATCATACTGCACGCCGAGAAGAACCGGATAGCGAACCCGACCGTTTTCTTTACCGTCACCGCGGTCGTCATGCTGGTCGTCCGCCCGCTCGCCGGAAAGTTTAATGACCGGAAGGGCCTGCCCTTCGTGCTCGTTCCCGCCTTTATCGTTTCCGCCGCCGGACTGCTCTTCATCGGCTATTTGAGCTCATTTTGGGTTATGATTGCAGGAGCTGTGCTCACATCCCTCGGCTCAGGTTCGGGCCAGCCCTCTATCCAGGCCGAGTGCGTAAAAAGGATGCCGGAGAACAGGCGCGGCGTCGCGATAAGCACATACTTTATTTTTGCTGATGTCTTTCAGGGCTTAGGTCCCCTTATCGGCGGAGCGATAGCCGACGCCAGGGGCTACACCTTTACCTATAATGTCTGCGCGGCGGTCCTTATCGGCGGCCTTGCTCTATTCCTCGCCGAGAACTACCGCAGAAAAAAGAGCCTGAGCCGGGTGTGAGCCCCTACGCAGGCTGTAAAAAGCGGCGAGCGTCCATAGGCAGATGGTCTGCCGCCGGACGCTCGCTGTTTATTTGGCAAATTTATCTGTTATACGCGAACCTGCTCCCGCTGAGCTTCTTCCAGACCTCGTCGCAGCGCGAAAGGATTTCCTCGGAGAGCGGGCCCTTCGCTATAAGCTCCAGATTCCCCGTAAGATGCTCAAGGCGGCTTACGCCGAGTATCACGCTCGTCACATAGCCGTAAGAAACGCACCAGCGGAGCGAGAGCTCGAGCAGCGACATTCCTGCGGACTCCGCTATGCGCTCAAGGCTCTCCATGGCGGCAAAGCTGTCGTCGTTCCAGTATCTCTGGTAATATCCCGGTTCCGAAAGGCGCGTATTGTCAATCGGCCGCTCCCTGCCGTGCTTTCCCGAGAGAAGTCCCCCGGCGATCGGGTTATATATCGTAAGGCCTATCTTCTTCGCCCTGATAAAAGGAACAAGCTCCGATTCGATGCCTCTCGTCAGAAGGTTGTATACGTTTTCTGTGAGGCAGGGCGGCGTGAAGCTCCGCCTGTCGCAGATCGAGAGCGCGTCCATCATTTCCCACGCGGCGTAATTGCTCATTCCTATGTAGCGGACCTTGCCGGACTTGACAAGAGAATCCATAGCCTCCATCGTCTCTTCAAGCGGCGTGGCCCTGTGCGGAAAATGCAGATAGTAAATGTCGATGTAATCGGTGCCGAGGCGTCTGAGGCTTTTCTCCGCCGCCGAAACGATGTGCTTTCTGCTCAGCCCCTGTCCGTTCAGGCCCGGCTCGGAGGGGCCTCCTACCTTGCTTGCTATAACGATCTCATCTCTGCAGCCCTTGAGCGCCCTGCCCAAAATCGTTTCGCTCTGCCCGCCGGTGTAGATGTTTGCGGTGTCGAAAAAGTTCACGCCGCAGTCGAGGGCGCGGTGAACGACCTCTATGCTCCCCTGCTCGTCCAACTGTCCGCCGAAGGTCATGGTTCCCAGGCAGACCCGCGAAACGGTCAGCCCTGTTCCTGTAAGATTCACATTTTCCATTTTCAAATCCTCCGAAGCATAAAATAAATCTTAAGAAAATCTCTCGTTTGTAAGGCCCCGGTTCCTTATATTGCCTGTCTATATTGAGTATACTACTTTATTTGGCCTTTGTCATTCGTTTCCTTAAAATTTGTTGTTTCTTCCGCTCCGCAGCTCTGAAAACCGTTTTTAGCTGTCACCGTCCCATCTCTCGGATGAGATTTACCATTTCTATCGCGCCCAGTGCCGAATCGTAGCCCTTGTTTCCGGCCTTTGTGCCCGCTCGCTCGATGGCCTGCTCTATGTTTTCAGTGGTCACAACGCCGAACATTACCGGCATTTCGTATTTCAGGGAAACGTTTGCTATGCCCTTTGACACCTCGGCGCAGACAAGCTCGTAATGCGACGTCGAGCCGCGGATTATCGCTCCGAGACAGATTATCGCGTCATATTTTCCGCTTTTGGCCATTTTGGAGGCTATTACCGGCAGCTCGAAGGCTCCGGGCACCCACGCGACCTCGATGTCGTCGCCGCCGACGTTATGCCTTCCCAGTCCGTCCAGAGCTCCGGCAAGCAGTTTGGACACGATGAATTCGTTGAAGCGGGAAGCGACTATGCCGACCCTGATATTTTCCGATACGAGTTTTCCTTCATAAACTTTCATTTTTTTAATCTCCTTTTTTTCAGTTTTCATTAATTCAAAAGATGCCCCATCTTTTCCCGCTTGGTTTGCAGGTAAAAAGCGTCGTGCTCCGTCGGGCTTATCTGTATGGGGATGCGCTCTACAATTTCCATTCCGAAGTCCGAAAGCCCGTAAATCTTCTGCGGATTGTTGGTCAAAAGCCTCAGAGTTTTCACGCCGAGGTCCCTCAATATTTGCGCTCCGATAAAATATTCGCGCATATCGTCCTTAAAGCCGAGCGCGATATTGGCCTGGACGGTATCCATGCCTCTGTCCTGCAGCTCGTAGGCTCTCAGCTTGTTTACAAGTCCTATTCCCCTGCCCTCCTGCCGCATGTAGAGGAGCACTCCCCTGCCCTCCTTTTCTATACGCCTCATGGCCGAGGCGAACTGCTCGCCGCAGTCGCAGCGCACCGAGCCGAAGGCGTCCCCGGTCAGGCACTCCGAATGAACTCTGCACAGCAGGTTTCTGCCGTCGCCTATATCTCCCTTCACGAGAGCCACATGATGTTCCCCGTTGAGCTTGTTGATATAGGCGCAGGCTTTGAAATCGCCGTATTTTGTCGGCATTTTTGTTTCGGCCACTCGCTCGACAAGTCTGTCGTGCTTTTTTCGGTATTCCTGAAGCTCTCTTATGGTGATGAACTTCAGCCCGAACCTCTCGGCAAGCTCCATAAGCTCCGGCGTCCTCATCATTGAGCCGTCCTCGCGCATTATCTCGCAGCACAGGCCGCACTCTTTGAGCCCCGCTAGCCTCATAAGGTCTACCGTTGCCTCCGTGTGTCCGTTTCGCTCAAGCACGCCGTTTTTTCTCGCAAGGAGGGGGAACATATGCCCGGGCCTCCTGAAATCCTCCGGTCTGGCCCCGTCCTCGACGCATTTTCGGGCTGTCAGAGAGCGTTCCGCTGCGGATATGCCGGTAGTCGTGTCCACATGGTCGATGGAAACGGTGAAAGCCGTCTCGTGCAGGTCCGAATTTTTGTCCACCATTTGCGGTATTCTGAGCTTTTCGACCAGCGCCTTTCCCATGGGCATGCATATCAGCCCCTTGCCTTGCGTAGCCATGAAATTCACGTTCTCGGTCGTTGCGTGCTCGGCGGCGCATATGAAGTCGCCCTCGTTTTCCCTGTCCTCGTCGTCGGTTACGAGGATTATCCTTCCGTTTCTGAGCTCTTCCAGAGCCTCCTCAATAGTGCTGAATCTGAACATTTTCCGCCTCCTATATTTCAAAACCCGCTTTTGCGAGAAGCTCTAGGGTAACTCCGCCCTCAGCCCTGCCCGGGTCTTCCTTAATTCCCATAAGCTTCTCTACATATTTTGCTATGACGTCGTTTTCAAGATTTACGCTTTCGCCGGGGCTTTTTGAAAGGAGCGTCGTTTCCTTTCCTGTATGCGGTATAACGGATACCGAAAAACCCCTTTCATCGAGCCTAGCCACCGTAAGGCTTATCCCGTCTATGGCCACCGAACCCTTTTCTACGATATACCTCATTATTTTTTCTGGCGCGGAGATCCTTATCCACACGGCGCTCCCTTCCCGGACCTTGATCTCAATAATGCCCGTGCCGTCGATGTGGCCTGAAACTATATGTCCGCCGAATCTTCCGCCGGCAGGCATCGCGCGCTCAAGGTTTACGGCGCTGCCCGCCCTCAATTGCCCGAGTCCGCTTCTTGAAAGCGTTTCGTTCATCACGTCCGCCGTAAAGCTGCAGGCTCCGAGCTCCGCAACTGTAAGGCAGACACCGTTTACCGCGACGCTGTCTCCGAGCCGCAGATCTCCGAATATTTTTGCGGCCTTAATCGTAAGCCTTGCACAGCCTGCGCCCTTAACGACGGCCGCGACCGTCCCCGTTTCTTCAATTATGCCGGTAAACATTTCAGCACCTCACTTCAGGCTGTATTCCAGGAGTATGTCGTCGCCGAGCTCCGTTATCTTCCTGTCGCGGAGCATCATCGCGTCCTCGGGCTTATCCGCTCCCCTGCCCCCCACGGGGCTTTTGGCGCTTTCCCCTCCGAAAATTTTCGGAGCGATATACACAAAAGCCTTATTTACAATGCCGCAGGCGAGCGCGGATGCGTTAAGGGTTCCTCCTCCTTCGAGGAGTATGCTGTCGATCTTCTTCCCGCCCAGTATCTTCATCAGCTCGTTAAGATCTATATGGGCGTTTTTCATCGGCACACTGATTATTTCTGCTCCTTTATCTCGCAGCCTGTCTGATTTTTTGCCCTCCGGCGCCCCGGTCGCTATATAGGTTTTGAACTCATGCGCAGTCCTGACTATTCTGGCTTCAAGAGGAATCCTCAGGTTCGTGTCGCAGATTATGCGAACCGGGTCCTTCCCTTCGGGCAGGCGGCAGTTAAGCATGGGGTCGTCAGAAATTACCGTGCCGGCGCCGGCCATAACGGCCGAGTATCTGTGACGAAGCCAGTGGACGTGCTCCCTCGCTTTTTCGCCTGTTATCCATTTGGACTTGCCGCTCGCGGTCGCGATTTTCCCGTCGAGCGTCATCGCGTACTTTATCGCCACAAAAGGTGTATTGTGTGCGATGAAGTGGCAGAAGACCTCGTTTAAGCTCCTGCATTCTTTTTCCAGCACACCGCAGACGGTTTCAATACCGTGTTTTTTCAGAATTTCAAAACCCTTCCCGGCAACAAGCGGATTCGGGTCCTCCATACCCGCGATCACTTTTTTGATTCCGCTTTCTATCAGCGCGTCGGTGCACGGCGGCGTCTGCCCTCTGTGGCAGCACGGCTCCAGGGTCACATACAGCGTAGCGCCCTCCGGGCTTTCCGAGCAGGCGGAAAGGGCGTTTCTCTCGGCGTGGGGAGAGCCGTATTTTTCGTGATGACCTTTACCTATTATCCTGCCGTCCTTTACGATTACCGCGCCCACCATGGGATTGGGGTTTACCCAGCCGCAGCCCTTCCATGCTTCCTGAACAGCAAGACTCATGAAATATTCGCTATGCATTTTTCAGCCTCCTTAAAAATAAAACGCCACGGACCCTCTCCATGGCGTTATTATGCGCAAAAAAGCTGATTTGCCCTTAAAAACAATGCTCTGGAATTAAAAATTCCAGAGCAGAACAAACAGGCATAACAAACTATGCGCAAAAATCTTCTTTCATCCGGACTATACCGTCGGCTTCGGAATCACACCGAATCTGCGCAATGCGCTCGTGGGCTTTACCACCGGTGGGGAATTTCACCCCGCCCTGAAGACCTATATTCGTTTTTCTGAATACTAACACGAAAACCTCGGCCTGTCAACCGCAATTTAACTGTTTTCGGCGTTATTTCTTATTCCCAAAAGATTTTCATGCGCCTGCCCGGAACCGCTTTCAGAAGGGGTACCTTCTGGTTTCGCTGTGTACGGTGATCCACTTTTTCTCCGTGAACTCGTCCATGGAGAAGGAGCCGCCTTCACGTCCGACCCCGCTGTTTTTGACTCCCCCGAAAGGCGCGATCTGCGAGCCCATTACCGTAGACTCGTTTATATGCACCATCCCGGACTCCATTTTCCGGGCCATTCGCATCGCGGTGCCGACATCATTGGTCAGTATGGCCGACGAAAGCCCGTAGCTGTTGTCGTTGCAGAGCCGCAGGGCGTCGTCTGCATCTTTCGCCCTGATTACGCTGGTCATCGGGCCGAAGCTCTCCTCGTAAAATACATCCATTTCAGGCGTAACGTCGGCAAGCACAGTGGGCTGATAAAAGGCGCTCTCGTGCGTCCCGCCAGTCAACAGCCGCGCGCCTTTTGATACGGCGTCCTTTATCTGCCTGTCAAGCACCGAGCACTGCTCCTCGCGAATCAGCGGGCCCACGAAAACCTCGGGATCCCTCGGGTCTCCGACCTTTATCGCCTTAGCGACGGACACGAGGGCCTTGCAGAAGGCGTCGTAAATCGCATCCTCGACGATGACGCGGCTGGTGCACATGCAGATCTGCCCCTGATGGTAGAAGGCTCCGTAAGCCGCCACTTTCGCCGCCTTTTCCACCTCGAAATCCCTCAGCACTATCAGCGGGTTCTTTCCGCCCATTTCCAGCGTGTATTTTTTGAATTTTGCGGCAGCTTTTGAGGCTATCCTGCGGCCTATGTCCGTCGAGCCGGTGAAGGCTATCATCCTGACCCTTTCATCCTCTATCAGCGCGTCGCCCACTACCGAGCCCGGTCCCGGAACGAAGCTGAACACTCCCTTGGGCAGTCCCGCGGCCTCGAGGCACTGGGCGATAATGGCTCCGGAAACCGGCGTGTCGGAGGCCGGCTTAAGCACAAAGGTGTTGCCCGCAGCAAGCGCGAAGGCGAGCTTGTTCAGCGCAAGCACAACAGGGTTGTTGAAGGGTGCGATGCCCGCTACGACGCCGAGCGGCTGTCTTATAAACGCAGAAAACATTCCCGGGAATTCCGGCTGGAAGACTTCCCCGTTTATCCTTCGGCATTCACCCGCCGCCACACGGAAAATATTCGCCCCTCCGAACATCTCGCCCATAGCTTTGGTATAAACCGATCCGCTTTCAGCCGTAAGCAGCTCCGCGAATTCCTTTGCATGAGCTTCGAGATAATCCCCGGCCTTAAGCAGTATCCGCTCCCTCTCGACGGCCGAAGTTTCGGCCCATGCTTCCCGCGCCGCGTAAGCCGAGGCTATCGCGGCTTCCACTTCCAGAGGTCCGGCCGTATGCACCTTTGCAAAAACGCTGCCGTCGGCCGGGTTGATGTCGTCGGCGACTTTGCCGCTCTCGGTCGGAATCCACTCTCCGCCTATGTAAAGCCTGTATTCCTTCATCTCTTCGATTCCTTTCGTTTATTTTTGTGCGACGGCGCGCCTCCCGCCTCCGCGATTTTTCGATACTATGCCGAAATCCGAACCATCCGCCGTGCCGTTTTCATGGAGCGCGCAACGCCCGTCCGCCTTTTATTTCTATTTTATCTTATTTCTGGTTTTTTGACAACCGAGCTTTTACAGCAGCGCCACCGGTTTTTTGTCATATCAGCATCGCTTCGCGGCGCATAATGACCCGGCTGGCGCAAAACTAAATATGCCGACCCGTTACGGGGCGGCACCAGCCTGTCAAAAAACTTGTTTACAGCAAGAAAGCTTCGCAGAATTTCCGCCACTAACGGCGGAAAAAAGTCAAATCTGTCATTTCCGGCGGCGTGTACGTCGGAACTGACACCTCTCATGACGGGCGCGGCAGAGCGTCCGTCATGCACCCCACCTTGTCAAAAAAGCCCTTTGGGCTTTTTTGACAGTCTTATGCCGCCCCGTTACGAGGCGGCACCGCGCTATTTCAGAAGCTCCTCCGTTATTTCGACCGCGTCATTGATCGCCTTAAGGCATATCTTCCGCAGACCTTTTTCGTTAACTATCTTGAGCTGCTCCGGATCCCTTATGTCGTATCCGAACAGGTCGGCGCAGCGCAGGCAGCCGTTTCTTTCCTTGAATTGCTTTAAGAATTCCAGCTCCTTATCGTAGGCGAGCGTTTTGTCGTAGTTGTTCTCTTTTGAGCTGCCGTATTTCATCCCTATCGCCATCAGGGCGCCGGTGACGGCTCCGCAGGCCTCTCCGCACCTCATTCCGCCGCCGAAGCAGGTGGAGATTTTCAAAGCCGTTTCCGTGTCGATGCCTACATCCTCGGCAAAAGCGGCGAAAGTTGATTGGGCGCAGTTGAAGCTCCTGTCGTGCAGCTGCATAGCAGCCTGTTTTTTATCCATTTGTATTCTCCTCCGCAATTATTATTTTTGCGCTATAATGTATGTATGTTTTTCAAGCAGTTTTCTATTTCGCCGAGCCCCGGCATAGCCGGAACAGCCCCTTTTCGGGTCGTCGTGAGGCTGCCGGCGGCGTTGCTGAAGGCTACCAGCGCCCTCAGCTCAGACTCCGGAATTGTCCGGAGCTCCTTTTTCGTTTTTGCTCTCAGATTAAAAAGCAGAGAGCCGAGGAAAGCGTCTCCCGCGCCTGTCGTGTCGATAGTTTTGACGTCGTAGGCCGGCACGAGGCCATGCGCGCTCCCGTTATAAAAGAAAGCGCCCCCGGGACCGAGCGTAACGACGACCAGGGCCGCTCCTCCTCGGGCAAGCTCGGCGGAGCCCTCGAGCAGATCGTTTTTTCCGCTCAAAAGACGCATCTCCTCCTCGGATACCTTTACGATGTCGGCCAGCTCGAGAGCGTTTCGCATCTCCTCTGCGGCGCGTCTTTCGCAGTCCCACAGCAGCGGGCGGTAGTTCGGGTCGTAGCTTATGAGAGCGCCTTCGTCTTTTGCGGCCTTCGCCGCGTAAATCGTCGCGCCGCGGCATGGCTCGTCCGTAAGCGACACGGAGCCGAAATGGAATATCCTGCAGCCTTTCAGGATCGAACGATTCACTTCCTCCGGCCGGAGAAAGATGTCCGCGCAGTTTTTACGGTAAAAGGAAAAGGAACGGTCTCCGCTTTCGCTGAGATGGACAAAGGCAAGGGTAGTATTGTGTTCCGGATCCGTCAGCAGGCCGGAGACATCTATCGAGGCTTTTTCCATTTCCGACTTCAGGAAACGCCCGAAATCGTCGTCGCCCACCTTTCCTATAAACGCCGTTTTTCCGCCGAGTTTTGCGGCCATCGCTAAAACATTTGCCGGAGCGCCGCCCGGGTTTTGCGCAAAAAGGTTCATTCCGGACTCGTTTCGGCCGCAGGGCGTGAAATCAATAAGGCTTTCGCCCAGAGCAGCAATGTCAAACATCGGAAACCTCCGCGAATTACAGAGTAGAAAAATTACCTCGCTCAATAATTAATTTAACAGAAATCCTGAACTTTTACAATAATTAATTGAGAAGCCAAAATACCTGCAGAACGCTCAAATATTCGTTTTTTTCGTTGCCATATATAATACCCGGTATTATAATTAATAATATAGACGGAAAAGGGGGCGCTGGTATTCACTCTATACTTTATGTGGAGATCAACTGTTTCGCGCTTTCCGTTCTTCTTCTGATATTTTTTAATACCTATAAACGCGGGGAGCCGCACACTATCCAGCAGAGGATTTTCTTTGCCCTCATAATTACAGCCGCTCTGATACTTGTTCTGGACTCGGGAATGTGGATTGTGGACGGGATGCCAGGCGCCGCCGCCAAGGCTGCCAATATCCTTATCACCTCCGTTTACTATATTCTGAACCCGATGATTCCCATGATATGGTACTTTTATGTCGATTATCACATATTCAGGAGCGGCAGGCGCCTCGCGAGGCTGTTGCCGCCTATGCTCCTCCCCTTTGCCGTCAACTTTGTTCTGACCGTCATGAGCGTTTTCGGAAACGTCTTGTTTTACATTGACGGAAACAATGTTTATAACAGGGGAAGGTATTTTCTGATAGTCGGCCTGGTATGCCTTTATTATTTTGCGCATACCATGGTACTCATTTTGTCCATGCGCAGGAAAATAAACGAAAACGAGTATATGCCGCTTTTGTTCTTCGCGCTGCCCCCGACAATAGCCGCTCTTATACAGAACTTCAACTACGGGCTTTCGCTCATTTGGATCGCCGTTACCTTTTCCATACTGGTTATTTTCATCAATATCCAGAACGACCGGCTTTACAGAGACTATCTTACAAATCTGTATAACAGAAGGCAGCTCGACAATTATCTGGCCGCCAAATCGCAGAGCGGCGGAAAGCTGCTGGGCGGGATGATGATAGACATCGACTGCTTTAAGGCGATAAACGACGTCTACGGTCATAAGAATGGTGACGAGGCCTTAAAGCAGGTCGCCGAGCTCCTTCGCAGAACGTTTGGAAAAAATGATTTCATCGCCAGATACGGCGGTGACGAGTTTGTGTTATTTACGGAGATTCATGATAAGTCCGAGCTGGCAGACATGGCAGGGAAGCTTACGGAAAATCTTGCGCAATTAAACGCGCGGAGGCTTTCGCCCTATGAAATAAGCCTCAGCATAGGCTGGGACGCATATCCTTCGGAGAAGGCCAATTGTCTGATGGATCGTATAGATACTCTGATGTATGAAAACAAGCAGCGCGCAAAAATGCCGGAAAAAGAAGGAGAAAAAAGATGAAGACTTTGATATTCCAGGGCTCGCCCCGCCGTAACGGAGACTGCATGATGCTGGTCAATGAGTTTTTGAAACACCTCGAGGGCGAATACAGGCTTTTGGACGCTTATTACTGCGATATAAAAGCGTGCATCGACTGCAGGTATTGCTATAAGAATCCCGGCTGCTCGATAAAGGACGGCATGCAGGATGTTTATGAATACATACAGGACGCTGATAACATACTTATAGCGTCGCCGCTGAATTTTGCGGAGCTGACAGGGCCTCTGCTTTCCGTCGCGAGCAGGCTGCAGACCTTTTACTGCGCGGAGGCCTTCAGAAAAGAAAAACCCGTCAAAAAGCCCAAGCGCGGAGGGATAATTCTCGTCGGAGGCGGCGACGGCAAGGTCGACGGTGCGGTTAGGACCGCCAAACTTATCCTTCACCACATGAATATGCAGAAGATCTTTGAGCCTGTGGTATCGCATAACACCGACCGCGTTTTGCCGCGTGACGACAAGGAGGCGATGGACGGAGCGGCCAGACTTGCCGCGTTTTTCAACGAGGTCCGCTGAATACAAGATAATACAAAAAACTGTAGAATAATTTTATAGAATTTGGCTTTTTTATCAGATAGAGTTATAAACTGGGTATTAGTACAGATTGTCGATAACAAATAAATATCAGGAGGTATCCCCATGGCATTTTATGATAAAAGCTGCAAGGAATTTGTAACCGAGCTCGCCAGCAAGGCGCCCGTGCCGGGCGGCGGCGGCGCGTCGGCTCTGGTAGGCGCCGTAGGAACCGCTTTGGGAAATATGGTCGGCTCGCTCACGGTCGGCAAGAAAAAGTACGCTGACGTCGAGGAAGATATCAAAGCCCTGATGGTCAAGGGCGACGCGCTCATAGCGGAGCTTCTTAAACTCATAGACCGCGACGCCGAGGTTTTCGAACCCCTGTCGAAGGCCTACGGCCTGCCTAAGGACACCGAGGAACAGAAGGCCGAGAAGGACCGCATAATGGAGGCCTGCCTTAGGGAGGCCTGCTCAGTTCCCATGGAAATCATGGAGAAGTGCTGCGAAGCTATCGACCTTATTGCGGAGTATGCTAAAAAGGGCAGCGCTCTTGCCATAAGCGATGCCGGCGTGGGCGTTGCGTTCAGCAAGGCCGCCCTTATGGGAGCGAGCCTCAACGTGTTCATCAACACCAACTCCATGCAGGACAGGCAGTATGCCGACAAGCTGAACTCAAGGGCAGACGAGCTGCTCTCAAAATACACCGCGCTTGCCGACGAGGTTTACGACAGCGTTTACAAGCGTCTTAAAAAATAAGGAGGATATACAAATGGCAACTATTCTTGACGGCAAATTGGTTACAGCCGATCTTAAGGAGCGCATGACCGCCGACGTAACGGCCTTGAAGAGCAGAGGCATTGATCCCACTCTCGCGATACTCCGCGTAGGCGAAAAGGGCGACGCGATAGCATACGAAAAGGGCGCAATTTCTAGGTGCAAGACCGTGGACGTGGCGGTACGCTCGGTAGTGCTTCCCGAAACCTCCACAACCGAAGAGGTTCTCAAGGCGGTTGACGAATTAAATAAGGACAAGACGGTCCACGGCGTGCTCCTGCTCCGCCCCCTGCCCAAGACCATGGACGAAGCGAAGATAGTAGCGGCTCTCGCCCCCGAGAAGGATATTGACGGCATCACTGACAGCTCCATGGTGGGGACATACACCGGCAACATCTCCGGCTTCGACCCCTGCACCCCGGAGGCCTGCATGGAAATACTCGACTTCTTCAAGATCGACGCCGCAGGCAAGAACGCCGTAGTCGTAGGCAGAAGCCTCGTTGTCGGAAAACCCGCCGCCATGATGCTCCTGAAGCGCAACGCGACGGTTACGGTCTGCCACACGAAGACCAAAAATCTTGCCGAAATCTGCAAGAAGGCCGACATAATCATAGCCTGCGCCGGCAAGGCCGGCTCAGTCGGAGCCGAGTGCTTTGCTCCGAACCAGGTCGTTATTGACGTCGGCATCAACGTCACCGAAGACGGCAAGCTTGTAGGCGACGCGGATTTCGCGGCTGCCGAGCCGATCGTAGGCGCCATCACGCCAGTTCCCGGCGGCGTGGGAACCGTTACCACCAGCGTGCTTGTTAAGCATGTCGTCGAGGCGGCAAAGCGCCAGAACCCCTAAGTTTATTGAAAATGTCTGTCAAGCGGCTCCCCGGCAGGGAGGGCCGCTTGATTTTTTTGAGTTTTATTCTTGAATAAAAGAATCCTGTGAGCGAAAACTATTTTTGGGGTGAAAGAATGAAGAAAAACCTTATCGTCGTTCCTCCGAAATGCTTTGACGCTCTCCCTGACAAGGCGGCGGACTGCCGCATACTGCTGATACCCGATACGGCGTCGGACATTCTTCGCTCCTTTAATGCCGACTGCGTGGTGAGCTACGGCATGAACGAAAAAAGCAGCCTGACCATGTCCAGCGTCTCGGATGAAGAAATGGTGGTGTCTCTGCAGCGGGAGCTGCCCACTCTGGACGGCGAGATACTGGAGAGACAGGAGCTTAAAATGCCCCGACCTGCCGGAATGCGCGTGGAAAGCATACTTGCGGTTGTAGGGACGCTTCTGATAACCGGGATTCCTCCCGAAAAGCTTCCCGATTTCTTTTAAGCCTGTTATAAGCGGGGACATCCTCGAATATACTGTCCACAGGAAGTTGCCTTTGAAAGGATGGTAAGAGTGGAGGAGCTGTGGACAAATAACTCGATAGAGCTTATCGGCACTCTGGGCGGTACGCCGGAGTTTTCTCACAAAAGCCGAACGGACGAATACTATGTGTTCCCCTTGGAAGTGGAGCGCCTTTCGGGAACTACCGACAGGATAAATGTCGTCGTCAGCGCGGACATTATGAGAAAAACCGAGCTTAGCGAAGGGGCTAAGATATATATCAAGGGCGACATACGCTCGTTTAACAATAAAAGCGGAACCGGAAGCAAGCTCGTAATAACCGTGCTTGCCCACGAAATACGCTTCACCGATGAGGAGGACAGGAACAACGTCACTCTCATCGGCACTCTGTGCAAAAAGCCGAACTTCAGGAAAACGCCTATGGGGCGTGAAATTTGCGATATGATGCTCGCGGTGAACAGGCGCTACGAGCGCTCAGACTACCTGCCGTGCATAGCGTGGGGCCAGACCGCCGCGGAAACAAGCGAATGGAGCGTGGGAACCTCCGTAAAGCTCGAAGGACGCCTCCAGAGCCGAAACTACATAAAGGTTGAAAACGGCGTGGGAGTTGAAAAAACCGCCTACGAGGTTTCAATAATTTCAGCCGAGAAAATCTGAACGGGTTTCCTCGGCCGCTTGGCGAACAAAATAAAATGCGCGGCTCGGAATTTTGAGCCGCGCATTTTTTTACTCCGCCGCTTCGGTCAAAAACCCTTGTTTAAGCAGCATTTTTTTGTAAATCCCGATGTTTTCGTTAAAGGCGACATCGAGAGCATAATTTTTTGAGCTGACGGCGGCCGCAGCGCCCAGGGCTTTGGAAAGCTCCGGCTCGCTGAACGCCCGCAGCACCGCGCTTGCGAGCGCCCCGTAATCCCCGATAGGATAGAGAAGGCCGTTCACTCCGTCCTCAATGAGGTCGGTATGCCCTCTGATCCTGCTCGCGACCACGGGGAGCGCGCACATTTGGGCCTCGACAATGTTGAAAGGGAGTCCTTCGCTCCTCGAGGAGCTGAGGGAAAGGTCGCAGCACCTGTATATCTCCTCCATATCCTGGCGCCAGCCCAAAAATCTGATATTTTCCAGAATGCCGAGGCGCTTTGCCTCCGACTTCACCTCTTCTTCCAGAGCGCCGGTCCCGCAGAGCAGGAGAAGCGCGTTCGGAACGGCATTCGCTATGATCTTCATAGCCTTCAGCAGCTCGAGGTGGTTCTTCCTCTTTGAAAATTCAGCGGCATATACCATCGCGAATGCGTCCGAAGGTATGCCCATCGCTTCCCTCAATTTTTGCTTTTCCTCTTCCGCGACAGGAAAAAATCGCCGCGAATCCACTCCCATCCCCGGCACCTTTGCCGTGATGCCGCCTTTCTTCACCAGCCTGCGGGCGAAGACGGCGTCCTCCTCGTTCATAGTTATTATGCAGTCGGTGGCGCCTCTGAGAAGCCGCTCCGGCAAATAATACACTGCCTTTTTCAAAACACCGCAGCCCTTCCAGAACAGATACCCGTGGACCGTGCAGACTACAGCGCTCCCGCCTTTGCCCGCGAGCAGCAGCGATACGCGCCCTATCGCGCCGGCAAGTGATGCGTGGGTGAACACAAGGTCAAAACGGTTGTCACGCATGACCCTGCGCAGCATCCGGACGGCGGTGATGTTGCTCGGTGAAATAAGGCGCTTCGCCATGGGAACCGCATGGGCGCGGCAGGCGCATCTCAGGCGCTCGGGATCGGGCACTGCGACATGCACGTCCAGACCTTTTTCTCTGAAATAATCAAGATAGGGCAGGTGGAAATTATTGATGTGCGATGCTGTCGAAGCGCAAATCAGCACCTTTGGCATTTAACGCTCTCCTTTGGAAGTATTCAGCGCCTATTCTGACGGCTCTGAGGCTCCGGCGCGCCTCTTGCGGCTGAAATAGGCTCCGCTTCCGGGGAGTGCTTCGCCCCTGCCGGCTGCTTTATATCCACTCCCTCGGCATATTCTTTTGTGAACACTATTCGTACGGTTTCTATGATAATCTTAATGTCGAGAAAAAACGAGTAATTCTGTATATAGGTGAGATCCAGCTTTATGCGTTCCTCCGGGGCCGTGTTGTATTTCCCCAGAACATGCGCCAGACCCGTAATCCCGGCCCTGACCTTGGTGCGGTACTGGTATTCCGGAAGCGTCTCCATGTAGATGTTGATAAAATGCTCCCTCTCCGGTCTCGGCCCCACGAGCGACATATCTCCGATAAGGACGTTCCAAAATTGCGGGATTTCGTCCAGGCGCGACTGCCTCAGCCACCTGCCGCATTTTGTTATGCGAGGATCGTCCTTGGCAGCTAGCGTGGGTCCCGTATATTTTTCCGCGTCCGGTATCATTGTCCTGAATTTATAAAGCTTGAATATTCTTCCGCCCTGCGTGACTCTTTTTTGGGAAAAAATCGCCTTTCCTCCGTCCCTCCTGACGATAATGGCGATTACAAGCATGACGGGGCTCAAAAGAACAAGCGCCAGGGAAGAAAATACTATGTCGAAAACCCTTTTCAGGAACCGCTGGTTCGGCGAAAGCCCCATCGACTTCGCCTTGTATGCCATAAGATCGTCAAACTGGACGAGGCTCGCGTTGTTTACTATAAGCTCAAAAATATCCGGGACGATTATAAGCTCCTTTTGCTCCTCCCAGCATTTCAGCGCTATCTCGTTTTTCAGTTCGGCGGGAGGCTGCACAAGTATTATGGAGTCAAATCGCGAGAGGGCGGAAAAAAGGCTGTTGGAACCGTATGAAAGGACCTCGTCAATACGGTTTGTATGCGAATGCCTGTTTATTTTCGAGCCGATTTCCTTCCCGCGTTCATAGTCGTCGCATATCACCGCCGTTGAAAGAGGAGGGTTGGCCTTTAGCCACAGATTATGAAATAGCTGTATCCAAATTCCCATGCTCAGGCACTCAAAAGCGACAATTATGGAAAGCGTCGTTATCTGGACGTAGTAAAGAACGTCGAAGAAAGGCAGCGCCATCATGAGAAGATTTATCATAACAATGGACGAGAACATGGAAAAGGCTATCTGATGGATCCTGCGCGACAAGTCGAAGGCATTGTTGAAATACATTATGGCTAGCGTGAAAACAACAAACCACGGAAGGCTTTGGCGGAAATTCACCCTGTCGGGCAACGCCAAAAGCCCCTGCTCCACATATGTGCCGCCTATGAACGACGCCGTCATGAAAAACACGGCGAATATCTCCGGCAGTCCGAATAAATTCCTCGATTTCAGCAATGCTGTCTTTTTCAAGCCAATCTCCCTTAATCCGCCTTTTCAAGAGTGAAATAGACGTTTTCTCCGTACTGGTTGTTCCTGACCGTCAGAACCTTGAGCTTTTCGTCGTAAGTGAATATACGGGCTGTAAAACAGCCTTTTGAGCCGTCGTATACGGCCTCGAACCGCTTTTCGTCGAGCAGCACCTCCACTGTCGAGCCGCTCTTTGCGTAGACTTTCAATATGTAGTCCGCCTTAGAGTGAATAGAAGCGTTCAATTTCCACTCCATGCTTTCTCCCGAGAGCCTGCTTACATGGTCGTTTACCCCGTCGTGATTCAGGTCGCAGACCGCTCTTGAATCCGCAATGATCCGCCTGCCGCCGTTTTTTGCGGAGGAAACCGCCTGCATATAGAGGGGCTGCGCATACTTAGGCTTGATCTCCTTTGGGAGAGAGCCGTTCAGCTCCGAAAGATACTCGCCCAGTCTCAAAACGGATTCGTAAAGCTTGTCCGTGTTTAGCTCGCTTCCCGCAGCGGTGTTCATATAGTAATCGTAAATGACAAAAATATTGTCCCAGACGTCCGGATCCACCCGCTTTTTATGAATGTAGCTCTCAGCCGTTCTAACGCCCTTTTCAAAATCGGGCTTGCTTCTGAGCAAATAGTAGTAGGAAAGAAGGTATTCGGAATCCGGGCTGAGCGAACGGCTTTCGAGCTTTGCAAGATACTCCCTGGCCTTTGCCGGGGGAACGGCAAGCTCTTTGGTGGCGACAAGATATGACAGCATGTAATCGTTGGAGTTAAACGGGTCGTAAGCCGCCGCGCTCTCAAGTCCCTGCAGAGTGACCTGTTTTGATGTGATGTTCACGGCATACATTCTTCCTGCGGCCAGAATCAAGGCCACCGCCGAAACGATAGGCACCAGCACTTTAACCGGGACTTCAAAAAGCCTGCCGCTCTTTATTTTTTTCTCATAAGACGCTGAGGTAACGGCAAAAAGCGCGGATACCGAGAGCTTGTACCCCGCCATTGAGAAATCGACTTCGAGCATGGAATGGAGGAAAACAAAAACCATGCTCCCGAAAAGGAAGGGAAGGAGGGCGGAGCGCTCGTCCTCTTTTCGCGCCTTTATAAGCGTGCGGAATATCAAGAACGTGAGCATGACGAAAAGCGCAAGCCCAAGAACGCCCCCGTCTATGAAGCTCTGTATATACTCGTTATGCGTATGCTTGGTCTGATACTTGTAATCGGTCACGCTGAAAATGCCGCCCTCGAAAGCGCCTCCGCCGAGACCGACAAGGGGCGATTTCAGTCCGAGCCTGATGCCGTCTCTGAAAAACACGAAGCGCTGTATCGCGTTGTCGTTTACCCATAGTCCCTGCATTCTGTTTACCATGAATTCCGGAATCAGCGTATACCGCAGACTGAGCTGTCTCGTGTAATCCGAACCGGTCACCTTAACTTTCTCGATCTTAACGTCCGAGTTTGCGGTAAAATGGAAGAAAACGGCTGCGGAAGACGCCGGCACCTTGAATTCGAGCGTTTCGCCAGCCCGAAGCGTAGCGGCGGCAATCGAGGTTTTTTCCTTCAGCGCCGCTTCGGCATAGCTCATTGAGTCAACGGACACGTTAACGGAGGAATCGGACTTAGGCGACTCAAGCCCCAGTTCAATTTTATATGTACCCGGCTTCAGCGCCTCGGCCCGGCGGAAGCTTCCGCCTTTAGAAAGCGAATAAGGGCCTTTCAGCGACAGGGAAAGCAGGGATATTATAAGCGCTGCGGCAATGACAGCAATTATTTTCACTCTGCCGTTTTCAAGCTTTAATACGGGAAGCTTCAACGGCTTCAGATATATGTATGCAAGCGCGAAGACCGCGCTGACGGCGATAACTGAAAACAGCGGCATTATCCCCTTGCCTCGAAGCGCAAAAACTGCCGCTGAGCCTATAAGCGACATAATCAGGCAGTATAGGTTAGAAAAAAGTACGGCGCCCCTGTTTTCCTTGTGAGTGAAAAGAACCACGGCCAGCAGGGCGGGGAGGTATGCCAGTATTGCTCCCATGCTGAAGCAAAGAACGAATGCCGAACCGCATATGATGGCGAGGCCGACTGAAACCGCGTCCCTGCGCGAACGGGAGCCGGGTCTTCCTGTATCCCAAATGGCCGCGAAAGTTCCAAGCAGCGCAATGGGGGCGAATACGTTCGGATTCCCGATAACCGTTATGATTCGAGTATTTGTCTCAAAAACCGCGAATCCGTCGGGGATCTTTGAAGAACTGACCTGCGCAAGCTTTTCAAACAGAACAAGCAAATACCTGGATGTCGCCAGCTCTATGCTGACAAGCGAGGCAAGGGCCATGCATACGGCGAAAACGCCGAGAAAAAGGCGTATACCCCTGCCGTCGCGGAGGAAGCATATGAAGAGCGCGGCAAAAATGAAGAAGCCCCCCATATTGAGGAAAAACTGCTGCAGCGCAAACTTTGGATAAGCGCCGTAGAAGAGTCCGGCAAAAAACAGAAGGCAATGCGCCAGCAGGACGATGAATATCGGAGTAATTTTGCCGAAAAGGAGCTTCCTGTTGCTCTTGAACAATAATGACACGATAAATATCAACGCCGCGCCTACTGCAAAAATGAGATGAAGATCGTATCTGAGGCCCCAGGCGTGGATAATCAGCAGCGCCGTAAGGAGTATTCCCGAGGCTATCGGCTCCCACGGAAATGAATCGCTTTTACGAACTGATGCCGAGCCCGTCCTGACCTGAGCCTTGGAAGGCTTCTCCTGCGTTTTCTGCCTGATTTCAGGTTTCCTTTTTGAGGCCATCTGTAAAACCCCCTGAATCGCATGATTGCCGCGAATCTTTATATCAATTTAGTAATTATATATTATTATGTCGCAAAATGCAAGGCATTGACGGACTCAACCTCCGTATTCAGGAGCTCATATCTAAAAGGTTTTGATATCCCGCCTTCACTTTCAAGCAAAAAGCCCTCACACCTTTTCTGTGTGAGGGCTTCAGACTGTCAAAAAAGCCCTTTGGGCTTTTTTGACAAGAGGGTTTAATGACGGCCGCTCTGCCGCGCCCGTCATGAGAGGTGTCATTTCCGACGTACACGCCGCCGTATATGACTGATTTGACTTTGTTTCCGCCATTCGTGGCGGAAATTCTGCGAAGCTTTTTTGTTGTAAACAAGTTTTTCGACAAGCAAAAATCCCTCACACCTTCTCAGTGTAAGGGATTTTTCTCTGGAGCGGGCAACGAGATTCGAACTCGCTACCTCCACCTTGGCAAGGTG
>JAJUGN010000030.1 GCA_029265975.1 Clostridiales bacterium
AGGGCTTTTTTGACAGTCTGCAATGAGTCCCGTCTCAGACGAGACGGGACTCATTGTTTATAAATTAAGAGAGGAGAGGGGTTTTTGTTATTTTGTCTTTCCAATATTGACGCTGGTTTGCTTTTATTTTCGCCAGCCGGTAGAAGACAAATCTTTTTGCGCTTGAAAAGTTTCTATTGCTGCTTTACTTCCCTTCTCGCGCGCAGTTCCTTCTGTATTTCGGGGAGCTGCTTATCGAGACGATAGGTTACAAGGAACAGTATAAGCAGGACCAGATATACCAAAGGAATCAGTCCGGTAAGCGTAAGCTTTATCGCCTGGATTGCGCCGGGCGTCTGCGCCTTGCCCCCTGTGACAAAGCCTCCGGCCGCCAGACAGAAGCCCATCAGAGCCGTGCCGAAAGCGCCTCCCACCTTGGAGCCGAAGTTGCTGAGGCAGACGGTCACGCCTTCGGAACGGACACCGGTCTTCCACTCGCCGTAATCGACAGCCGCTGCCGACATGGCGACAAGCTGGGTTATCGTGAAGAGCTGGCAGCCCATGATGATAAAGAAGAAAGCGACGATTATGACAAGGTTGCTGCTGCTGTCAGTCAGCAGTATGGCTCCGAATCCCACTACGGCCATAGCGCATCCCAGCGCAAACATCTTCGAGCTGCCGATGCGCTTGACGAGAGGCGTCCCGATGAAAATACCGACCAGGGAGCCTACGGTGCCGGCAAGCATAAACTTGGTAAACATGCTCGGATCTTTCAGAACATATGTGGCATAGTAGGTGCCGCAGCCCTGGAGTATGGAGCCTCCGCACTGATTAAGCAAAATGTAAACGAGGATGAGCAGTGCGTATTTGTTGTTAACCAGAGCTTTGACCAGATCTCCGATCTTAGGGCTTTCTGCCTGCTTTCCCATCACATAGCTTTCTATATCCTGTTCGCGCACAAGCGCGTAGCACAGAATGCAGAGGACGAAGGAAATCACGGCAAAGGTGACAAATACTTTTTGAAAGCCGAAAGCGTTTACAAGCGGGAACACGACCGCCATAAGCAGCCCGACCATCGTGGCGCCGGCGCCGCCGCAGACTACGGCCAGCGTTCCGCGCTCCTTCGGGCTTGACGTCATGCGGGGGAGCAGCGCCTTGCTGGCGACGCCCAGCATGGTGCCGAACACTGACACCGTCAGGGCATAAGTAATGGCCAGCATCATCATCTTAGCCGTAGGGCTCCAGTTTTTGGGCACGCAGAACTCCAGAGCAAAGCAAAGCGCGTAGGGGAATGACATCCACAGAAACCAGGGACGCGCCTTACCGGATTTGCTCCTGGTCTTATCCACTAAAAATCCTGCAATGATGTCCGTAATGCCGTCTATGACCTTGACAATAGTCATCATCAGGCTGATGCCGACAATGGAGAGAGCAAGACTTTGTGTCCCATAAAAAATAAGGAAAGTAGGAATTGCAATCTGGAAGCCTGTGCACAGCATTCCGAAGAAATAGCCCGCCCTGCTTTTGAACGGCACCTGGTTGTCATTGTTTTGCGTGTTTGCCAGCATTTTCGATTCTCCCTCTTTAATAAAATATATTGGCCGCTTCTCTTGTGGCAGTCTGATAAGGCTCTTCGAAGCCCGCTTGGGCGTCCAAGACCTCATATACCGGCAAAAGAGCGCGCAAACCCGGATTTATGAACGGCGCATAAAGGCCGCGGCGAGGAAATCGGCGTCTTTGCGTCTAGGCAAAATCGTTTTACTTTCAAGAGCGCAGAAATAAAGACCGTGCGATGCTTTTATTTCCGATTGCAAAGCAGACTCCGTTGCTGGAAGAAGTCTTTGCGAACCGCAAGAATTAAAGCGCTTCAATAAAACAATCAAGGGATTTCTTTTGCAAAAACCCACAACAGACCGCCGATGCCCATCATTACGCAAAGGAAGTATATCGTATAGTCATAGCCGATGAACTGCAGCAGGTAACCTGTCAGAATACCGCCGAAAACGCCCAGCAGCTGGCTGACCGTATTCTTGAAGGAGTTGAAAACGGGGACGTCGGCAGGGAGCTCCACCAGGTCCGGAGCGCAGGCGCTGCTCATTCCCGCCACGGAGCGCGGCAGAGTGCCGAACACCAAAACGTATATCATGATGGCTTCTATCGGCAGCTTGACCAGCAGGACCAGGGCGACGATACCGGAGAAAAACGAAAGTACCGCGAGCTTGCGCTTTGTTTTAAGCCTGTCTGACAGCCAGCCGAAAACAAGCATGGAAACTATGCCCAGCAGGCTGGTGTAGCTGTAAGTAGTTGCGGCGGCTCCGGGAGCCATGCCGCGCATGATGAGATAGTGGATTACATAGGCGCTGAACGAAACAACGGCCATATTGAAGAAAGCCAGGGCAAGGCTGACATACCAGCAGGAGCGGTTCCTGTATATGCGCATGGTCTGCTCGCGGGTAGGCTTGGCATCATTTGCGCGCCCCGTCACGCGGACCGAACCCGGGACAACGGCCATCCAGAACACGAAGCACACAGCCTGAAGTATGATGATGGCGAGAAAGACGGACTGAAAGGACATTCCTTTTTCAAGCATCATAAAAGAAGCCACGCGGGTGTGGATAACCTGCCCAAGCATGCCGACGGTGACCATAAAGCTGACCCAGAAGCCTATGCGCTTTGGCGAAACCAGGTTTGCCGTAAGGCTGTGACCTATCAGGGCCATGAAACCGTATCCTCCGCCCTCCAGCATGCGCCCGATCACGAACAATATATAGTTGGAGGTAAAAACCTGCAAAAGAGAGCCGGCAAACAGCAGCACAAAACTGAGAAACATGCTCCACTTGCAGGGAAGCTTACGAATCAAAAAGCCAAAAGGTACCGTGAAAATTATTACGAACCAGTTCTGCGCGGTGTTCAGATAACCATATGCGCTGACCTCAATTTTAAAGTAACGCATTATTGCCGTCTGCATGGGCAGCAGCTTGAACATGCTGAACCCCAGAACGAACATGCAAAAAGTAATTGCTGCCAGGACCATCTTTGTGCGGATGCCGCTCAGAGAATATGTAGCGTTGGCTGTCTTGGAAACATTTGCCTCATTATTGGTCATATCTTTTCCCCAATCTTACTTGCTTCAGCGATGAAACTTTATTTTTAAAAATATAGATAATACTGCCTGCCGCGCGACGCTGTAATTAATATATAATAAACAAATTTTAGGCGCAATACGAACAATATTGTGAGCAAATTACACATAGGTTACCTGCTTTCGCAACGGTAAGCATAAAACCCCCCCGTCAGATCAGGGTCCGACGCGGGGGTTTTATTAATCTTCAGCCTACCTACATTGGATATTGCTTATCAGTTCCTTAAGAGGCTCTACATACTTTTCGCTGCTGTGCACCAGAAACGCGTCGGGATCTATGGGTATTTCCAGCTCCGTCATTCTCTGGATGCTCCAAATGTACAAAAGATCAAGCGCGGGAACAAGCCTTTCCCCGGCCGGCGTCAGCACGTATTCCACCTTGACGGGAATAGTCTCATATTGTATCCTGCGAATCAGACCGTCATCCACCAATTCTTTCAATTGCTGGCTAAAAACCTTCTCGGATATCGGCAGTGTTTTTAAGGTCTGGTTAAATCGGATGTTTCCATAAGTATGGATATGGTGCAGGATCGTCATCTTCCATTTGCCAAGCAGGCAGTGCCGGATATAGTGATACGGGTTGACTCCTCCCATATTTTCATCGCTTTGCATATGCCAAACACCTCCGTATACTAGAAATTAGTCAGCCATGGCTCTCGGAGCGTTTTATTTTTTTCCTCTACGGACGGAATGCTCGCAGAGGCGTCCAGACGGCGGCCAAAACCTTAGCCGGAGCCAGGCGCTCAGAACTTGTCGTGAAACTCGGCATACACCTCAGGCAAAATTGCCGCGAGGTTTGTAAATTCCTTGATGTTGTGGAGCAGCAGCGACTTGACGGGCTCCAGCGGGAACTGTACGCCCTCCGGAAGCTTTCTGGACGGCTTGCCGTTCACCACATTGTAGCCCATCCAGAAGCGCGTGCGCAGCTCCGAGCCGTCCTTGGTCGGACGCATGAAATGGCACATGATGACCGGGCTTTCCTCGTTTCCGGAGCAGACTATCGTTCCTTTGAAGTTTTTAAGCTTTTCCCGGTCAAATCCTATGTCGGCGGGGTTCCTGAAATTGATGGTAACCTTCTGTTTTCCCTGTCCGACGTCCTCAAAGATGTCGTGGGTCGTGTCCCAGTAACGCTCCTTCATGGAAAGAGATGAGTTGAGCGCCTTTTCAAGATCACGCGTCTGGCAGTAGTAGTGCTCTTCCGGGTTCCATATCTTGTAGCGCATGGGCGCGACGCCGTGCCATGCAAACCACCAGTCGAACATCTCCGGCGTGACTCCGGGCATCTGCGTCAGGTTCGCAAGCGTGGCGGTCCCGTCGGGCATCCGGCAATAGCCTATTTCGCCGGGCAGGTATCCGTCGTCAAACAGTTTGTTCATCTCCTGAACCGGCAGTGCCGAAGCCGGATCCATGGGCTCCTGCACCTCCTCGTAGCGGGACGGGGCCGGAGGGGTCATCTTCCTTATGTAATACTTATAAAGAGGCGAATTGCGCTCTTCTTCCGTTATCGGTACCATATTTTCGCTCCTTACTGTCTTTCTTTACGGCTTTACCGGCCACTTTTCTATTGGAACGTCCCTTGTGGTGTATGTCATCTCGCCGTTCACGTTTTTCAGGATTATCCACTTGAGCCAGTTTGCGTTGTCCATATCGGGATAATCTTCACGCAGGAACCAGCCGCGGGACTCCTTGCGTATGGCTGACGCAAAGTAATGCATCTCGGCGGAAAGAACCATGGCCTCCGCCTCGCGGCAGGCAAGCAGGTCGTGCAGATCCTCGGCCTTCATCTTCCCGGCGAGCTCCCTCGCCTTTCTGACATACTGCATAGCCTGCTCCATTCGGTCCTGCTTCATAAACACGGACTGCTCCACAGGGGCCACGGCTTTTTGAACAAGCGCTATGACCTCCTTGGCCGTAACTCCCTCTTTCCTGTTAAGAGGCGCGAAAAGCTGCTCCCGGCACGATTCAGCCTGCGCCATGTCGATCTCGGCGCCGCCGCCGAGACCGGAGGCGGCTATGCTTTCGGCGCATACCAGCGCTGCGAAAACGGCGTTGAGGATTCCGGAGCCGCGGTTGCGTCCCGGAGGAGCAGGCACCGCCCCGGGCGCCGCGGAGCCGCAGTAGCTGCAGTCTCCTATCGCATAGAGCCCCGCCACGCTCGTCTGCATGTCGTGTCCCACGCAAATCGGTGACTGTTCGCCGATAAACAGCGGGCACACTTCGAGATCCGTGTCAACCTCAGCGGCGCTTTTTTCATTGAGCTCACGGAACCTGCTGTCATAGCTCTGGTCTTTGCTCCCGTCGTGAAGCGCTCTCGCGCCCGGTCCGGGATGGCCCTCGCCGAACTCGAGATGCACAGGCCCCTTGCCGTTTATCATCTGAATGTACCATTCGCGTATAGCCGTGCTGCTGATGTCTGTCTCCCTGGTCTTGCGGAAGTTTTTGGTGATGAACTCGCCCTCAGCGTTGTACATGTTGTTCTCGCCGAATACGACCTCATGGTGGCTCTTAACCTTCGCCAGCTGAGCGAAATTGCCGAACTCGGCGTTGCGCATCTCGGCGCCCGCGCGGTAGGCCGCAGCGATGCCGTCTCCCCTGCCGCTGCTCCACATGGAGCCGATGCGGTAATTCTGGCTTCCGGTGGCAAGGACCACCGCCTTAGCCTTTATAACATAAAACGTTCCGTCAAGTATGCTGAACGCTGTTGCGCCGGCTATCTTCCCGCCGTCCGTAAGGAGGTCGGACATTGCGGTCTTATCCAAAAAGCGCACGCCGAGCTTCTCCGCCCTGCGCCTTACCTGCACAGTCATGTCGAGGTTTGCGCGTATCATGGCGGTCATCGGGCCGGTTGGCAGAACGCGGTAGCGTCCGTTTTCGTCCTTAGGTATGCCTACGCCCCACTCGGACAGCTTGTCGATCATCTCTTTGTTCATCGAGACATATTTCAGCATCATCTCCTGATCGCCGAGATAGGCCCCGATTTCCTTGACGTGTAATTTAAGAAAATCAATGGGCTGAACCTTCTCGGGGTCAAAATACTGAAGCACGCCGCCGCCCTTGTTGGCTTTGCCGGAGTAGCCCGCCGTCTGCTTCTCTATTATAAGGACGTCCGTTTCCGGCATGCGCTCCTTGATAGAAACGGCAAAGGAAAGTCCGCCTATGCCTCCGCCGGCCACCAGAATATCGCAGCTAAGATTTTTGTTTTCGTAATTCACGTTTGCTCCTCCCCTCAAGCGTAGCGCTCAAACGACTGCAGAAGATGCTCGCTGGAGTAATCCGGGATAACGCGTATTGCCTCTTTCTTGCAGACCGCCTGACAGCAAAAGCAGTGCTCGCAGTCGCTTACATATTTGAATATGGGCTTTTTGGCCTCCGGATCCCAGCGTATAACGTCCACAAAGCAGGCCTTGTAGCAGAGCTGGCACCCGACGCATTTTTCAGGAAAAAATTCGATTCGGTGCGCCGTGTTGATCATAAACAGTTCTCCCTTCTAAATGTTTTTTCGCTGCTGAGATGCACTTGCAGGCAAGGTTTGATGTCTTCAAATCCTCTATTTTCAACGCTTCCTTTCTTCTGCGCTTATAAAGGCTTTCCGATGGCAAACCGTCCTTTGATAAAAATAAACTCCTATCGAACCTTGCGTATGATAGGAGTTTTCGCTATAAAAATATTAACTTGTCGGATATAATTTGTAAAATTCGTTTATTCTATGGACTCATAAACGGAAACGAATGATGATATGCAAGGATTTCTGTTTGTCTGGTTCCATACCATGACCGTCTCCAGCGGTTTCAGGTCGCGCAGGACTTTGGCCTTGATGCGGTTGTTATACGCCGCCAGGTTGTTTACGCTGCTGATGGCAACGCCTTTTCCGGCTTCCAAGTACAGTATCTGGGAGTAGATGTCCGAAGCCTCGATATACTTCGGCGTAAATCCGGCCTTTTCGCACTCGATCTTCAGAAGCGAGTTTATCGCGGGAGACTCTTTCGACGAGATATTTATAAAAGTATCGTCCTTAAAATCCAGCAAAGAGAGGTCCTCTCTCTTTGAAAGCGGGTGCTTTTCCGTGAGAAGCAAAACGGTTTCAAGGCTGAATATTTCCCGGTAGGCCAGCCACTTCTTGTCTTCGACGTCAATTTTCAAAGCGAATGCGATATCGATGGTATTATTGGATACTCCCTTAAGCAGCTCGCTGTTACCGCCTCTAAGCAGGGAAAGCTCGACCTCCGGAAACCTTTCCTGAAATCTGTCGAACATTGAAATGATACGCTCGTCCATCCTGTTGGTGCCGAAAAGGCCAATTCTCAGAGTGCCGGCTTTGCCCTCGTGAATTTTTGCGGCTTTTTGAAGAATATTTTCATATTGTTCCCACAGCTCCTTGATTCCCTCGTACATAACCTCGCCGGCCTGCGTAAGATAAGTATCCTTGCGCTTGTTGCTGCGAACAAAAAGCTCAATGCCCCATTCCTGTTCCAGCAGGGAAATATTGTGGCTTAAAGCGGGCTGGGAAATAAAGAGTTCGGCAGCGGCCTGGGTAAAGTTAAGACAACCGGCGGCAGCAAGAAAGCAGCGAATTTGCATTGTATTCATACTGTCACCTCAAATTTCAGTTTGGATTTTGCAGAGGCCTGTCTTAATATTATAATGCATCTCGAGTATTTTTCCAATCGTTTTATAGAATTTTATGCAAAGAGCCCGCAGCAGACCTCCGCAGGCAAAATCCGTTCCCTGATACGAGGAAGGGCCGGCTGCGAAAAGCAAATGAATAGAAATGTATTATAAGGGAATATTAATCACGCTATAAATACATTTTTACACGGAGGAATTACTGTGATAATGGACAGAATCTCGCTCATTCTCGCTATAATCGGAGCGTTAAACTGGGGCGGGCTGGGCATCTTCGGCTTCGACACGGTGGCCTACCTTTTCGGAGGTCAGGACGCCACCGTGAGCCGCGTTATTTATACTCTGGTCGGACTTGCCGGAATCTGGTGCATTTCCCTGCTGTTTCGCGAACGCGAGCACGCCGATGAAACCTGATAACGGAATGGAGGAGCTTAGGCTCCTCCATTTTTCCCGGCCCGGATCGAATAATATAATCAAACTTTACAATATCCAACCCTTGAAGTAAAATATAACTCAATTACGAAGCAAGGAGCCGTGCCGTGGATAAAAACAGCTTTCTTCCCGTAAGCCGCGCCGATATGTCCGGGCGCGGATGGGAGGAATACGATTTTCTTCTCATAACAGGCGACGCCTATGTGGACCACCCATCCTTCGGCACCCCCCTTATAGGGCGGCTGCTCGAGGCGGAGGGGTTTCGCGTGGCGCTGCTTTCACAGCCGGAATGGCGCAGCACGAGGGCCTTCAAAACGCTCGGCAGGCCGCGTCTGGGAGTTTTTTTATCGGCGGGAAACCTCGATTCGATGGTTGCGCACTATACTGCCGCAAAAAAGCGCCGTAGCGAGGATTTTTACAGCCCAGGCAAGAAGGCCGGGCTTCGCCCCGACCGCGCCTCCATAGTCTACGCTAACCGGGCGAAGGAGGCGTTTCCCGGACTGCCCGTCATAATAGGCGGGCTCGAGGCCTCGCTGAGGCGATTCGCCCACTATGATTACTGGGACAACAAGGTCAGACGCAGCGTTCTTGTGGACTCCAAGGCTGACATATTGGTATACGGAATGGGTGAGCGCGCCACGCTTGAAATCGCAAACCGGCTTAAAAACGGAACCCCTGTTTCCGAAATCACGGATATCAGGGGCACCACGGTTCTGGTCTCGGACAAAGGCGCCTGTGCCTTT
This sequence comes from Clostridiales bacterium, assembly GCA_029265975.1. Classification (GTDB taxonomy): domain Bacteria; phylum Bacillota; class Clostridia; order Oscillospirales; family Oscillospiraceae; genus DUPK01. The sequence continues at coordinate 8,920 of JAJUGN010000030.1, forward strand.
CCTTTTGTTGAGTGCCCGTCCTGCGAGGATGTGCGCGAGAGCAAAATTGATTACGCCTCGGCGACGAAAATACAGTATGATGAGCACGATCCCGTGAGAGGCAGGGCCGTTATTCAGCGTCACGGCGATAAATTTCTTATCGTAAATCCCCCTCAGATGCCTCTAGACACCGCGGAGCTCGACAGGCTTGCGGCTCTGCCGTTTATGCGCGAGGCGCACCCCGCTTACAACGACATGGGCGGAGTCCCGGCAATAGAAGAAGTGCGTTTCTCCGTCATTCACAACCGGGGCTGCTTCGGCGCGTGCAGCTTCTGCTCCCTTGCCTTCCACCAGGGCAGAATAGTTACCTCGCGCAGCCATGAATCCGTTATAAACGAGGTTAAGGGTTTTTTAAGCCACCCCGAATTCAAGGGCTATGTGCACGACGTGGGAGGTCCGACGGCAAATTTCAGGCGCCCAGCCTGCGCGCGGCAGCTAAAAAACGGGGCCTGCAGAGATAAGGCCTGCCTCGCTCCCAGTCCATGCAAAAACCTGGATGCCGACCACGCCGATTTTCTCGGGCTTTTGCGGAAGCTTAGAGAAATCAAGGGAGTAAAAAAGGTTTTCGTCCGTTCCGGCATAAGATATGATTACATGCTTCTGGATAAAAGGGGCGAATTTTTCCCGGAGCTCGTAAGGCATCATATAAGCGGCCAGCTCAAGGTTGCGCCGGAGCATTGCGTCGACCGCGTTCTCGATTACATGGGCAAGCCACACATCGGGGCATATGAGCGTTTTCTGGAAAAATACCGCGGCCTTAACGAAAAGTACGGCAAGGAGCAGTACGTCGTGCCTTATCTCATGTCTTCGCACCCCGGCTGCACGCTCAAAGACGCCGTAAAGCTTGCCGAATATCTCCACAGAAACGGCCGTCAGCCCGAGCAGGTGCAGGACTTCTATCCTACGCCCGGAACGCTCTCCACAGCGATGTACTATACCGGGATAGACCCTAGAACCATGAAGCCGGTTTATGTCGCAAAAACCTCCCACGATAAAGCCCTCCAGAGGGCGATGCTCCAGTGGGCGCGTCCGGAAAACAGAAAGCTGGTAATGGAAGCCCTTAAAGCCTCGAGGCGCGAGGACTTAATAGGCTACGGAAAGGACTGTCTCGTAAGACTGGCGGGCAAAGCGCATTTCAAACCCGCGCCTAAACGGGCTGCGAAAAAAAGAAGCAAATAAAAAAGCGGCGGAGACCTCTCTTCTCCGCCGCTTTTTTCCGGGTACTTTATGCCTTAAGCTCTTTTAAGCATTCCGCACAAATGTTCTTACCCTTGTAGGACGAAACATTCTTTGCGCTGTCGCAGAAAATGCAGGCCGGCTCATACTTTTTAAGTACTATTGAAGACTCCTCGACGTATATCTCCAACGCGTCCTTCTCCGCAATGTCCAGCGTACGGCGCAGCTCTATCGGCAAAACAATGCGCCCAAGCTCGTCCACCCTTCTGACAATACCTGTCGATTTCATACTTAATCCTCCGTAATATATATTCAAGGGTCTCATACCCCCTTGTTTTTCTATATCTAGTGGCAATTATAGCATATTTCAATTTTTTGTCAAGCAGAGAATGTAATTTTCTGCCTATTTTGCAAAAATTTCAATTTTTTCCCTTAAAAATTAAAATTTTTCACAATTTTTCGACTCGGGCATTATTTTATTGCAGCGGCAAGCGCGGAAATATGGTCTTTGCCGGTGCCGCAGCAGCCTCCCAAAAGCCCTGCCCCCAGGTTTTTAATCTCGAGCATCTGCTTTGCAAACTCTTCAGGAGCAAGATTATAAACCGGCCTGCCGTCGGTAACAACAGGCTTTCCCGCGTTGGGTTTGACCAAGATGGGTATTTTAGCCTCCGCCTTCATCTCCTTCACAAGGCGCTTTATAAGGCCGAAATCGCCGCAGCAGTTGACGCCGAAGGCCGAAGCCCCCAGCTCCTCGAACATTGAAAGAAGCTCTGTGAAATCCTCGCCGTAATAGGATTTCCCGCTTTCGGTGCATGTAAAGCTGACAAATACCGGCTTTTTGGAGCTTTGCCTTATCGCCGTCACCGCGGCCTTCGCCTCTTCGCCGGAAAGCTGTGTCTCGACTGCGTAAAAGGCTACGCCGGCCTCCTCAAGGGCTTCGACCTGCTCCGAATAGACATAGACAAGCTCCTCAAACTTCACGTCTCCGAAAGGCTCCAGAGCCTCGCCCGCGGGCGCTATGTCGCCTCCGACCGGAACGCGCCCGCCAGAAACTTCGAGTGAAAGCCCGGCTAGGCGAAGGTTTATTTCGCGCACCGAGCCGCCAAGCCCGTACTTTTTGAGCAGAACGCGGTTGGCGCCGAAGGTCGGGGCATAAACCGCGCCGGAGCCGGCGTCGATATAGCCGCTCTGAAGCTCCTTCAGGCGCTCAGGATGCTCCAATATCCACTTTTCAAGGCTGCTTCCCATCGAGTAGCCGTATTTCATCATCTCGGAGCCGGTCGCCCCGTCCAAAATCAGAGGAAGTTTTTCAAAAAGCTCCATTCCGCACTCCTTTCTGAAATCTTAAAAAGCCTATTACATCTTCTCTGGCGCCGTAACCCCCAAAATATTGAGGCTGTTCGCTATTACGCGCCTTGTGGCATCCGCAAGCTTCAGCCTTGCGGACTGCACCTCCGGAGTCTCGCCCTTTATGCGGTTTGCATTGTAAAAACGGTGGAACCTCGCGGCAAGCTCTATTACATATCGGTTTATCCTTGAGGGATCGTAATCGCGCGCAGCAAGCCTTATCTCCTCCGGCAGCAGCGCTATCTGCTTTATCAGCTCCTGCTCAAAGCCCGTGGAGATATTTGAAACGTCGATATCCCTGCAGTCCGGGACCGTGATGCCCTCGGCCTCCAGCGCGGCAATAAGGCTGCATATCCTGGCGTGAGCGTACTGAACATAGTAAACCGGGTTTTCGCTGTCCTGCCGGACGGCAAGTCCCATATCGAATTCTAGGTGCGTGTCCGGCCTCGCGTTGAAGAAAAACCGGCAGGCGTCAACTGAAATCTCGTCGAGGAGATCGTTTAGGGTAATGGCCTTTCCCGTCCGCTTTGAAACCTTTATGGTTTCGCCGTCCCGAGTCAGCCTTACCATCTGCATTATCAGGAAATCCAGCTTCGAGCTGTCTATGCCGAGGGCTGGAGCCGACATCGTCGCCTTGAAGCGTATAGAGTGCCCGTGGTGATCTGCGCCCCATATGTCTATCACGCGGTCAAAGCCGCGCTCAATGAATTTATTCCTGTGATAGGCTATATCAACCGCGTAATAGGTATAAAAGCCGTTTGAGCGGCGCAGAACCTCGTCTTTGTCGGCTCCGAAATCGGTATTCCTGAGCCAGACTGCTCCGTCCTTTTCATAGGTGTAGCCGTTTTCCTCAAGCAGCCTAACAGTTTCCTCTACATAGCCGCTCTTGTGGAGCTCGCTCTCCAGAAACCAGCTGTCGAACCTGATGCGATAGCGCTCAAGGTGCTTTTTCATCAGCGCTATGTTATATGGAAGCGCAAAGCCGACGAAGGCCCGCCTTCTTTCCTCCCCGTCTTTTTCCGCGTAGGAATCTCCGTATTTTTCATACAGCATCCGCGCGAGCTCTTTGATATCCTCTCCGTGATATCCGTCCTCTGGGAACGGCACGGCGTCCTCTCCCTCAACTATCTGCAGATACCTGGCCTCTATCGAGCGTCCGAAAAGCTCCACCTGATTCCCGGCGTCGTTCACATAGAATTCGCGCCACACGCTGCAGCCCGCTCTGTCGAGAACAGAGGCAAGAGAGTCGCCCAAAACCCCGCCGCGCGCATTGCCTATTGTCATCGGGCCCGTGGGGTTCGCCGAAACGAATTCCACCATCACGCGCTCGCCGGTTTTTTTATCGGCCCTCCCGTAGTCCTCGCCCTCCGCCTGAACGGCGGCCAGCACCTCGGCGTACCACTTGTCGGAAAGGCGGAAGTTTATAAACCCGGCTCCCGCGGCCTCGGCATTCGCGAAATAGCTGCCGGAGAGATCCATTTCCTTCAGCAGGGCTTCCGCAATCCTCCTGGGCGGCAGCTTCATGGTTTTTGCCGCTGCCATGGCATAAGAGCAGGCGTAGTCTCCCAGCGCGGAATCCTTGGGTATCTCGACGGTTCCCGTCAGCTCCGCTCCTCCGGGAAGCTCTCCCTTGAGAGCTGCGGCTGCATACGCCTTTCTCACAATTTCATCTATCTGATTCTTTGCCTTTTCAATAAGATTTGCCATCTTTGGTTCCTACGCTTCCCGTATATTTATCTTGAAATCGTTTTTCCCCAGCATAACGCTGTCGACGTCCACCGCATAGGAGAGCTCTATGTCGCCCCCGTGCTCGTTAAGGCCCGATTTTATTTTGTGGGTGCGTATGCCCAGCGTCGCGGCGCCGTAGGGTGTTTCATACAAGAAATAGTGCTTCTTTCCGCTTTCAAATATCATCTGCGAATTCACGCTTCCCTCGCGGGTCAGCCTTACCTGCTTGTCGTCTATGCGGAAGGTGGTTTTTGTCCCCTCAAGACCGGTGAGCTCGCTCTCCATGTAAGTAAACTCGCAAACGGAGTCGTCAAACCTGTAGGTCCCGTCCGTGACAAACTCGTAGTAATCGTTGTCGTCCTCGGAGGTCTGGGAGCCTTTTATAGATATTATAACATCTTTGTCTTCCATCTGTTCCCTCTTCAGTCTTCGTAAACGCTGAGGTCGACCTTGCGCACCTCTCCGCTTACATCCTTGCTTAAAAACATTGACGCGGCGCCCGAAAAACCGTCGACGCTGTCCGTCACATAATAGCGGTATTTAGCATTGTGCCCGCGCTCGGCGGAAATATCCCTTTCCTCAAGCAGGCGCTTGACATAATAAGCCGTCTCGGCTCCCGGGCTCACCAGACTTACGCCATCCCCCATATAGTGCCCGATCACGTCGTTCAGAAGGGGATAATGCGTGCATCCGAGTATCAGAGTGTCAACGCCCATGGCCTTTATTGGCTCTAGGTACTCGCGCACCGCGGTTTCTATCATTATGTCGCCGCGGTTTATGCGCCCGTTTTCAACCAGCGGAACCAGAAGCGGGCAGGCCGTTGAGTATATCTCGGCCTCTGGCATGCTCTCCAGAATCAGTTTCTCATAAGCTTTGCTGTTTATGGACGCCACCGTGCCTATGAGCCCTATCTTTCTGTTTTTTGTCGCCTCCACAGCCTTTTTTACCGCCGGGGCCACCACTCCGATTATTGGCACCCCATATTTACCCTCTATTTCACCGAAAGCCACGGTGCTGACCGTTCCGCAGGCAACGACTATCGCCTTTATGTCGAAGCTTGTAAGAAACGCCATGTCCTGCTTTGCGTATTTTACTATCGTATCTTTCGAACGGCCGCCGTAAGGCACGCGGCCGGTATCTCCAAGGTAGATTATGTCCTCGTTCGGGAGCACCTCCATGAGCTGACGGACGGCCGTAAGACCTCCCAGTCCCGAATCAAAAACCCCTACGGGCCGATTATCCACGGTTTTTCCTCCTATTATCGTATAACTTTTATCTTACCTCAAATGGCAAAATAAAACAAGCAATTTTTATACATACTTGGATCATAAAAATATGATTAAATATTTTTTAATATGCTCCAAAAAATAATATGTAGAATTTTTTTCCCTTATGCGCTATAATATAGTGTGTAATAGCGAATGCATATTCAATCCTTAAGCAGGGAGGTCTCGTTATGAACATCGAATTGACTGATAAAGAATTTCGCCGCCTTCTTGACATGGTGTATATCGGCAACTGGATACTCAATTCCACCCGCGGGCAGGATCGTATCACCGAATATGACGAGGTCGAATCAAAGATTTTCTCTTACTGCGCCGCCAACGGCATGCGCAAGCTTTTCGAGGTCAAGGACGGCGTGGTGCTGCCTTCAAGGGCTTTTTCGGAGGGCGGCATACACGAAGCCATAATGGATTACGAGGACACGGTATTTTACGAAATCCTTGCGGAGGAGCTCGCGCGCAGGGATATGAACTTTGAGCCTATAAGCCAGGAAAACTTCGACGAGCTCGCAAACCGCATCGATGAATACATCGAGGAGTTCGAGCAGAACGGAGTCGAAAACATATCTCTCAACCTGTAAAACTGCGTTTGTTTTTTTCGGGCTGTTTCCATTTTCGGAGGCAGCCCGAATCATATTAATGTGACAAAAAAAGCGGCGAATATATTACAAAATTCTTTATTTTTTACAACACTCCATTTACTTTTTCCGCCTTTTGGTGTATAATTATCCGGCTCTGTAAGCAACGGCTCTTACGGAAACAAATATACACACAATGGCGTGTGAATAATTAAGGAGGACAAAATGAATCTGCAACAACCCAATGGCAATGACGCCACAAGGTCCGCAAACCGTTCCAGAAACGTCGTCCCGTCCAGCGGTCTGTGCTCCAGATGCATCGACGGCTGCAAGGGAAACTGTGAGGTTTTCAAGGCCACTTTCAGAGGAAGAGAGCTCATTTATCCGGGTCCCTTCGGAGATGTTACCGCCGGCGGCGACAAGGACTACCCCGTCGATTATTCCCACCTGAACATTCACGGCTACGCTTTGGGCGCCAAGGGGCTGCCCGCCGGAGTAGAGGCCAACCCTGACACCGCAAGGTTCCCGAACGTATCCACGGAGTGCGAGTACGGCTGGGACAAGAAGGTCAAGATGACCGTGCCGATATTCACCGGCGCCCTCGGCTCCACCGAGATTGCAAGAAAGAACTGGGAGCATTTTGCGGTAGGCGCCGCAATCTCAGGCGTGACCATAGTATGCGGCGAGAACGTATGCGGAATAGACCCGAAGCTCGTTCTGGATAAAAACAACAAGGTCGTCGAGGCCCCGGATATGGACAGGCGCATAGCCGCTTACAAGAAATATTACAGGGGCTACGGAGAAATCCTTATCCAGATGAACGTTGAAGACACGAGGCTCGGCGTTGCAGAATATATCATCAACAAGCACGGTATCGAGACCATCGAGCTGAAATGGGGCCAGGGCGCAAAGTGCATAGGCGGCGAGATAAAGGTCGCCTCGCTTGAGAGGGCTCTCGAGCTCCAGAAGAGGGGCTACATCGTTACTCCCGACCCCTCCGACCCCGTCAACCAGAAGGCGTTCAAGGACGGCGCCATAAAGGAATTCGAGAGGCACAGCCGCCTCGGCTTCATAGACGAGGAGAGCTTCTACGCCGAGGTCGAAAGGCTGAGGAAGCTCGGCTTCAAGCGCATCACGCTTAAGACAGGCGCCTACGGGCTCCGCGAGCTTGCGATGGCTCTCAAGTGGTCCTCCAACGCAAAAATCGACCTTCTCACAATAGACGGCGCTTCCGGCGGAACCGGAATGAGCCCCTGGCGCATGATGGAGGAATGGGGCATGCCCTCCATATATCTGCACTCGGCGGCATATGAGTTTGCGGAGATACTGAACGCCAAGGGCGCGAGAGTGCCCGATCTTGCCTTCGCGGGCGGCTTCAGCTCCGAAGACGGCGTTTTCAAGGCGCTGGCTCTGGGAGCTCCCTATGTAAAGGCGGTCTGCATGGGCAGGGCACTCATGATCCCCGGCATGGTCGGCAAAAACATCGAGCAGTGGATGAAGGACGGCGACCTGCCCAAGACCGTGAGCGAATTCGGGACAACCAAGGAAGAAATCTTCGTCTGCTATGAAAAGGTCAAGGATATTGTGGGCGCCGACGAGATAGACAAAATACCGCTGGGCGCAATCGGCATATACAGCTACTCGGACAAGATCAAGGTCGGTCTTCAGCAGCTTATGGCGGGGGCCAGATGCTTCAACACCTCCGTATTAAGCAGAAAAGACCTCATGTCCCTTACCGAGGAATGCGCAAAGGTCACTAAGATACCTTACCTGATGGATTCCTACCGCGAAGAAGCGTTGCAGGTTCTTAACGGATAAATTAAAACGAGGGGCGGGCTTTGAGCCGCCCCTCGTTTAATACTGTCAAAAAACCTCCAGCCTAGAAGCATAAATCAATAAAAAACTATTTTTCCGGCGGCATGCACGTCGGAAAAATACACTATCCCGCGCAAATGTGCGCGTCCGGGGGGTATCGCGGCTTCGTCCGCGTATCAAGGGGGTATCGGATACCCCCTTGAAGCGTGTCGAACGACTTGTTTACATTTACAGCAAAAAAGCTTCGCAGAATTTCCGCCACGAATGGCGGAAACAAAGTCAAATCTGTCATTTCCGGCGGCGTGTACGTCGGAAATGACACCTCTCATGACGGGCGCGGCAGAGCGGCCGTCATGCAGCCCCCTTGTCGAAAAAGCCCTTTGGGCTTTTTCGACAGTCTGAAACGAGGGGCGGGCTTTGTGCCGCCCCTCGTTTAATAATTAATTGCGGATACCCTGCCTTATTATTTCAGTATGGCGTAGAAAATGCCGTAAACCACAGAGGCGGCAACGCCGAAAACAAGGACGGGGCCGGCTATCACGAACATTTTGGCGCTCATGCCCATTACAAAGCCTTCGCTCTTAAACTCCAGCGCAGGCGATACTATTGAGTTGGCAAAGCCCGTTATCGGAACCAGCGTGCCCGCCCCTGAAAACTTTGCTATTTTGTCATATATGCCTATTCCGGTGAGAAGCGCCCCGAGAAATACCAATGTCACCGAGGTGGCTGCCCCGGCGCTTTCCGGGTCGAGTCCGTAATACTTAAAAAGATTGAGTATGCCTTGGCCTATTGTGCATATAAGACCTCCGCTGACAAAGGCCTTTACAAGATTAGCCGTCATTTTGGAATTCGGGGACATTTTCTTTATATATTCCCCGTATTCGCGCTGCGTCATTTTCATTTTTATTCCCCCTTTTATCTATTTTTTGAGTAATTCGGGTGAAATATCCGAAAATCTGCAGCAAATCCAAAAGAACCGTACTTTATGTACGGTTCTTTTCAGCTTGTCAAAGAACTTGTTTACAGCAAAAAAGCTTTGCAGAATTTCCGCCACGAATGGCGGAAAAAAGCCAAATCTGTCATTTCCGGCGGCGTGTACGTCGGAAACGACACCTCTCATGACGGGCGCGGCAGAGCGTCCGTCATTAAGCCCCTTGTCAAAAAAGCCCTTTGGGCTTTTTTGACAGTCTAAAAGAACCGTACTTTATCGTACGGTTCTTTTGCTCTTACACCAGTTCGATTACGGCCATCTCCGCGGCGTCGCCTCTGCGGGGTCCGATTCTTGTTATGCGCGTGTAGCCGCCGTTGCGCTCCGAATACTTCGGTGCGATCTCGGAATACACCTTGGTGACCACATCTTCCTTGGTAATAAACGCCAGTGCCTGGCGGCGTGAAGCAAGTGTGTTTGTCTTTCCAAGGGTTATCATTTTCTCGGTAAGAGGAGCGATCTCCTTTGCTCTCGTTATGGTCGTTTCAATACGGCCGTTTTCGAGAAGCGCGGTAACCTGCTGTCTTAGCATGGCCATGCGCTGATCGGTCGTCTTTCCGAGTTTCCGTGTACCGGGCATTTTATTTTCCTCCTCGTAAAGAGTTTAGTTATTGTTGTTGTCATCGCTGGCCAGGGACAACCCCATCATAGCGAGCTTGTTGATGACCTCTTCGAGCGACTTGCGGCCGAGGTTCCTGACCTTTATCATTTCGTCCTCGGTCTTGCTTATGAGATCCTCTACCGTGTTTATATTTGCGCGCTTCAGGCAGTTAAAGCTTCGCACGCTGAGGTCCATTTCCTCAATCGTCATCTCGAGCACCTTGTCGCGCTGAGTTTCCGCCTTTTCCACCACCGTGGAGCGGCTGCCCACGGTTTCGCTAAGATTTGTGAACAGCGCGATGTGGTCGCAGAGTATTTTCGCGCCGAGCGATATGGCGTCGCGCGCCGAGATGGTCTTGTTTGTCCAGACCTCTATCGTCAGCTTGTCAAAATCCGTCATGTTGCCTACGCGCGTATTTTCGACCGTGTAATTCACCTTGTGAACGGGCGTATAGACCGAATCGACCGGAATAACGCCTATAACGGCCTGCTGCGGCTTGTTGCGCTCCGCCGGGACATAGCCGCGTCCCGTGCCTAGCGTGAGCTCCATATTTAGACTGGCATCAGGTCCAAGCGTCGCTATATGGAGGTCGGGATTCAATATTTCAACCTCGCTGTCGGTTTTAATATCGCCGGCCTTGACCTCGCATTCTCCGCTGGCCTCAATGTGAACGGTTTTTGTCCCTTCAGAGTGGAGCCTTGCGATTATGCCCTTCACGTTCAGGACGATCTCCGTTACGTCTTCCTTGACCCCTGGTATCGTTGAAAACTCATGGGACACTCCGGCGATCTTTATCGAGGTCACCGCAGTTCCCGGCAAAGAGGACAAAAGTATCCTTCGAAGCGAGTTACCCAAAGTTGTGCCATACCCGCGCTCCAGCGGTTCAACGACATATTTGCCGTAGGATTCGTCGCCGGGGGTTTCAAAACATTCGATGCGGGGCTTTTCTATTTCTACCATAAATCTGATACCCTCCTCCTGTGTGCGTATTCGAGATACGCATATTTTTTCAGCCTACCAATAACGAGGACTTGTATCTTATTTGGAATAGAGCTCAACGATAAGGTGCTCCTCAATAGGCAGGTCTATGTCTTCCTTGGAAGGAAGCGCGACCACCCTCGCAGTGAGCGTATTCTTGTCAAAATCAAGCCACTTCGGAGGCTGACGGAAAGAGTTCGTCTCTATTGATGACTTTATCTTTTCAAGATCCCTCGAGGTTTCCTTAAGGGTAATGACCTCGCCGGTTTTTACAAGATAAGACGGAATGTTCACCTTGTGCCCGTTCACGGTGAAATGGCCGTGGCGAACAAGCTGTCTCGCCTCAGCGCGCGACATGGCGAAGCCGAGCCTGTAAACGACGTTGTCAAGGCGGCTTTCAAGTATGCTGAGGAGATTTTCGCCTGTCTGACCCTTTCTCTTGGAAGCGAGCTCAAAGTATCCCTTGAACTGGCTCTCCAGAACGCCGTAATATCTTCTGGCCTTCTGCTTCTCGCGGAGCTGGGAGCCGTATTCCGACACCTTGGACCTGCCCTGGCCGTGCTGGCCCGGGGCGTATGCGCGGCGCCCGACCGAGCACTTATCCGTATAGCATCTGTCGCCCTTCAGAAAAAGCTTCTGGCCCTCTCTGCGGCAAAGGCGGCATACTGCGTCTGTATATCTTGCCATACTGTTTTATCCTCCTTAAACGCGGCGTCTTTTGGGCGGACGGCAGCCGTTGTGCGGGATTGGCGTTACGTCCTTGATCATCGTGACGTCGAGGCCGACGGACTGGAGCGCCCGGATGGCGGCTTCGCGCCCCGCGCCGGGACCTTTGACATAGACTTCAACCGTCTTAAGGCCGTGTTCCATGGCAGCCTTAGCGGCGGTTTCCGCCGCGGTCTGCGCGGCAAACGGCGTTGACTTTCTGCTTCCGCGGAAGCCCATGCCGCCGGAGGAGGCCCATGAAATCGCGTTTCCGTTTGTGTCGGTGACGGTGACCATAGTGTTATTGAACGAGGACCGGATATGCACCGCGCCTTTTTCAATATTCTTGCGCTCGCGTCTTTTGGTTCTGACGCGCTGCTTTGCGTTCTTTGCAACAGCCATTTACATATCCCTCCTTATTTCTTCTTGTTGGCAATGGTTCTCTTCGGACCCTTGCGCGTGCGCGCGTTGGTCTTGCTGCGCTGACCCCTTACTGGCAGGCCCTTCCTGTGCCTCAAACCCCGGTAGCAGCCTATCTCCGTGAGCCTCTTTATGTCAAGAGCGACCTGTCTTCTTAAATCGCCTTCGACGACATAGTTCTTGTCTATGCATTCGCGCAGCAGCGCCTCTTCAACTTCTGTAAGATCCTTTACTCTGGTATCCGGATTGATGCCTGTCGCCGCGAGTATGTCCCTTGCTCTTTTCTGGCCAATGCCGTAGACATATGTGAGACCGATCTCTATCCTTTTGTCCTTCGGCAAATCTACGCCGGAAATTCTCGCCATACTTTTTAATCATTCCTTTCGTTTGATTTAAGGCGTCGGGGCTCTGCCCGCATCGCCTGCTGTCCGCCCTTTTAGGCGCATTTCACCGATCTGTCCCTGCCGTCCGGCGGGCGGAGCTGCTTTCCCGTAAAACCGGCCGCAAATTCCCTCCCTACGGATGGAAAGCGTTTTTGACGAAGCTGTTTTCGTCCCGGCGGGCAAAATTGCTGTTGCGCAGCCAATACCCAACGTATTCGCAAGTGAGTCTACGAAGCACGGGCGGAAATATGCCCGCTGAAACCGGTGCGGGATAATATCCCGAAGCCTTAAATGACTGTGTAGGGCCGTACCGAACTACGGCCGATCCATTTTACCTGTGTGTCCGGCCGCATTTCCACACGGCCCTACAAAAATTAGCCTTGTCTCTGCTTATGTTTCGGGTTTTCGCAGATGACCATAACCTTGCCCTTGCGCTTTATGATCTTGCATTTTTCGCACATCGGCTTGACCGAGGGTCTGACTTTCATATGAGCAACCTCCGTTTAGCTGTCATCGTCACAGGCGGGTTTCCGCCCGTGCTCACTTACTTCTCCAAGTTATCCGTCCGCGCGTCAGGTCATACGGCGACATCTGAACTGTAACCTTATCTCCCGGTAAAATACGAATAAAATTCATTCTGAGCTTGCCGGAAATATGCGCCAGAATCGTATGTCCGTTGCCGATATCGACCATAAACATCGTGTTAGGCAGCGATTCGACTACCCTTCCTTCCAGCTCGATTACATCATCTTTTGCCAAACGTACGTCCCTCCTTCTCGATTTCCGCGCCGGACCTGTATCTTGCCAGCGCCTTTCTGATAGCTTTGTCTGATAACTTACCGTTTCTTATCCCCGAGGCAATTTCCGGCGCACAGTCCGAGACAAAGCGGACATGCGCTTTACTCTTGCGCTTGGGCTTCTTCAGCTTTCTGCTTTTTCCGTCGGCAAGCCCGACGTACCTGTCGTCAGCCTGCGTAACAAAAAACAGTCCGCCCTTATCCCTTCCCTTAAGGGAGATTACAATGTTTGATATTTCCAGCTCCATCAGCCTGCACCGTGAAAAACCGTGAGAATTTCCGGTTCGTCCCTGGTTATCAGAACGGTGTTCTCATAGTGGGCGGAAGGTCTGGCGTCGGCGGTCACAACGGTCCAGCCGTCGTTCAGCACGCGAATCTGCGGCCTTCCCATGTTTATCATGGGCTCTATCGCTATCGTCATGCCGGGAATGAGACGGGGACCGTGGCCCGGTTCGCCGTAATTCGGAATCTCGGGATCCTCATGGAGCCTGGCGCCGACCCCGTGACCGACGTACTCTCTCACGACGGAAAAGCCGAAGCTCTCGGCGTAAGCCTGTATTGCGTGAGAAATATCGGACACCCTGTATCCGGGCCTTGCAAACTTTATGCCCTCAAAAAAGCTTTGGCGGGTGACCTCGATGAGCTTTTTCGCGTTTTCATCGATCCTGCCTACCGCAAAGGTGTCCGCGCAGTCTCCGTGAAACCCGTTCAAAAAGGCTCCCACGTCGACGCTGACTATATCGCCTTCCTTCAGCTTCCGCTTACCCGGTATCCCGTGTATGACCTCCTCGTTGACGGAAATGCACACGCTTTTCGGGTATCCGTTGTAGTTCAGGAAGGATGGCACCGCCCCATGCTGACGCATGAAATCGTGCACGGCCCTGTCGATCTCCTCTGTGAGCATTCCCTGCGCTATCATCTCCCCTGCAAGAGCACGGGATGCCGCGGTAACGGCGCAGGCCCTGCGCATCAGCTCAATCTCCCTTTCGGATTTGACCTGAATCACTATATCTTCTCCAAAACCGACCTGATCAGCTCGCAGGTGCGCTCGGGAGTGCCGGTGCCGTCGACCACGAACAGCTTTCCTCTTGATTTATAAAACCCGATAAGGGGCTCGGTCTCCTCGTGGTAGACTCTGAGTCTTGCCTTTACAGTCTCGGGCTCGTCGTCCTTGCGTATGACGAGCTGAGAGCCGCATGAGTCGCAAACCATTTCGACCCTGGGAGGACGGTTTGTGACATGGTAGGTGGCCCCGCATTTCAGGCAGGTGCGTCTTCCGACCATTCTTTCCTCGATAAGCGAATCCGCGATATCGATAAGAACGGCCGCATCTATTTTAACGCCCGCCTTCTCGAGGGCCTCCGCCTGAGGAATGGTTCTCGGCACTCCGTCAAGGATAAACCCGTTTTCGCAGTCCTTCTGCGAGAGCCTTTCCTTGATGACTCCGATTATCACTTCGTCCGGAACAAGCTTTCCGGCTTCAACATATTTTTTGGCTTCAAGGCCGATTGGCGTGCCGTCTTTGATTGCGGCTCTGAGAATATTCCCGGTCGAAATGGCGGGAATCCCTCGCTCCTTCGTCAAAAACTCAACTTGCGTGCCTTTGCCGGCTCCGGGAGCCCCAAGCAGTATAAGGTTCACGAAATCACTACCTTACAGTTTATTCAAGGAAGCCCTTGTAGTGACGCATGAGCATCTGAGCCTCCATGCCCTTCACGGTCTCAAGCGCGACGCCCACGACGATAACGATGGACGTGCCTCCGAGAGCTATGCCCGTGAGGTGCGTTACGCTGCTGAATATGAGCGGCATCAATGCGATAATTCCGAGATAGATGGCTCCGAAGAGCGTTATCTTTCCGAGCACCTTGGATATGAATTCGCTCGTCGGTTTTCCGGCGCGGAAGCCGGGAATGAATCCGCCGTTCTTCTTAAGGTTGTTCGAAACCTCGACCGGGTTGAACTGGATGGTCGCGTAGAAGTAGCTGAAGCCTATTATGAGCAGGAAGTAAATCACCATATAGGTGACGGAAGTCGTATCGAAGGCCTTCAGGAACTTGCCCCAGAACGATGAGGAATCAGGCGTGAAGAACGCGGCTATCGTCGCCGGGAGCGAGGCAATGGACTGCGCGAAAATGATCGGGATTACGCCCGTCATGTTTACCTTTATCGGCAAATGGGTGTTCTGTCCGCCGTAGAGCTTTCTGCCCACGACTCTCTTCGAATACTGTATCGGAATCCTGCGTTCGGAATTGGTTACGAATACTATGAGAGCTATGATGGCAAGTATTCCGATCACGATTCCGACAGCGGCTATGATAGAGAGCGAGCCGGACTTGATGCTCGTGAACATCTGTATCGCCTCAGTCGGGAAGCGGGACACGATGCTTACGAAAAGGATTATCGAAATTCCGTTTCCGATTCCGAACTCGGTAATCTGCTCGCCTAGCCACATAAGCAGGGCGGAGCCGGCCGTGAAGGTAATGACTATTACTATTCCTTCCCAGACGCCGTCGGAAATAAGAAGGTTGGCGCGCCTGATCATGAAATAATAAGCGAGCCCCTGAATAAGTCCTATTACAACGGTCGAATAGCGGGTAATGCTCTCGATCTTCTTTCTTCCTTCCTCCCCGCCTTCCTTCTGAAGGCGCTCAAGCGCCGGAATGGCTATGGTAAGAAGATTGATGATAATCGAGGCGTTGATATAGGGCTGTATGGAGAGCGCAAATATCGTAGCCCTTGAGAATGCGCTTCCGGACATCACGTTGTAAAGCCCGAGCACAGTATTCGAAAGGGTTTTGAAGTACTGCTGAAGAAGATCCGTGTTTATATAGGGTACCGGCACTGAGTTTCCGACCCGGTAAATAAGCATAATGAAAAGTGTAAAGATTATTTTCCTGCGCTGCTCTTCAATTTTCCAAGCGTTGCGAAAGGTCTGAAACACTTTACACCACCTCAGCCTTCCCGCCTGCGGCCTCGATCTTCTGTTTAGCCGTTTC
>JAJUGN010000028.1 GCA_029265975.1 Clostridiales bacterium
GGAAAACAGGCTAAAAATAAGCATAAAAAAGCCCTGTATCCATTGAAAATACAGGGTTTTTATTTGGCAGGGGCAGAAGGACTTGAACCCTCGGCACGCGGTTTTGGAGACCGCTGCTCTACCAGCTGAGCTATACCCCTATATTAAAAGCTCCGCACCACATCAATGCGCTGCGAAGCGATATGTCCGTAAAGACGATAAAAACAGGGAGCGAACAGAATGAACCGTTCGCCTGTTAAAAAGTGGTGGGCCTTCAGGGATTCGAACCCCGGACCGACCGGTTATGAGCCGGTTGCTCTGACCAGCTGAGCTAAAGGCCCCCGTTTTCTGCGGATGCGCCGCCGTAGCGACAACGGATATTCTAGCATGAGGAGTCGCATTTGTCAACATGTTTGTGGCCTCAAATAAGGCCTAAAAATTACTTTTTGTATGTCATGCATCGAAAAAGGCATATTGCGGTTGACGAAATCTGTAAAAAAGGGTATTATATTATAAATGAGTATATTTCTACGGAGGAACGCTTTATGGGTCTTTTCGGGGAAGTGAAATGCGGACGCTGTGACAGGAGATATTCGGCCGCGAGGGGCAGATGCCCATACTGCGGCGCAAGAAAAAGAAGGAGCGGAAAGAGCTCCGGCGGCGGCGACAACAGGTGGAAGATCGTCGCGGCCTCTATTCTGCTTATAATAATTATTGTTGCGGTAGCAATACTTGTTTTGAAAAACATAAGCTCGGTGAAGCCCAAGGCGACGCCTACGCCATCGGCGAAGACGACCGCGACCAGCACTCCCAGGCAGAGCGCGGCGCCGACGCAGACGCCAGCATCCACGGAGGCTCCGATCCCGGCCGTGACTCCGGCTCCGTCAGTAAAGGTAACCTCCATAGTGCTGACAAGGCAGGACTTTACACTGACAAAGATAGGCGAAACCTGGGTTCTTGGCGCGACGGTGCTCCCGTCCAACGCCTCTCAGATCGTAAACTGGTCCTCTGAAGATCCTAAAATAGCCAAGGTGAGCTCGGACGGCCGCGTTACCGCCGTGAGCGCCGGCACCACGACAATTACCGCGGAAGCCGGCGGAGTCAAGGCCTCCTGCATGGTACGCGTCGTAGGTTCCGGAACTGTTTCGGGATCGGGTTCTGGCGGTTCGGAGAGCGGCGGGGCTTCGAGCGGACTTACCTTGAACCGTACGGACATCACGCTTGACGCTTCGTCAAAAGAAACATTCACGCTCAAGGTGAACGGGACTTCGTCTACGCCTGTTTTCAGCGGCGGCAGCAGCTCCGTTGCGACAATCGATTCGGAGGGCATCATCAGAGCTGTCGCTCCCGGCACCGTTTCCGTTTACGCGACCGTGGGAGGCACTAAGCTCGAATGTATAGTCCGCGTGGTAAAGAGATGAGAATTCCAGACCGGGGGCTCCGTGCGGGCCCCCGGATTTTTTTTGCAAACTGGCACCATAAAAAATACATAAACTGACAATTTTAATATAGTCAGTTTTTGTATATGATAAGACTGCAAAACTGCCTGATTACGAAAGGACGGCTTATAATTATGGAAAGACAAAAACGCGCGCTCGCCATCCACGACATCTCGTGCGTGGGGCGCTGCTCGCTTACCGTGGCCCTGCCGATCATATCCGCCGCGGGCGTCGACTGCGGCGTGCTGCCCACTTCTATATTGTCCACCCATACGGGCGGGTTCCAGGGCTTTACGTTCAGGGACCTTACCGAGGACATAGTACCGATCACGGAGCACTGGAAAACGCTCAATCTTAAGTTTGACGCGCTTTACAGCGGCTTTTTGGGCTCTTTTGAGCAGATAGACCTCGTGGCGAAATTATTCGACGACTTCAAGACGCCCGACAACATAATACTGGTCGATCCGGTCATGGCGGACAACGGCGTTCTTTATTCCATTTACTCGCCGGAAATGGCGAAAGGAATGGCGAAGCTCTGCGCCAAAGCGGACATAATCGTTCCGAACCTGACGGAAGCCGCGTTTGTCCTTGACGAGCCATACAAGGGCGAAAAGCTGACCCGCGGAGAAGTCGAGGCCCTTCTCGGGAAGCTCTCGGCGCTCGGGCCGAAAAAGGTGGTCCTGACCGGGATATCGTTCAATGAGGGCAAGCTCGGGGCTGCCTGCTGGGACAACGGCAGGATGCATTATTGTGACTGCGACCGAGTCGAGGGCTATTTCCACGGAACGGGGGACGTGTTCGGAAGCGCGCTTCTCGGAGGGCTTATGAACGGAATGACGCTTGAGGAAGCGACAAGGCTTGCCGTCAACTATACTCACAGGTGCATAACCCTCACCGTCGAGGCGGAGCAGGAAAAGCGCTACGGAGTATGCTTCGAGCGGGCCCTGCCCTATTATCTGAAAGAGCTGGGAAAGAATTAGAATAATATGCGGCCGGGAGAGGGAGCGGCGCTTCCTCTCCCATTATTTATCTTTCTTTTTTCCCTGATTTGGATTATAATATCGGAAAAGCTGTAAGAGGGGTATAATACGATATGAAATATACGGCAGCCTTCATAGGCGCTGGAAATATGGGCGGGGCCTTTGCCCGCGCCGCAGCCCGCGCCATAGACCCGAAAAAAATAGTGATAACGGATTATGCGCCGGAGAAGGCCGAGGCTCTTGCAAAAGAGCTGGGCTGCTCCTGGACGTCCGACAACGCCGGGGCGGCGAAGGAATCGAAGTTCATCATTCTCTGCGTCAAGCCGCAGGTGCTGCCCGCGGTTCTGGAGCCTATCGTTCCCGTGCTTCTCGAGGCGGAGGCGAGAGGCGAGCGCAAGGTGCTTGTTTCCATCGCGGCCGGAATCACTATTGCAAAGCTGAGGAGCATCGCGGGAGAAAAGCAGCCCGTCATAAGGGTAATGCCGAACACGCCGGCGCTTATCGGGAGCGGGCTCATGATTCTTGCAACCGACGGGAGCGCCGGCGAAGAGGAAATGGAGGAGCTTTCAGCCATGGCGAAGGCCTGCGGCGAAGTCCGCACGCTTGACGAAAGGTACTTTGACCAGGCTACGGTGATAGCGAGCTGCAGCCCCGCATACGCTTACATGTTTATAGAGGCGCTGGCCGATGCAGGAGCCAAGATGGGACTCGATCCCGAGACATCTCTTTTTTATGCCGCAAGGTCCGTGCTTGGCTCGGCCGCGATGGTTCTCGAAACCGGGATTTCGCCGGAAAAGCTGTGTGAAATGGTCTGTTCCCCGGGCGGCTCCACTATCGAGGGTGTAAAGGTGCTCCGCGAAAAGGGCTTGTATTCTCTGGTTGAGGAAGCCGCGAACGCTTCATACAGGAGAAATATAGAGCTGGGGAAATAGTAAGGGCTGCGAGGTGGCGCTATGGGCAGAATAATGGCGGTTGATTTCGGCGACGCACGCACCGGGCTGGCGTTTTCCGATATATCGAACACGCTGGTCGGAGAGGCGTTTGTTATAAAAGAATACGGCATCGACCGCGTCGCCGCTAAAATTCTTGAGGAAGCGAAGTCGAGAGACGCCGAGATCATAGTTCTGGGATACCCCAAAAATATGAACGGTACGGCTGGTCCCCGCGCCGAAAAGAGCGAAAGGCTTGCGGAGAAGCTGCGCTCCATGGGCGCCCCCGAGGTCGTCTTTTGGGACGAGCGTCTTACCACGGTCGATGCGCACAGAATACTCGGCGAAGCCGGCAGGTACGGAAAAAAGCGCAGGGAAAAGGTGGACGCCGTAGCCGCGGCGCTTATTCTCGAGGGGTATCTGGGCGGACGTAAAGCGAAGGATTAGCCCAAAGCAGGAAAAGCCGGCAAAAAGAGCGGAAATAATGTAAAAGAAATCAAAAAAATATTGACCTTGGCCGGCCTTTGTGATATAGTTCTTTCACCTGTCGTTGGAGAGGCTTATTTTTGCGCGCAAAAATGCCTTCTGCAACAATTCAGGGAGGCAATGCGCCGGATGCCGGTGCGATAATAAAGGAGGTGCCGCAATACCATGCGAGTAAAGATCACGCTCAGATGCACTGAATGCAAGCAGAGAAACTACAACACGATGAAGAACAAGAAGAACACTCCGGACAAGCTGGAGATGAACAAATACTGTCGCTTCTGCCGCAAGCACACCTTGCACAGCGAGACGAAGTAGGAAGGGGGATATTAATGTCTAGCAAAGAGCACAGACTTCCGGACGATCACGATTATGTCCCCGAAGAGCCTAAAAAAAAGGATAAGAAAAAGGAAGGAAACTTTTTCAAACGCACGGGAAGCAGGATAGCTCACTGGTTCAGAGAGATGAAGAGCGAGCTTAAGAAGGTCGTCTGGCCCACGAGGTCCCAGATGGTCAACAACTGTGCGGTCGTGCTTATAGTCGTTATAGTCTCCGCCATTGTAATCTGGGGGTTTGACGAGATAGCGATGTTCTGCGTGGATGCGCTTATCTCGCTCGGCTGATTGGGTCGGCCCGTATCGGCTGGCGGAAAGGAATGGTCTGAATGGCTGAGATTCCAAGATGGTACGTGGTGCACACGTATTCCGGCTATGAGAATACAGTTTCGGCAACAATTATGAAGGCGGCTGAAAACCGCAAAATGCAGGACATGATCCTCGAGATAAACATTCCGGTCGAAAAGGTCGTGGACGCTTCGAGCCCGTCGGGCAAGGTGAGCGAGCATAAGATATTTCCGGGTTATATTCTCGTAAAGATGATAATGACGGACGAAAGCTGGCACCTTGTACGCAACGTGAGGGGCGTCACCGGATTCGTGGGCGCGGACGGCAAGCCCGTTCCGCTTACCGACGAGGAGATACTCGCGCTCGGAGTTGAAAAGCGCGAGGTCGTTGTCGGATATTCCGAGGGCGATTCCGTCAAGGTCATAGACGGACCCCTGGAAGGCTTCCTCGGGACTGTCGAGGAGATCGATGTGGACAAAAACCGCGTAAAGGTCGTGGTTTCCATGTTCGGCAGAGAGACCCCGGTAGATCTGGAGCTGGATCAGGTCGAGTTTTTATCAAAGTAAACGGTTTGGTTTTTCCTGAAGTGGGAGGAAGCGCCGACAGGCGCTCCGCCAAAATACCACATATTAATAGGAGGTACACATAAGTGGCACAGAAAGTAGTAGGTTACGTCAAATTGCAGATACCCGCCGGCAAGGCGACTCCGGCGCCCCCCGTGGGCCCGGCGCTCGGCCAGTACGGCGTGAATATCGCGATGTTCACAAAGGAATTCAACGAGCGCACCAAGAACGACATGGGTCTTATGACTCCCGTCGTTATCACGGTCTACTCGGACCGCAGCTTCACCTTTGTATGCAAAACGCCGCCCGCGCCCGTCCTTCTTCTGAAGGCCTGCGGAATCGAAAAGGGCTCCGGCGTCCCGCATAAGGACAAGGTTTCTAAAATCGCACGTTCGGAAGTGCGCAAGATAGCGCAGCAGAAGATGCCCGACCTTAATACGACGGATATTGAAGCCGCCACAAGCATGATCGCCGGGACGGCAAGAAGCATGGGCATCGTGGTAGTCGACGATTAAGTCGGCCGCCAGTGGGAGGATTATTCCGAATAACCACAATTGAGGAGGAAAAAAATTGTTCAGAAGTAAGAATTACAAGGAAACGGCGAAGCTCATAGACAGAGCTGCGCTTTACGACGCGGCGGACGCGTTTGATCTCGTGGTAAAGGGCGCCAAAGCGAAATTCGACGAGACTGTCGAGCTTCACATAAAGCTCGGCGTGGATTCCCGCCATGCCGACCAGCAGGTAAGAGGCGCAGTCGTGCTTCCGCACGGCACCGGAAAGACAAAGAGGATACTTGTTTTCTGCAAGGACGTCCGCCAGCAGGAGGCGCTTGACGCCGGCGCGGATTTCGTAGGCGCGGAGGATATGGTGCAGAGGATACAGAAGGAAAACTTCTTTGACTACGACGTCGTCGTCGCGACGCCCGACATGATGGGCGTGGTCGGCCGCCTCGGTAAAGTCCTCGGACCCAAGGGGCTCATGCCGACGCCGAAGGCCGGCACGGTCACGAACGACCTTGCCAAGGCCATAGCGGAAATCAAGGCCGGTAAGATAGAGTACCGCCTTGACAAGACGAATATCATCCACTGCCCCATAGGCAAGGTCTCATTCGGCAAGGAGAAGCTGCTGGAGAACTACCAGACCCTCATATCCGCAGTAATCAAGGCAAAGCCCGCGGCGGCGAAGGGCCAGTATATAAGAAGCTGTGTCACGGCGTCCACTATGGGCCCCGGCGTTAAAATAAACACGGCGAAGCAGCTGTAAAAACGACGCGAAAAGAGGGGGCGTGTATCCGCGGGAGCACGCCCCTTGAAATTTTACCCGAATAAAAAGGAGGAAGATGTATGCCCATAAAAATACCGGATTCTTTGCCCGCCACCGCCGTTCTCGAAAGCGAGAACATCTTCGTCATGACGGAATACAGGGCGATACATCAGGATATCCGTCCGCTTAAGCTCCTGATACTGAATCTCATGCCCACAAAGGAGCAGACGGAGGTGCAGCTCCTCCGCAAGCTGTCGAATACTCCGCTCCAGATAGAGGTGGAGTTCCTTCGGACTATCAGCCACGAGTCGAAGAACGTGAGCGCGGAGCATCTGGAGTCCTTCTACGTCGGCCTTGACGACGTCAAGCAGAAACGATATGACGGCATGATAATCACAGGCGCGCCCGTTGAAAATCTGGATTTCGAGGAAGTGGATTACTGGCGGGAGCTCTGCGAAATAATGGAGTGGACAAAGACGAATGTCCACAGCACCTTTCACATCTGCTGGGGCGCGCAGGCGGGGCTTTACTACCATTACGGGATAAAAAAGCACACGCTTCCGAGAAAGCTTTCCGGCGTATACAGCCACAGCATTCTGAAGCCCCAGTCACCGTTTTTCAGGGGCTTTGACGACGAGTTTTACGCACCCCATTCGCGTTACACCGGAGTCCTGGCCGAGGATATTCTGGCAAAACCGCAGCTCGAGCTGCTTTCTGTATCCGAAGAGGCCGGGGTGTACGCGGTAAAGAGCGAGGACAACCGCCGCTTCTTTATAACGGGGCACCCCGAATACGATCCCGAAACCCTGGCGCAGGAGTACTTCCGGGACGTAAAGAAGGGCCTGGACATAGATGTTCCTAAAAATTACTTTGAGTCGGACGACCCGGCGAAAAAGCCGATTTGCAGATGGAGGGCGGCGGCTCAGCTAATGTATTCCAACTGGCTGAACTATTATGTCTACCAGACGACTCCGTATGAAATTTCGGACGTGGGCAAAAACGGCAGCGTTTGATAAAAAGCCAGAAGGCATTAAAAGCCCCGGGCGGGTTCAGGCATCTAATGCCTAACCTGCCCGGGGGTCTTTGCCGAACCCGCCCTCGTTTTTCGGAAAATTCGTGGAAAATGGGGAAAAGAAAGGGGCAGGGGCCTCAAACGTCCGCACGTTTGCACATTTTAGGGTGTTAAGCTCAAAATTCCCCGAGGCGAACGCTTCGTTCGCCTCGGGGAATTTCCGTTTGCTTTATGCGGCTATTGGGTTTTCGGTATAACAACGGGATTTTTCTTTGAGCCGTCATATTCCTTGCCGGTGTAGGGATCAATGAGCTTTCCCGTTTTCGGGTCGATTAGGGCGCCCGTGTTCTTGTCGACTTCCAACCCGCTTATCGGGTCGTATACCTTGCCGGTTTTCGGGTCGTAAAGCAGACCTCTTTCCGGGATGATGAGATATTTTGTCTTGCTGTCGATTTTCCAGCCGGTTTTCGGGTCCACGGCCGAATAATGGACGGTGCATTTCTGCATCTCGGATAGAATATACGGTATTTTCACCTTATCGGAGTTGTAGTAGTCGGGAGTCAGTATTTTCATGCCCTGCGGGAGCTTGGAAAGATCCAGAACGGCGGCCCTCAGCAGAGTGTTCTGCGGGCAGAGCTCCGTATGAAGGTCATGCGACTGGGAGCAGATGTTTACCATCGTGTGGACCGGGCAGTAGGCTGTCGGGGCCTTGTCGGGCATCATATACAGGGTAAGAGTGTGGTCTCCCCTGACATCTTTGCCGCAGGCCTCGGTGGCGAGAAGGCCAGTATCGGTGCATACCGTGTACTGCTTCATTCCGGCGGGCACGGGGAAGGCTTTGCTTTCGAGATTGGCGTGGACCTTCTGCATTACGGATTTCCACAGCACCGCGGAAGGGTTGCTCACGCCCATGTACTCGGGAGTGTCGTATCCGGACCAGACCGCTGCCACATAGTAGGGGGTAAAGCCCACAAACCATCTGTCGAGCCAGTCACCCGCGGCGCCCGTTTTGCCGGCGGTGGGCATATTGGGGAGTTTGGCGAGAATGCCGGTTCCTCCGTTTACGACGCCCACCATCAGGTCCGTCATGTAGTAAGCCGTCGTTTCGCTGACCGCCACGCGCCTGTCGAGGGACTTTTCAAGCACGGTCTTGTTGTTGGAATCCGTAACGGAGGTGTAAAGACGGCCTCTTGTATATACGCCCTTGTTGACGAAAGCGGTGTAGGCGGAGGCCATCTCGAGGACGGACGCTCCGTTTGTGAGCTGGCCGAGAGCCATCGGGGCGTAGGAATCGTCCGCGCCGCTCACAAGGCTTGAAATCCCGAATCTCTCCTGGAGGAACGAAAAGGACCTTGAGGGCGTTATAAGCTCGACTATCTGCGCGGCGACGGTGTTTATAGATTTCTGGATGGCGTAGCGGACGGTGACGAGTCCCCTGTTTTCGTAGTCGTCGTTGTTCGGATACCAGTTCGTGCCGGCAATTTTAAGATTTGCTCCGTCGTTGAACGTGGTGTATGGCATAATGAGACCCAGCTCTATTCCGGCGGCGTAAACCGAGAGAGGCTTTATGGTAGAACCGGGCGGGCGCTTCATGGCGGTGGCTCTGTTATAAAGGCGGCTGCCGCTTTTCTCGCCTATGCCTCCGGCAAGCGCGACAACATCGCCGGTATACGGATTGATTATCACTATCGCGGACTGGAGCTGCTGTGTCTTGCTCTTTGCATAGCCGGAGGGCAGATTGGCCGTGTCGTTGTAAATGGAGTCAACCGCGGACTGTATAGCCGGGTCGATTGTTGTGTAAATGTGGTAGCCGCCCGAGAAAACGAGCGCCTCGGCGCTGTCGTAGGACAGCTTCTTCTCCCTTTGGAGATCCTTGATGACTTCTTCTATCACGGCGTCCACATACCAGCTGTTGACGCCCTTTTCGGTGCTGCCGCCCGCGGTGCCCTGCCTGAAAACGAGCTTCTGGGCGACCGCCTCGTCGTACTGCTCTTTGCTTATATAGCCCTGCTCCTGCATTTCCTTGAGGATTAGCTCCTGGCGGGCCTTGTTTCGCTCCTTGTTCTTATCGCTGATGTACGGATCGTACGCCGAGGGATTGTTGGTTATGCCGATAAGGCTTGCACACTCCGCGAGGGAAAGGTCCTTTACCTTTTTGCCGAAATAAACCTGTGCGGCCGAACCGACGCCCCTGCAGTCCTCGCCGAAGAAGGCGGTGTTGAGATACATCTCGACGATGTCCTCTTTGCTGTGCTTTTTCTCGAATTCGATGGCTCTGAATATTTCAAGAAGCTTCCGCTTGACGGTGACCTCGTCGTTTTGGGTGATGTTTTTTATAAGCTGCTGGGTAAGGGTGGAGCCGCCGAAGGTGTCTTTCATGCCGAAGAACATATTCACGACGGCGCCGCCGGTTCGGTACCAATCGACGCCCTTGTGCTTGTAAAAGCGCTTGTCCTCGATGGAAACAACGGCTTTCTCAAGATAAACGGGCATGTCCTTGTAATCGACCCAGACCCTGTTCTCACCGCTGTAAAGCGAGGAAAGCTCCTTGTACTCGTTGGTTGCCTTGTCCTTGTAATATATTTTGCTTGAGAGGTTGAGAGTAAAATCCTTTACCGGCACATCGAAATCCTTCGAGAGGTTTGTTTTAACATATATCGCAAATATGCAGGTGAAAATGAGGCCGGTTGTGATGAAAATAAGTAAAATCGTGCCGAGTATCTTCAGGACGGCTGCGCCACGCTGCCTTGGCGTGCTGCCGCCCGAGAACCTCAGGTTCTTTTCGTTGTCGAATGCCAAAAAATACACCTCCGAAAAAGGCCGCCGAATAAAAAATGTTTTTTCCGCAAAGCTTGAAGAAGTATCGGATTATTAAACCATTATAACACGGAATGTCAACAGTCTTATACTAAATTTTTTCTCAATAATTTCTTTTTTGCGGGGAATAATTTTAATATGACAAGAAAGGATGGCATGCCATGAAAAAGCTTCTCGCCCTTATCGCTGCCGGGATGCTGCTTTCGTCCGCCACATATGCCCGGGCTCAGGACTATATTTTGATGGAAAGGGGGGGATATTTAAGCGTATTTCAAGAAACGGATTTGATAAATCCCTCTGAGATCACTGACGTTGCGGTTTCGCTTCTGCCGATATCAGACCAAAATCGGCTTGAGAAGGGTTTTCGGGTCGAAGGGGAGGAGGCTCTGCTTCATATTTTGGAGGATCTTGGCTCTTAGGCTTTTGGGGTTGATTATTTGAGATGTTTGTAGTATAATCGGGATGCGCGGAACCTTAAAAGACAGGGGGCGTTCTTGTGAGCGAGGAATACGGCAGCGATTATATAACCATAACCGACGAAGAGGGAAATGAATTCGAACTCGAGCATCTCGACACTCTCGAATACAAAGACGAGCTTTACATGTCTTTTCTGCCTGCCGACTTGGGCGAACAGGAAAATCCCGAAATGATTATCCTCAAGGTTATCGAAGAAAACGGAGAAGAGATTTTCTCTACGCTTGACAGCGACGAGGAGCTTCAGGAAGTCTATGAGAAATTCATGGAGCAGCTTTTTGAAGAAGACCAGGAGGAAGTATGAACGAATATTCCGGCGGCGCCAAATTGACGCCCAAGAAAAAATTCTCCGGCGGAATGTCTTTGCGGCTTGACGACGAATCGGATCGCATCCCGGATGACGAGGACGAATCCGAGCTGGATCACAGCGGAGACCATGACGATCGTGATTAAGGCTTTTCCCTGCTTTGTTCGTGATAGGCTCTTTTAAACCCACATCTCTTATAAGGGATGCCATATTTCTTCGCGGATTGCAGGCCTCCCGCGCGCCCTCTGCGCGCGGATGTTGGAAGCAGCGAAACGAAGATGAGGCGACCCACCTGCCGATCGTGCAGGTTATAAATGGGCTTACACGGCACGGCGGGGGTAAAACCGGTTTTGAAGGGGGCTGCTTGCAGTCCCCTTCTTATATTGCAAAAATATTGCCGTATAATTTAATTTTTACTTGAAAGAATGCCTGTTTTCGGATACAATTATAAAAGTTTTATACGAAAAAAGGAGGACGCGCAAAACCGGCGCGCCTGCCGAGTTTGAGAAGGATGTTATCTTATGGGCGGTACACAGAAGAAGAAAAAATCCGGTGAGAACGACAAATTCAGAAAAAACGCTATAACCGTGCTGATAGTGATAGCGGTAATACTGGCTCTTTCGATAGGAATAAAAACCAATGTCCTTTATACGGGCTTCGCGGCTGTGAAAGTCGGAAACGTTTCCTATTCCGCGGCCGATTACAATTTCCAGTTTTACAGCGCCTACTATCAGACTTACAGCAATATGCAGAACTATTACGGAGAGATGGCGAGCTCGATCCTGGACCCAAAAAAGCCTCTGGATCAGCAGAAATACAGCGATACGCAGACTTGGGCGGACCATTTCAAAGAAACAGCGATAAATAATCTGCAGCAGATAGCAATATTGTGCAACGCCGCCAATTCGGCGAACTACAAGCTGCCGGACGAGGCGAAAAACAGCGTGGACTCGACCATAGACGGCTACAAGCAGACATATAAGAACAGCGGCTATGCCACGCTCGACGCCTTCCTGGAGATGAATTTCGGAAAGGGCATGACGGAGAAGCTGTTCAGGAAAAATCTCGAAAATCAGCTCCTGGCCGGCTACTACTACAAGCAGCTGTACGAATCGAAAAACTATACCACAGAGGAGCTTGACGCATATTACAACCTGAACAGGGACAAGCTCGACGCGATAACCTACCGTCAGTACTTCGTCAGCGGAGCTCCGGACGAAAGCAAGGGCATAGACGCCGAAAAGGCCATGGAAAACGCGAAGGCCACCGCCGAAAAGATCGCGGCGGCGCGCAGCGAGGCGGAGTTCAGCGCCCTCGTATATGAAGCCGCGCCCCAGGACAGCAAGGAAAAGTATAAGGACGCCGACAGCACTCTGCTCAAGAACCAGAAGGTCGCCTCACTTTACAGCGGCAGCAAGGACTGGCTTGTTGACGGAAAGAGAAGCAAAGGAGATACCACGGTCGTCAAAGGGGAGGGCGGCTACTACGCGCTTTATTTTGTAAGCCGCAGCGACAACTCCTACAACACCAAAAAGGTCCGCCACATACTAATAAAGGTCGATGATTTCAGCGATTCGGCAAAAACTGAGGAGTCGCTCAAAAAAGCCCAGGATTTATTGAACCAGTGGAAAAACGGAGATAAGACGGAGGCCTCGTTTGCAAAGCTCGCCACCGAGAATTCGGCCGACCCGGGTTCTCAGGGCGGATATTATGACGTCTACCGCGGCCAGATGGTAAAAGAGTTTGAGGACTGGTGCTTTGATGCGGGCCGCAAGGCGGGCGATACGGGGATAATCAAAACGGACTACGGGTACCACATAATGTACTTTGTCGGCGAAGGCGAGCTGTACCGCCAAACTCTTGCGAGGGACGAGAAAAAGCTCGAGGATTACAATAGCTGGTATGAAAGCCAGAAGAAAGCCTTCCCGGTGAGCGAGACTTTCTTCATGCGCTATACAAAAAAGAGCTGAATTCAGGGGGGCGCTCAGGCCGGGCGCCCTCTTCAGTTTGTTTACTTTGCCTTTTTCTGTTTTTATCGATAATTTTATGGAACGGCGCATCTTTTGGCGTATACTCTTGATAATGCTTTTTTGGAGGTTTTTTGATGGAAAACATTTTGATTTACGCTTTGATAGGGCTGCTTGCCGGAATACTCAGCGGATTTTTCGGCGTAGGCGGAGGAATACTTATCGTTCCCGCGCTTGTATTTTTCTGCGGCTTCAGCCAGCTTCAGGCTCAGGGGACGTCTCTTGCGATACTGCTCCCGCCGACCGGCCTTCTGGCGTTTATGCAGTACTACAGGAAAGGCAACGTAGACCTGAAGGCAGGCATAATAATATGCGCGACGCTGGTGCTCGGGTCGTATTTGAGCGGAAAATTAGCGCAGCATGTTTCACCGGCGATTTTGAGGAAGGCCTTCAGCGTGTTCATGGTCATCGTCGCAGTCAAGCTGTTTTTCAGCAAATGACTGCCGAAAGATTCGGCTTTGTCCAAAGCGCATAAAGCGAGAACAAAACAGCAGGGCGCCGCGTATTTGCGGCGCCTATTTTTGTTATGGATTAAAAATATTTATATATTTATATATACAATGTGGCCGAGGGCGTAAAGAATGGTCGAAACCTGTCGATATATTGTACAACGGAGGCTGCAGCTTCGAAAAAAGCGGGAGGATTAAAGTTGAAAAAGAAAATAGGATTGAAAACAATAAAGTCAAAAATGATATGCTATTTCGTAGCCATGGTATTGATTGTCTGCGGAGGACTGGCCGCCATCTCGTACGCAATAGCGTCAAACGCGCTGTCGGAGTCTGTGGAGGATTCGATGCAGCTTCTTGTAAAACAGGGGGCGTCGACCGTCAGGGCGCGTATCGAAAACTATTATCAGCAGCTCGAAGGGCTGGTATCGAACTCCTTATTTCAGGACTACAATGCCAACAAGGCGCAGATAGAGGATATCCTTGTGAGAAAAGCCAAGGAATGGGGTTATAAAGAGATATTCTATGTGAACGCCTCGGGAATCGCCGTGAACAGGAACATAAACGTTTCCGCAAGGGAATACTTCCAGAAGGCTGTTTCGGGGAAAAACAGCATCTCCGACCCTATGATCAGCAAAGCCGACAACAGCATGGCCGTGTTTGTCGCGGTGCCTATAAAAAACAGCGCGGGAGCTGTGACCGGCGTTCTCGTATCTAATCTGGACGGGAACGACCTCAGCTCAATGATCGCGGACCTCAAGTTCGCAAAAACCGGCAGGGCGTTTATGATAAACGGCAGCGGCACTATCGTTGCTCACTACAACAAGGATACAGTGCTGGCTCAGGAAAACAACATAGAACTCTCGAAAAACGACAAAAACCTTGCCGAGCTTGCTGCCCTGATGACAAAAATGACAAAGGGAGAAAAGGGAATAGGGCAGTATTATTACAAAGGCATGTTAAAGTACCTTAGCTACGACCAGGTGGGCGCGGGCACGTCATGGTCGATCGCCCTGGCGGCGCCGAAGGACGAGGTTTTCGAAAGCGTTTACACTCTCGCAAAGCTTATGGCAATCGCGAGCGGCGTGCTGGTAATACTCAGCGTTCTGGGCGCGGTGTTCATATCGGGCACTATAAGCAGGCCGATCAGACGCGCCGTGGGCTATGCGGACAAGCTCGCCGAGGGCGATCTGACTTTCGCGGTCGATGAAAAGGATCTGAAGGGGAAGGACGAGCTCGGCGTTCTGGCGAGATCGTTCAAGAAGATCGCTGACAACATGAACGAAGTGATGTTCAGCATAAGCAACGCGGCCGAACAGGTTTCGAGCGGAGCGAGGCAGATTGCCGATTCCAGCATGTCGCTGTCACAGGGCGCGACCGAGCAGGCGAGCTCTTTGGAGCAGCTCTCGGCGTCTATTGAGGAAATATCGGTTCAGACGAGTCAAAACGCCGGGCATGCCCAAAACGCGGACAAGATAGCCGCGGAAGCCTGCAAAAACGCAAATAACGGCAGCAAGCGCATGGAAGACCTGCTCGGTGCGATGAGCGACATCAACGCTTCCTCGAACAGCATTTCAAGAATAATCAGAGTCATAGACGACATCGCATTTCAGACTAACATTCTGGCGCTCAACGCCGCAGTCGAAGCCGCGAGGGCGGGTCAGTACGGAAAAGGGTTTGCGGTCGTGGCGGAAGAAGTCAGGAATCTTGCGGCAAGGTCCGCAAACGCGGCAAAGGAAACTACGGCCCTGATAGAAGGGTCGATGGTCAACGTGGAAAACGGCGCGAAAATCGCGCAGGAAACCGCCGAAGCGCTGAAGTCCATTGTCGCCGGCATAGAGGACGTCGCCCGCCTTGTAAAGGATATAGCGACCGCGTCAAACGAGCAGGCCACGGGCATTTCGCAGGTCACTCTTGGCATTTCGCAGGTGTCCACGGTCGTTCAGGCAAACTCTGCGGTATCGGAAGAGAGCGCCGCGTCGAGCGAGGAGATGTCCGCCCAGGCAAGGCTGCTCAACGAGCAGATACAGATGTTCAGGCTGAGGGAAAGCTGTGTCAGATAGACCTAATGGTCTTTTATATATATACCATACCTGTATAAATTAAAACTATTGCCGGGGCCTCAGCGGCCCCGGCAATAGTTTTAAGCGAATTATGAAATCAGGAATCATTCCGCGGAAATAATGTAGTAGTATACCGGCTGTCCGCCTGAAATCAGCGTTATTTCAGCGTCCGGCAGCTTCTCCCCGAGCGTCGAAACGGCTTCCTCGGCCTGCTTCTCCGAAACGTCGGAGCCGTAAAAAACGGTCACGAATTCGTGGGGTATGGAGGAAAGCGCTTCCGCAACCGCGCCGAGTATAGCTCCGGAATCCCTGTCTATCGCGATGAGCCTGCCGTCAAGTAGCGCCAGATAATCGCCCTCCCTTATCGAGTGGCCGTCATATTCGGAATCCCTTGCGGCATAGGTCACCTGCACTGTCTTCACCCTCGCGCAGGCGGCTTCCATTTTGGATATGAGCGAGGCCTCGTCAAGAGAAGACTCAAATTCGAGCATGGCTGCTATTCCCTGGGGCATGGTGAGCGTAGGCACCACTATTACCTTTTTTTCAGTCAGGCCCGCGCATTGCTCCGCCGCCATGATGATGTTCTTGTTGTTGGGGAAAACAAACACCACCTCCGCCGGAGTCCTGTTTATCTGCCTGAGGATGTCATCGGTGGATGGGTTCATGGTCTGCCCGCCGGAAACCGTCCTGTCCGCGCCTAAATCCCGGAACACGGCCTCCATGCCCGCTCCGGCGCATACGACGACCATGCCGTATTTTTTCTCCGGCGCGGCGACGCCGTCCTCCTCCTGCATCGCGCTTACGGTTTCGGAATGCTGCTCGCGCATATTTTCGATTTTTACAGTTATCAGGCTCCCGTAAGTAAGAGCCTCGGTAAGCACGACTCCCGGCGAGTTCGTGTGCACATGCACTTTTATTATCTCATCGTCGTCGACTACCACAAGGCTGTCGCCGAGCCCGCTGAGGAAGGAATCGAGACGCCGCGGATTTTTTTTGTTCTCCCTTTTTACGATAAACTCTGTGCAGTATGCGAAGATTATGTCGCCGGCGCTGAAATCGGCAAAGTCCGCCTTACTGTCTGAGGCTTCCGAAACGGAGGGAGGGACGGCCTTTTCTCCCCGCAGGGCGGACAGGAAGGCTTCCAGTATGACAAGGTAGCCCTTGCCGCCGGCGTCTATAACGCCGGCTTTCTTGAGCACGGGGTTCAGGTTGACCGTGTTGGCCAGCGCTTCCTTTGCGGCGGCGATTGAGGCCTGAAGCACCTCTTCAATATTGGACTTCTCGGAAGCCAGAGCCTTTGCCTTTTCCGCGGCAAGGCGCGAAACCGTGAGAATGGTTCCCTCGGCGGGCTTCATGACCGCCTTGTAGGCGGCGGAAACGCCATCGGACATCGCCTCGGCAAGCTCCGCCGCTCCCGCCTTTTCCTTTCCCTTAAGACTGCGCGCAAAGCCCCTGAAAAGAAGGGAGAGGATAACGCCGGAATTGCCCCTCGCGCCGCGCAGGAGAGCCGAAGCGGCGGTCTCGGCGGCCTTGCCGAGCGAACGCTGCTCCGTCTTGCCAAGCTCGGCCGCGGCGGCGTTCAGCGTCAGGCACATATTTGTTCCCGTGTCGCCGTCCGGCACGGGAAACACGTTCAATTCGTTTATTGCCTGCTTCTGCGACTCCAGCCCTGCCGCGGCGTTTATCATCATATCTTTAAACGTCAAGCCGTCTATATAGTCTCTCAAGCTTTCGCACCTCCGCTTTTTTGCGCCTTCAGTCAAGCATCATTCCGTCAATAAAGATATCAACGGTTTTAACCTTGACACCCGTGGCGCTTTCGACCTTGTAGCGAACCTCGCTTATTATCGATTCGCACAGTACGGGTATATTTATTCCATTTTTTATTATAATATGGAGGGCGATGGTCATTTCGCCTTCTTCGCTGAAGCTCACAAGAACGCCCTTGCTCATGACCTCTCTTTTAAGAAGATGCACAAGGCCGTCGCTCATCGAACGCATAGCCATGCCGCGTACGCCGAAGCAGTTTGTGGCGGCGAGTCCCGCGATGTTGGTAAAAACATCATGTGAGATGGTGATGGCACCCTTCTCGGTAAATATTTTAACCATAAGCCTTTCTCCGTTTCCTGATAATAGTTAGGTCTGCCGCAAGATATAAGCGTTGTCAAAACATTATAATACATTATTGTCAAAACCGCAAGAAAAATAACTTCGCGCCGGCCTTCGGAAGCTTTTATGTATACTGTTGCTTGTTTTTCCGAACAAAGGGGTATATAATAAGCCCATACGGCATCAATACGTTCTCTTGCCGCCGCGCTCTGCGCGGCCGGTTTTTAAGGCGGGGGCGCACATGTCGCCTTTTATCCCGGGACAATGCTCACAAATCAATATAAGGAGGTCGGCAAAGTGAAAAAGAGGGGCAGTTTGTGTACGTTTATTCTGGTTGTCGCGACGCTTGCCGCCGCGGCCGCAATAATAGTATCGCACCTGGACAGGATATACGATTTTCTTGAAACCTGCAGAAAGGCCGCGGAGGAGGCGGGTTCGCGCTGCCGCTGCGGCGACGGCTGCGTTTCGCAAAATGAAGATGAAAGCGATTTCGAGGACGTCGAGCTTTAACTGAATCGGCTTGGGGGGGCGGTCATCCGGCCGCTCCCCTTTTTTATTCTGTTGCCTTTTCCTGGCACAGGTGATAAAATAAGAGAAATATTGTTTACTTACCGAGGTGCAGCATGTCTATAAGAAGGTTGAGGCTGAAAGCGGACGCAAAGGAAAAAATCGGCGCCGCGAACCCGCCCCATTACATTACAACCGTCCCTTATCTGGTTTTTTTATTCATAACCGCCTGGCTGAACCGCGAGCTCAAGGACCGTATCGCGCTCTGGATGGACGCTTTTCTGGAAGGCGCCCAGCTTCCGCCCGTTACAGACACCCTTCTTTACTCGCTGCTGTTCTTCGTTCTCGTTTCGATAGTCGCGGGCTTTGTTTCAGTGGGATACAGCTGGTATGCGCTGAGAATCAGCCGGAGGCTGCCCTCGGGCTTTTTGAATATGTTTGATACCTTCAATATGCCGCTGAAGGTATTGGGCCTGCATATAACCGTATACGTTTTCACTTACCTGTGGTCGCTGCTGCTGATTGTGCCCGGCATAGTTGCGGCATACAGCTACCGTCAGGCCTTCTATATACTTTACGATCATCCGGAATACGGGATCATGGATTGCATAAGGGCGAGCAAAGCGATGATGAGGGGGAATAAAAGCGAGCTCTTCGTGCTGGACCTGTCCTTCCTGGGCTGGTTTCTGCTGGGGATAATGACGATGGGGCTTGCTTTGATCTGGGCGGTGCCGTACTTCAATGTTACCTGCGCAAATTATTACGATTCGCTGGCCGCCGGGTACAGGCAGGGGGGAAACGACCCGTTTAACGACGCCAACGCCTGAGCGCCGCGCCATAAAACGATTGTCAAGATATATTAAAAGGCGCCGAAACCCCAGTTCCGGCGCCTTTTAACGTCTTTTTTGCCCTTTTGCGCCGCTTATCAGCCGTTGCTGACCGCGATGCTTCCGTCGGAGCCCTTGACAGCCTTCTTGCCCGAGCCGAGGAAAGCGCTTATATCCGAGCCGCCTGTAAGGTCTATAAAGCCCGAGAAGGTTCCTCCGTTTATGGTGACGGAGGGCTTTCTTCTGACATATTCAATCACAAGACCGATATTGCCCCCGAAACTGCCGCCGTTAACCGTAAGCTTGCCGCCCTCCTTCGCGAGCAGAGCGTAAGCGCCGGTTCGGTTTTGCTTTATGCCCTGGTAATTCGTTCCGGAAAGGGAAGCGGAAACGCTTATCCCGCTTATGCTCACTGCGCCTTCAAAAAGGCAGGAAACCGCATAGGCTTCGACGTTCGAGGTCATTATGATGCCCCCGCCGCCCGTCGAATCGGTAAGGGTAAGGCTTCCGTTGGAGCAGGTAATCACTGATGAGCCCGCCTTTGTTATCTGGGCCGTTATGATGTGCCCGTTGAAATCAAGCGTGAAAAAGTCGGCAGAATCAAGAACAAGCTCGGCGTTATCCTTAAGCCTTATATTCTGCGTAAGCTTGATAGTGTTCCCGTTTATCGTGCAGGCGCCTCCGAGCTTTTCGCTGACGCTTTTCAGAAATCCGGTGTACTGTTCGCCAGGCGCAGAGCTCGGCGTGGGAGCGGGAGTCGCGGTCGGCGATGCCGTCGGCGTGACGACTCTGTTGCAGGCGCCGAGGCTGAAAACGAATCCTGCGGCAAGGAACAAAGAAACGAGCCTAAACCTTTTCATAATAAGTACCTCTTTCTGAAAAACGATTATTTGAAACGTCCGCGGTTATTTGAGCCGCAGATTTTTTAGCCTTAAAAAAGTGTACTGTGCGCTGATGCCCGTAAAGGCTCCGACGAATATGGCCGCCGCAACCAGAACCGGGGTGTATGCAAATACGGCGGAGGAGCGCATGACCAGAGCCGCGACCATAAGCTGCCCCATATTATGGGCTATCGCCGAAAAAATACTGACGGCCCATATCTGCTTTTCGGACAGCGCCGACGACGAAAGGCACATTACGGAATAAGCGAGCGCGCCGCCTGCGACGCTGTAAAGGAGAGCCACCGTGTTGCCGCTGAAAACGCTGCCCAGAACGATTCTCGTCAAAAGCACCGCGCCGGCGTCCTTTTTAGACAGAAGGTACATGGTTATCAGCGTCACGATGTTGGAAAGACCGAGCTTGATGCCCGGCACGGCAAAGGTGAGCGGTATCTGGGCCTCGACGATGAATATAGTGAGCGCTATCGCGGAAAGCAAAGCGTCGGAGGCGATTCGTCTTATGTTCATTTTCTACCTCCCTGCGACTGCATCGACGCCGCCCCCGCCCGTTATACGGATCATTACCCTGTTCGGAAGGCATACTATGGGATATGCGCCGCCGCTTATCTTCCCCTGCTTTACGCAGAGATGGTCCGGACAGTCCGCTTCGTGCATGGATATCTGGCCGTGCTCCACCAGCACCCTGTTATGCGGAAGCTCGAAAATATAGGGCTCCCTGACCTTGTTCAAATCTACCGTATGGACAAGCCTGCCGTCCGAGTACACTTCGGCGATGAGCGCGTTCCGCGGCAAAAGCCTCTGCAGCGCCATCCATGCGAGTGAAACAAGAAGAAGCGAAGCGAATATGATTATAAGCCTGCGGCTTGAAACCTTTTTCATTGCCCCGCCCCGCTTTTTGAAATGAAACCGAGCCTGTAGGAAGTTTCTCTGAGGGAAAAGGCGCCCTTTATTCCCTCCGTTGCGTAAGCATTTCCGTCGTCCGTTATGAAGATGGCCTCAAAGCCTCCGTAGGTTCGCCAGTATTC
This sequence comes from Clostridiales bacterium, assembly GCA_029265975.1. Taxonomy (GTDB): domain Bacteria; phylum Bacillota; class Clostridia; order Oscillospirales; family Oscillospiraceae; genus DUPK01. Next base: position 20,773 of record JAJUGN010000028.1, read on the forward strand.
CGCGGCACGGTCCTTCCCGAGCACGAAAAGCGCCGTTGACAAAGCGTCGGCAAGAGCGCCGTCCGGACACACTATGGTCACGGATGTCAGGCCGCTCTGCGCCGGATAACCGGTTTTGGGGTCGAGTATGTGGTGGTATCTTTTGCCGTTCTCGTCAAAATATCGCTGGTATCCGCCCGAGGTGACGACGGCTGTGTCGGCGGTTTCCAGTATTCCGACGAGGCCGGAGGGGTTTTTCGGGTCCTGTATGCCCACGCGCCATTTCGAGCCGTCCGGCTTTGTGCCGAGGGCCTGGACGTTGCCCCCAAGCGATACGACCGCGGATTTTACGCCCATCTCGCGAAAAAGGTTTATGAGCGTCTGGGACGTATAGCCCTTAGCTATCGACGCGAGGGTTATCTGGGTTCCCTCCCCGAGCCTGACAGCCGAGCCCGACAGCTCGATTTTCCTGTAATCCACGAGCTTTATTGCCGAGGCGATTTCGGAAGCCGGAGGGACATGGGCGCTGCTCGTGTCAAAGCCCCACAGGGAAACGAGCGGCCGTATCGAAATGTCATAGGCTCCGCCGCTTCGCTTTGAAACCTCGAGCGAGGTTTTCAGCTGCTCCATAAGAGTTTCGGAAACCGCAGCGTAGCTGCCCGCCGAAGCGTTAAGCTTCGACACCTCGCTGTCCTTCTTTGTGGCGGAAAGCCGGTCGTCGAGCTCGTATATTTTTGCCGCGGCGGCCTTTAGAGCCGCGTTGGCCTCAGGGCCGTATACCGTGAGGCTCATCACCGTATCCATCGCGAATATCTGAGATTCCGAGCTTTTGGAGGCCTCCGAGCAGCCGGGCAGGAGGAGCAGGGCCGTAAGAATGCATAAAGCAGGTATGAGCTTTCGTTTCATGTCGTGCGTCCTTATGTCTTATGTAAGAATATCTTATCAAATCCGCGCCGTAAAGTAAACAGGGCATAAAATCTTTACAATTTCAATTTGATTATATATTATTTTCATCAGCCGTATGCTATTATATAGCTCAGTTTTATTCTTTGATTCAAAAAAAGGAGACCTCTAGGCATGAGTGAATGTACGAACGACTGCTCTTCCTGCTCCTCGGGCTGTTCAGACAGGAAACCGGAGAGCCTTAGGAAAGAGCCGCATCCGTTAAGCAAAATCAAAAAAGTATACGCCGTAATGAGCGGAAAGGGCGGGGTCGGAAAATCGATGGTCACGGGCCAGCTTGCCGTTCTGCTTGCGCGAAAAGGGAAAAAGGTCGCGATACTCGACGCGGACATAACCGGCCCCTCCATACCCAAGATGTTCGGGGTCAGCAAGCAGGCCGCAAGCAGCGAGCTCGGGCTCCATCCGGCCGAAAGCGCGGGCGGCGTCAGCCTGATGTCAATAAACCTGCTTCTTTCGAAGGAAACGGAGCCGGTCATATGGCGCGGTCCGGTAATCGCCGGGGTGGTAACGCAGTTCTGGACGGAGGTGGTCTGGGGCGACATCGACTTTATGTTTGTGGACATGCCTCCGGGGACGGGGGATGTGCCCCTTACGGTGTTCCAGTCCCTGCCCGTAGACGGGGTGATAATTGTCGCCTCGCCGCAGGAGCTCGTTTCCATGGTAGTCGAAAAGGCCGTAAACATGGCCGAGATGATGAAGCTCCCCATACTCGGAATAATCGAGAACATGAGCTGGTACGAGTGCCCGGAATGCGGAAGGAAGCTTCATATATTCGGCGAGGGGAAGACCGAGGAGGCCGCGAAGCGGCACGGACTGCGCTTTTTGGGCGGCGTTCCGATAGATCCGAAGCTCGCGGAAAAGTGCGACAGGGGAGAAATCGAGAGCTTTGAGGGCGAATGGCTGGAGCCAGTGGCCGGTATGATCATTGAATGACGCTTTTTCAGCCTGTCGAAGAACTTGTTTACAGCAAAAAAGCTTTGCAGAATTTCCGCCGCGAATGGCGGAAACAAAGTCAAATCTGTCATTTCCGGCGGCGTGCACGTCGGAAATGACACCTCTCATGACGGGCGCGGCAGAGCGGCCGTCATTAAGCCCCCTTGTCAAAAAGCCAAAAGGGCTTTTTTGACAGTCTGTTTCAGCCCGCAGAAAACCTGCGGGCTGATTTTTTGTGTCCGCTTGCGTTTGCTATTGACAATATATGCCCGTTTTGATAAACTTTGAGCACGAAACGCAATGATGGAGATTACGGATTGCAGAAACTTCTTTCAGAGAGCCGCCGTTTGGTGTGAAGCGGCAGAAGAAGCGGTTCGAGCTCGCTCCGGAGCGGCCCGCCGAACGCTTTTGCCAGTAGGTGAGGACGGGACCCCGCCGTTATCATGGGATGGCATTTTTTGATGCCGCAGAGCGGGCGGATACGCCAATGAGAGTGGTACCGCGGAAGCAAGACATGCTTTCGTCTCTTGTCGGAAAGACTGGGGACGGGGGCTTATATTTTTGCCCTTTTCCGGGTCATCAATTGAAAGGAATGAGAATATGAAGCTGTCATTTTCAACGCTTGGCTGCCCCGACTTCACATGGCCGGAGATATATTCGATGGCCAAGGACTTCGGTTTTGACGGCATAGAGATGCGCGGGCTCGGCGGAGACATTTTCGACGTGCATGCGAAGCCGTTTTCCGAGGAAGCCCTTCCCCAGACGATTGCGACGCTTAAAAAGCTCCGGCTTGAGATATCCTGCCTCTCCTCGGGCTGCAGCCTTCAGTATGCGGAAAAAGCCGAGGCGAACCACAGGGAGCTGACGGATTACATCAATCTTGCGGCAAGGCTGGGCACTCCTTACGTCCGTGTTCTGGCCGACAGGTCCCCCATGCCCGACGGCGAGGTGGACGACGAGACCGTTATCAGTGCGCTCCGCCGCATCGCTCCTTACGCGGAGGAGAAGGGTGTGACGCTGCTCGTCGAAACGAACGGCGTTTATTCGGATACAAAGCGTCTTCTGAACCTGCTTGCGCGCGTAGAAAGCGACTTCGTGGCGGCATTGTGGGATGTGCATCACCCGTACCGCTTTGCAGGGGAGTCCCCCGAAAAAACCGTGCAGACTCTGGGCTCCTACATCAAGTATGCCCATATCAAGGACTCCGTCATGGAAAACGGAAGGGTTTCGTACAGGATGATGGGCGAGGGCGACCTGCCGATCGACGAATTCATGATGGCGCTGCGCTCGATAAATTACGAGGGCTACGTTTCGCTCGAATGGCTCAAGAGCTACGCGCCCGAGCTGAGCGACCCGGGCGTCGTTTTCCCGCACTACGCCAACTATATGTCACGCTTCACGAACAAAAACGTATTCAAGTCGCGCCTTTACGACAACGCGGCCGGCACCGGAAAATATGTCTGGGAAAAGTATTCGCTTATCGATCTCACCTTCCCGCAGGTGCTGGACAAAATGGTCGAGGAGTTTCCGGACCAGTATGCCTTCCGCTATACCACGCACGATTACACCAGAACATACTCCGAGTTCCGCGACGACGTGGATACCTTTGCCCGCTCGCTCATCGCGCTTGGCGTGAAGCCCGGAGACAAGGTGTCGATATGGGCCACAAACGTGCCTCAGTGGTTTATAACCTTCTGGGCCGCCACAAAAATCGGCGCAGTGCTCGTTACCGTCAACACCGCCTATAAAATTCACGAGGCGGAATATCTTCTGAGGCAGTCGGATACGCATACCCTTGTAATGATAGACGGGTTCAAGGACTCCGACTATGTGGGCATCATAAGGGAGCTTGTGCCCGAGCTTCAGACGCACGAGCCTGGAAAGCCGATACGCAGCAAGCGCCTGCCGTTTTTGAGGAACGTCATAACGATCGATTCCCGCCAGCCCGGCTGCCTGACGTGGGACGACGCGATAGCCCTCTCGGAAAATGTACCCGTCGAGGCCGTGTACTACCGCGCAATGATGATAGACAGGCACGACGTGTGCAATATGCAGTACACCTCCGGCACGACAGGCTTCCCCAAGGGCGTTATGCTGACGCACTACAACGTCGTGAACAACGGCAAGAATATAGGGGACTGCATGGATCTTTCTACCGCAGACCGCATGATGATACACGTCCCGATGTTCCACTGCTTCGGCATGGTGCTCGCCATGACCGCGAGCATGACCCATGGCGTGACTCAGTGCCCGATTCCGGCCTTTTCGCCCAAAACCTCGCTCGAATGCATCAATAAGGAGAAAATAACCTGCTTCCACGGGGTTCCGACCATGTTTATCGCGCTCCTCGAGCACCCGGATTTCCCCAACACCGATTTTTCGCACATGCGCACGGGCATTATGGCGGGAAGCCCCTGCCCAATAAAGGTTATGCAGGAAGTCGTCGACAAGATGAACATGAAGCAGATTTCGATAGTCTACGGACAGACGGAGGCCTCGCCGGGCTGCACCCAGAGCCGTGTGGACGATCCGCTCGAGGTTCGCGTGAACACCGTCGGAAGGGCGCTGCCGGGAGTGGAATGCAAGATCGTCGATCCGGAAACCGGCAGGGATCTTCCGGACAATACCGACGGCGAATTTGTTGCCCGAGGCTACAACATAATGAAGGGCTATTACAAAATGCCCGCCGCTACGGCCGCCGCCATCGACGCCGAGGGCTGGCTGCACACGGGCGACCTTGCCAGGCGCGACGAAAACGGCAACTTCAAGATAACCGGGCGCATAAAGGACATGATAATCCGGGGCGGCGAGAACATCTACCCGAAGGAGATAGAGGACTTCATATATACGCATCCGAAGGTGAGCGACGTACAGGTGGTGGGCGTGCCCGACCAGCAGTACGGCGAGGAAATCATGGCCTATGTGATACTGAAGGCCGGAGAGGAAATGACCGAGGACGAGGTTAAGGACTATGTGCGCACGCATATGGCCAAGCACAAGACTCCGCGTTATGTGACGTTTGTCAAGGAGTTCCCGATGAACGCCGCGGGAAAGATACTGAAGTACAAGATGCGGGAAATGGCCGTTGAAATGCTCAACCTTCAGGCGGCCGCCAAAATCGAAACAGCATAAAATGCATCGGGCCGCCCGGCGGCTCCGGCCTAAGGGCTCAGCCGAAGCGCTAAGTCAAAATAAAGGCCGCGGAGAGTCTTTCTCCGCGGCCTCGGCCTTTTACAGATATATGCGCATCCGAATGTGAGGTTACGATATGAAATCGATGTTTCGAATGATGTAATCTTTTGGTGACCCAGCGGAGACTCGAACTCCGGACACCCTGCTTAAAAGGCAGGTGCTCTGCCGCCTGAGCTACTAGGTCATATTTGGCTGGGATGGCAGGACTCGAACCTGCGGATGCGGGAGTCAAAGTCCCGTGCCTTACC
>JAJUGN010000012.1 GCA_029265975.1 Clostridiales bacterium
AAAAGCCCAAAGGGCTTTTTTGACAAGGGGGCTTGCATGACGGCCGCTCTGCCGCGCCCGTCATGAGAGGTGTCATTTCCGACGTACACGCCGCCGGAACTGACAGCTTTAACTTTTTTCCGCCATTTGTGGCGGAAATTCTGCGAAGCTTTTTTGCCGTAAACAAGTTTTTTGACAATCTGTCAAAGCCGCTCCGGGTTTGACAGAAGCGGCTTTGTTCCATATGCACCGCGCGGGACCTGCGTCCCTCGCGGCTGCCGTCATATCAATTTATCGTCTGCTGAGCCACGATGTCGAGCGCGCCGTATTTTTCGCGCAGCTTGGGTTTTTCTATCTTTCCGGTAAGATTTCGGGGAACGACGTCGAATATTATCTCCTTAGGGCGTTTGTAGCGCGGCAGAACCTTGCAGAATTCCTCTATGTCCTGAACTGTGCAGTCGGCCCCCTCTTTAAGCTCGATTATGGCCGAAGCGATCTCTCCGAGGCGCTTGTGCGCGCGTCCTATAACTGCAACGTCCTTAACCCATTCGCAGCTTCTGAGGAAGTCTTCTATCTGAACGGGGTATATGTTCTCGCCTCCCGTAATAATGACGTCCTTTTTTCTGTCTACAAGGTAGTAAAAGCCGTCCTCGTCCTGCATCGCCATATCGCCCGTGTAGAGCCATCCGTCCTTAAGCACCTCGGCGGTTGCCTTTTCATCGTTATAATAGCAGGTCATAAGGCCCAGGCCTCTAAGTATCAGCTCTCCCACCTCGCCCCTCTTGACGTCCTGGCGGTTTTCGTCTACCACTCTGGCTTCCCAGCCGTAACCGGGTATGCCTATCGCGCCGACCTTATGAATGTTTTCTACACCGAGATGAACCGATCCCGGGCCGATGCCTTCGGTGAGGCCGTAGTTCGTATCGTACTGGTGCTTCGGGAAGTACTCCATCCAGCGCTTTATAAGGCTCGGAGGAACCGGCTGCGCTCCTATGTGCATGAGTCTCCACTGGTCTGTCTTATAATTGCCGAGCCTGATTTCGCCGCTTTCCAGAGCGTCCAGTATGTCCTGCGCCCAGGGTACGAGCAGCCACACGATGGTAACCGCCTCGTTGCTCACCGTCTCCATTATCCACTTCGGGCTTACGCCTCTCAGCAGAACGGCGCGGCTTCCGGAGAGCAGGCTCCCCATCCAGTGCATCTTGGCGCCGGTATGGTAAAGAGGGGGCATGCAGAGGAAGCAGTCCTCCCTTGTCTGCCCGTGGTGGTTCAGCTCGCACTCGGCGGCATGTATGAGGCTGGAGTGCTTGTGCAGAATGGCCTTCGGAAAGCCCGTTGTGCCGGACGAAAAGTATATCGTCGAATAATCGTCGTCGGTTATAGGTATTTTCGGGTCCCTGCTGGAGCAATACGATATGAATTTGAAATAGCTGAGGGCGTAATCCGGGCAGCGCGTGCCGACGTAGAACTGAAGCCTGATCTTAGGCATTGAGTCCTGGATGCTGTCTATGCGGTCGGTGAATTCAGGCCCGAATATGAGAACCGAGGAATCCGACAGGTCAAGGCAGTAGCTGATCTCCTCCGCCGTGTAGCGGTAATTGAGCGGGACCACCAGGGCGCCGGTCCTGAGTATTCCGAAATATATCGGAAGCCATTCGAGGCAGTTCATCAGCAGTATCGCGACCTTGTCGCCCTTTTTTACCCCGTGGGCTAGCAGGAGATTTGCGAAGCGGTTCGCCCTGCAGTCAAAATCCGCCCAGCTTATCTCCCTGCGGTAGGCTTTCTCGGGGTCGGTGACTACAAGGGGCGATTCCTTCCATGTTTCCTGGGCGGGTTCGTGCTCCGGATTGATTTCGATAAGCGCAACATCATCGCCGTAAAGCTTTGCGTTTCGCGTAAGGTATTCAGTAATAGGCATCTGCTTCTCTCCCATCAAGTAAAAAAATAGACCTTTGCCCTTTTGAGCGGGGCAAGGTGTACCGCGGGGCTATCATTTTTTCTTTATAAGTATCTGCGGTACCGCCAGTCCCGTGCGCTCTTCAGCGTTTTAAATCATTCTATCAAAGATGAATGATTTGTCAAGCCTAACTTTAAGGCATAAACAGGCCCGGGCGCGCGGAAAAATCCCCGCGCGCCCGGGTTTCGGCGCAATATCGCTATCTTTGCGAAGAGAAGCTGTATTCAGGCTTCCTTGCCGTTTCTCCGGCGCATAAATATATGCGTCTTCCGAGCTCTGCGGACAAGTAGGCCGCGTAGATAATGTTTGCGGTTTCGCAGGCGAGCCTGAAGCCGGATTTCGGCTCCCGGTCGAAGTATACGCTCTCCATAAAGTCCTGCATCTCCCCCGCATAGCCTCTCATTATATCGTCGGCAATAAATGGCCTGTTCCATCCGGTCTTTGACGGCAGCATTTCCGAAATGTAAACACCGTCCAGCCCGTCCTCGTCCGGCATGTATGCGTTCATCGCGTCGTTCATTGTGAGAGTGCAGAAAATAGCCGCGTCGTTGCAGTACAGCTCTATGTCGTTTCTGCTTCCGCCGAGCAGTGTGTCAGTGGCCATGATAACAGCCTTCGAGCCGTCCGAAAACGTAAGTATTGCCGTTCCCATATCCTCCACGTCGCTTGGCCTGGCGGCTATATGCCTTCTTTCGTAATCCGAAAGCGTCGGCGTTATGCGCCCCATGTCGGCCAGCACGCTCTCGACGTTTATCTCTTTTCCATGCGCCTTGCCCTCCTGCCATTTCAGCCAGAGTATTGCGGAGAGCGGATGCGAGCCGGTGCGGATAAAGGTGCCTCCGCCTGTTTTGCTCCATTCGCCCGCCACCCGGGAGCTTGAGCCTTTCAGGCTCTCCTCGCCCTTCATGTAAAGTATGCGGCTTTTCTTTGCGCATACTATCTCCGCCGCTTTCAGGACCGCCGGCGCGTAAACAAAGTTTTCAGCGTACATGAACTTTTTCCCGGAGCTCTCCACAAGGCTTTTCAGCCGCTCAAGCGAAAAAACAAGCTCCTTATACATAATGCTTTTCGGCACCCTTTCGCCCACCGAATCTCCTTCTCCCGGGTTTCCGAAATATCCGGTAAGCGGTTTTTCGCATATGACGTGCTTTCCCGCCCCTATCGCCTCCCTTATCATCTCATAATGAAGATAAGGCGGCGTGCAGATGTCTATCACGTCTATTTCGGGGTCGTCTATCAGGTCGGCAAATTCCCGCGAGGCGTATCTGAAGCCGAAACGCTCCTTCGCCGGGAACACCTGCTCCGCCCTCGGAGCTATTATTCTTTTTAGGTATACTGGCACGCCTGATACTCTGCGGTAGGCCTCGCAGTGCAGCTCCGCGGCTCGCCCCGCCCCCGCCATGCCGATGGTTACGGCTCCCGGTCTGTTCGTCATTTTTCCTCCTTTGGCGGAACGCGCCCTTACGCCTCCCGCTTTGTTTTTATAAGCTCAAGCAATTTCCGGTTTATGAGCTTCCTGCCGTTGATTGCGAACACCGCGGCCGCTATGATTGCCGCCGCGCACAGCGACAGGGGTGCGTCCAGATACATTACGGCGATCTGAACTATGATGAGGGCATAAGATACTATGTCCCTTATATAATCCACGGACAATGCCATTATCCGGCGGGAATCCGCCAGCCTTATCAGCCATATGAGCATGTAGCTGAGGCAGGTGGCTATCGCGGCTCCGTGCATGCCGCAGGCTTTTATCAGAAAATAATTCATCGCTATGTTGAAAAGCGCCGCCGCGGCGGTCGAGTAGAATATCGGCTTTGTCTTTTTTGCGGATGTGTATATGCTCCCCAGCATCACCGACATCGAGTTGAAAATATAGGCGAAGAAAATTATCATCGAAGGTTTCCAAGCGGCAAAGAAGTCCCTGCTGTATAAGAGGGTTCCGATGATTTTTGAAAAGCATATGAGAGCGGATACCAGCACGATGTTGAAGGACGAGAACACCCTGTATACGCCGGAGAAAAAATCCGCGGACTCCTTCGAACCGAAATCCTTTACGGCGGATATCTGCCAGGCGCTTATGAATATCGACGAGATGACCGTTATAAGCGTCGGCACCTTGTACGCGACCGAATACACCCCCACGCAGGACACTCCCGCCATCACCTTCAGCATGAATTTATCCGAGGAATTGCTCACCCACCAGCTGATGGAATTCGGTATCAGGGGAAGGGTATACGCGGTTACGGCTTTGTATATTTCCCTTTCGATCTTAAACGGGTTAGTGATTTTCCTCAAAAGGTCGCACCTGGCCTGGACAACGCACCAGCTCAGAAGGCAGCCTGCGGCTCCGCCCAGAAGGAAGCCTGCCGCTCCCAGTCGCATGACGACGACGAAAATCAGGTTAAGCGACAATACAAAGGCCGAGCTGAGAACCCCGAAAGCTGAATAGAGCTTCACCCTGTCGATGCCCTTAATATATGAGCCTATCACGTTATGCGTATTGACGGCGAAAAAGTATGCTACAACGAGAAGCGGGAAATCGCCTGTCAGACCCAGTCTGCCGAGCAGGGGCGAAGCCAGCGCGAATAACAGCGTCCCCGAAAGCGTGAACGCAAGGCCTATGCTGAGTATCTTGGAAGGGTCGTATTGCCCGTCGAGGCAGAACCTTATAACGGCCTCGTATACCACCATGGTCATAACGGGGCTTAAAAGCGATACCGTCGTAATGACCAGGTCGTATACGCCGTACTCCTTCGTGCTGAGTATGCCGGTGAAAAGGGGAAGCAGAAGGAGTGACAGGAGCTTTGTCGAGGTCTGGCCAATCGTGATAAGGATGATGTCGACGGACAGTTTCTTATACCTGTTCAATAGCAGCACCTCTCATGCACGCGACTGACTGCGCCAGCGCGCAGGAGATAAGGTAGGGTATGCAGAATATGCTGTCGTAGAGCGGGTTCCCCGATATGCAGTAAAGCAGAAAGTAAAGCTGAGAGTAGAGCGCGAAAGCCGCCGCGGCGCGCTCTCCATTTTGGGGGCTTTCAATAAGCCTGCCCGCGGCCGCACTCCGCCATGTCCCGACCAGCGCTGCGGCCATCGGAACCATGAACATTATGAGCCCCGCAACTCCCGTCTCGGCCAGAAGCTGTATGTATACGTTATGGGTGGCGAGCCTGTATCCGTTGTTGTCCGTGTATGGTACATGCCTTATAAGCTGGTTCCACCCGACGCCGAAAAGCTCGTTTCCTTTGTAGTTTTGCAGCGCGTATCTCCACAGGATGGAGCGCGAATTGGTTATGTCCCTCCCGTTTTCAATCCCTTTTATCGTTTCCGAAAACTTAATATACCAGTCGCTGTTCTGTACGCTGTCAGACAGGGCGAATATTACGCTCAGAACCGATATTGCAATCAGGAATGCGAGGAACCACTTGAATATTTTCGCCTTTGTTCTGGTGCAGACATAAAAGGTGAGCAGCAGCGAAAAGACAGAAAAAGCCAGAGGCCCCCTTTTTCCCGTCAGCACAATGCATACCATTGCCAAGATTCCGTAAAGCATAGGCAGCTTCCTGCGTTTCTCGCCGAAGTACCACATAAAAAATGAGCAGCCCATGGCCGGGATCAGAGCGGCGCACAGCGAGGTGTTGTTTGAAAAAATACTGACTATTTTGCCGCTTGCGGCTCTGCCGGCCAGATTTGAGTATATGGCCGGATATTCCATGTATCTGGCCGCAATCAGCTTAGTATAGAGCTCGGGAAGCGTTCTCGCGACCAGAGAAACGAAAAGGCATAGTGCGCTCCAGAAAATGGCGGCCCTGCAAATCGAGCGGAAATCTACATTTGCGGACTTCAGCAGCAGAATCAGGCAGGGGAGCATGACAAGGATATTTGTCCCGGTTCCGGTTATATTCAAATCCTTCCATACGCAGCTGTATGCCAGCGGCACAACCGGCAGCAGCCATAAAAACCGGGCTTTTCCTTTTTTCTGCCTGACCTTCAGAAATATTAAAAGCGCACAGTGGGCGGCAATCAGGACATACAGCGCCCTCATTATCTGGAAGCCTGTCTTTAAGTTTATAAAAACGTTCGGCGCGCCGCTTATCATCGCGTACATGTAAAGCAGCGAAACGGCATTCGTCGCCGCCTTTTCTGCATTAACGCTCAGCACCATTTTGGATCCATTGTTTTTGACAGGCATATCAGCGATCCCAACCCTTAAAAATCGAATATGAGAGGTAGGCTTCCGATTCCAGCTTCATTTGCTTCATAAGCTCGTTCGCCCTGCGATAATCAATTTCCTCTCTTAAAATCCCGGCGGCCTCCTCTGGCTCCGACGCTATCCTGCCCTGAAGCTCAAGCCGGCCGAGAAGCTCGGTAATCCGGGAGGAGCGGGTCATATTCGGTACCGCGATGAATTTTTTATTGAAAATCAGGGAAAACGCGGTGGCGTGGAAGGAATTCGTCACCACGAGGTCCGCTTTGCGTATATATCCGAGAAACTCGCCGGGAGCGGCCGGCAAATGACGCGCACGGCCTCGCAGGACAAGCTTTTCCGGCGAAATGTCTACGCAGCGGGCGCCGCTTTCCTCCGCAATTCTGTTCACCGCCCCGCAGAACCTCGGGATGCCGCTGTCGGGGATCGCGTAAACGAGAATATACGGCTCCTCGACCGCGGGCTCGCGCATGATCCTTAAGTATTCCTCCGGAGAGAGCAGGAAAACCGGGTCGGCCGATATACGCACTTCCTTCTCGAAGACCGCTTCTATCCTTTCCTTCATTTCCGCTTCCCGCAAAGAAATATGATCAAGCTTTTTTATCGCTTCCGCCGCTTCGTCCGGTATCTCTCCCAGCTCGCAGGCGCTGACGGCGTAGGTCACGCGCCTTGCCGCCTTTGGAGCAAAGTCAAGAAAATATACAAGATCCGGCTTTCCCTCCGTTATCCCTGGGTTCCATAGCTGGTCGCTGCCGCTGACATAAACGTCGCAGCCCGGAGGGTCCTTCCTCAGCTCTTCGAGAGTCCTGTATTTTTTGGTAAGGGAGATGTTCCGCTCAATGAATTTTTTGAAACTTAATTTGCTTTTAAGCTTTTTTATTATGTTTTTATGCGCTTTTATTGTTCCTAAAAAAGCTCTTGAAGCGCGCATCGAGGCTTCAAAAACGCCTTGCTGCCTGTATTTTCCGTAAGCCGTGCGCGCGTTTTCAAGCGGATTGCCGAAAACCGAATAGCGCTTTTCGTGATATCGCGGGCGGTAGTCTATTACTACGGCGTCCCCGCCCATGGACCTGAGCTTTTCCTGAAGCGCATAGCATTGCAGAACCGCGCCGCAGTTTTCAGCGAAATGGAAGGTTGTTATTCCTATTCTCATCCCTTCCGCCTCCCGGTCAGTTTTTGCAGCAGACCGTACAGAAGAACCGCAGGCGTATAAGCTCCCAGCTTCAGAAGCAGCAGCAGCGCTCGGATTTTTATGCTTTTGAACGCGGATAGCGATGCGTTTTTTATGACAAGGCTGTTTGCCCTTCTCGCCGCGAGCTCTCTCAGCGAGTCCTTTTTTTCCCTTAGCGACGCTTTTCTTCTGCTGTTGAGCAGGCACTTTTTCAATGTGTCCGCTATCCTGAAAAGGCTTTCCTCACAGTAAGCCTCAAATATTTCCCTGTCTCCGGTTAAAGACAGCTCCTCAAGCGCATCGAGCATCTTTTCGCTGACCTTTCCGTATATGGCGTCAAAGCTTTCCGAATAAGAAGCGGACTTGAGCTCCGTTCTGTGAGACTGCCTGTAAAAATACAGGGCTTCGTCGATATAATTTACGGCAGACGCATGGAAAAATGCCCGCAGGTTGAATATCGTGTCCTCCATCTGGCTGAGCCCGACATCGAAGGCGAGCTTTCCGCGCTCAATGAGCCCCCTTTTGTAGAGCTTGCCCCAGGCGATACCGATCGAAGCATGGTAGTCCTCACGCCTCGGGCGGCAGCGGTTCTCTCGTATCGTCTGCAGGTACAGCTCCCTCTTATCACTCATGTAGAGCCTCGAACCCTCAAAAAAATGCTCCTCAAATTCCGAGCGGTCGAAGCGTACAACGCAGCAGCAGGCGGATATTTCGGCTTTGCCCGCCGCCGCATTATAGAGCTTTTCTATAAATTCGCAGGCTATGCAGTCGTCGGAATCCACAAATGCAACCCAATCGCCCTTTGAGAGCGCAAGACCGTCGTTTCTTGCCGCGGATACTCCGCCGTTTGGCTTATTAACGAGCTTTATTCTCCCGTCCCGCTCGGCATAGCGGGAACAGATATCTCCGCTTCTGTCTTTCGAGCCGTCGTTTATCAGAATGATCTCCAGATTTTTGTAGCTCTGCGACAAAATGCTGTCAAGGCATTCGGCAAGATGCTTTTCCGCATTGTATACGGGCACTATGACAGAAATCAGTTCCAAGCGTACTCCCCCGAACGAGGCTCCGGCCTCCTATAATATTTCAAGCCTGTTCTGCAAAACCGCGGAAATCTCGGTCTTATTCCCGTATTCCCTTCTGATAGTATTTTCTATTTCCCTCGTGTACGCTGGCGCTATTATTATTATCGCGTCCACCGGGTCTGCGCGGAATTTGCTTGGCGCGACAATCGGAATATGCGTCGCCGGGGAGTACCTCCCCTGCTTGAACGGGGCCGAATCGATTATGTACTCTATTTCTGCGGCTATGCCGGCCGCCGAGAGCAGAGTAAAGCACTGGTGGCTCGCGCCCCATACCGCAACTTTTTCTCCGCGCCTTTTATGCGAGCCTATGTAGCTTTTAAGCCGCTCCTTCAGCTCCGAGAAGCCTTTGAGCATTCCCTCCGGCGCGTCGTTTTCCCTTTTCTGAACGGCAAGGAGTATCGAATCGCCGTTTGAACGCCCGCATTCGACTACGCGGAAGCCGTTTTTCTCCATGCAGAACCTTATTGTTTCCTCGGAATAATAGGCAATATGATCGCGAATAAGCTCGTACCATCTGCCCTCCTCCAGAATGTATTCGAGGCTCGGAACCGTTAAAAGCCCGTAGGCTCTGTCCTTCAGATTTCTGAACAAGCTCCTGAGGTATGCGTTCGGGTCCGGAAGATGCTCCAGAAAGTTAAACGATACGAAGGCGTCGTAAGGCGCGCCCTCAATCGTGGTTTCCTCACTCTCCGGAAAGCCCTCGTATACCCTGAGGCCGGCGGCTCTCGCATTGCCCGCGAGCACCGGGTTGTGCTCGAGCCCCGAAGCCTCGACGCCTAAATTGCTAAACAGCTCGAGAAATTCTCCCCGGCCGCAGCCGGCCTCTATTATTTTACCGCCCCTCAGCCCGAACATATCAATAAACCTTGAGCACTGCTCCAGCCTGTATCTCCTTACGGTTTCGCTGAACAGGCAGGAACGGATCGCGTCCCTGTAATAGCTCACCGGCTCGGAATCCAGCTGTACGAGTCCGCAGCCCGAGCATTTGCGGAGCTCGAGCCTGAAGCCGCGGTCGCCTTCCAGGTCGTCGGCGTAGGGCATGCCCTGCGCCGAGTCCGGTAGATTGTCGAGCGTAAAAAGCGGCTTTTCAAACAGCGTATTATCGCAGACTATGCATTTTGTCCTTTTCATATGCATCTCCAAACGGCCAGTCAAAGCATTTTTTCATCGATCTCGCCTATGTGCTCCTCATAATAAACGCAGAGCTTTTTAATCGCGGTTTCCATGTCCGTAAAGGAGACCCTGAACTCGGAAACAAGGCGCTCGTTGCTGCCCGAATATTCGTCCCCGCTATCCTCCTTTACCGTTATGTCCGCCTTTATGCCGAGCGCGCCGCAGACCATGAGCGCCAGCTTGTGCAGCGTGTAGACGGAGCCCGTGCACACGTTATACTGATTGTGCTTCGTTTCGCCTTCGAAAAACAGCTCCGTTATCGGCGCCAGGTCTTCAACCCACAGATAGTCAAAGCCCTGGTTCTTCCTTATGACTATCGGAAGTCCCTTAAGGGCGCGGCAGACGGCGTTCGAGATGAACCTGCGGCTCCACATCTCATATTTGCCGAAAACCCCGAAAAGCCGAAGATTGACTATGCTCCGGTTTTTTTCCGCGTATTTCGCAATGGCGTATTTTGCGATTCCGTAGACGTCCTCTGCTTCCGGTATATGACGCCCGAAGTATTCCTCGCGCATTTTAGGAATGTAGTGGCGCGCGCCGAACTCGGCGCCCGAACCGAAGTAAATCATTTTGCCGTAATAATCCCTCAGCGTTTCCAGGGTGAAAAACATCCTGAGATTCTCGGCCAAAAAGTTTTCTTTGGGCGAAGGGCTGCGGTTGGTGTCGCTGCTGCTCGCGCAATGTATCAGAATATCCGGGCTGAACCTTTTCAGGTATTCCCTGACGGCGCCGATCTCGCCGAGGTCAAGCTCCCGCCTCGAAGGGGTTATAAGCTCATAGCTCTCCTTGAAGGCCTCCGAAAGATTTCTGCCTATAAAACCTCCGGCCCCCGTTATGAGCAGACGCTTCATCCGAAGGACTCTACCATTTCTTTTGTTATGTAAACCTTCGTTTTTCGAGGCGACACAAATTGCTCCGCATCGTCATAAAAGGAATCCTGACCCCTGTGAGTCGTGGAAATTTCCTCAAAAACGCAGCCCCCCTCGCTCCTGAAATAGTGCTTCACCCCTCTGTTCACCACGACCATGTCCCCTCTCCCGTAAACCTTCTCCTGACCGCCGCTTCCGATTATCAGGTCCCCGGAGATGACGAGGAAGGTTTCCTCCTTTTGTACATGATAATGCGTCGGATTAGTCTGCCCAGGCAGCACCACAAGGATTTTTTTGCAGTATTCGCGGTTTACGCAGTCTATAAGGGCGCAGCCCGTGTCCTTATAGCGTTCAAGTCCGAAATGGTGCGAAAGCTCGCAGGAGCTGTCGACGGGAACTACAATTCCGCTCCGCTTCAAAAGCCCGATGGCGGAGCTTGCAAACTCCCAGACGAGGGGGGCGTTGTCCTTTATCTCCACGTCCCTCAGCATGATCGGCTCATCTCTTCCGACGGAGCCGCTTTTCAGCCGAATATCCGAATACTTTGAGAAATGAGATGCAAGCAGCTGTCCTTCCCGGCACGGGAAGGCAAAGAAGACCTCATCCGGGGAGATTTTTCCTACCCCGCTGAAGCCGCGTTTTGCAAAAGCCCCTCTCCTGAGCGCCGCAAGGTCGGCCTGCTCCTTTTCGGAAGAAGGACAGCGCATTCCGCGCACTCCGCACATATCGAAAGCCAGGGCCGCGGCTTCAAGCCACTTTTTCACCTGTGCGGGAGAGGCCGAATATCCGTTCAGCTCAATCCCTTCCGCTGCCGCTCCGACGTGCTTTTCAAATATCAGTGCGCCCTTTGCCACCGCCAGCGCTACGGGAAAGGCGGCTTCCGGATCCTCGTGCGTAGAAAAGCCTATGCGGAGCTTCGGATAACGCGAGCGGAAATAATCTATCTGGTTCATCTCGAGCCTTACGGGGGGCGTGGGGTATTCCGCTACGCAGTGCAGAAGCGAAAAATCTATTTTCCTGTGCTCGAAAAAGCTCACGACCCTGTCTATAAGCTCCGTTCCGCTTCCCGCGGCGGAGGCTATGACCGGTTTCCGGGCCGAGGCTATTTTTTCAAGGAGCAGCCAGTCGCCGAAGGAGCAGCTCGCTATTTTTATATAGTCGAAGCCCAGGGCCTCGATATTCTCAACGGAGGCCTCGTCAAACGGGGTGCACACGGCCGCGAATCCGTTTTCCCTGACCTCCGCGAGCAGAGCGGCGTACTGCTCCAGGCTCAGGCGGGTTTCCTTAAAGCGCCTTACGTTTTTTATGTCCGTCCTCTCTTTGAAGGCCGGATGTATGAAGGTGTCAAGATCCCGGAACTGAAACTTTACGGCAAAGTCGAATCTGCCCTCATATTCCCGGCACGCCTCCTTCAGTGAACGTATTATCGTTTTTCCGTGCTCGACGCTGCCCTGATGGTTGTTCGCCATTTCAAATATGAAAAGCGGTTTTACATTTTCCATATATCCTCCTCATCTCCCCGCAATACGGAGTAGATTTCTTCAAGCTCCCGCGCCGTAAGGAAAGGGTATGGATTTTCAAGAGCGGCGGATGTGATCTTTCCCTCCGAGTCGACCGAAGAAATGCATTTCGGTATTTCGTCGAAGTCTATGTCCCCTGCTATCTCGCAGATCACCGCTCCCTGCATACGCATCGCCTCGCCGATTACGGCCTCCAGGCTTTCGTCGTTATCCGCGCGGAGGAAGGCCATGCCGTAAGCCTCGGCGATCCTTTCAAGCGAAGGCATGGAAACCCCGCTTTCGCCTGTGCAGCCCACATATAGGCCGTTGAAGCTTCTGTCCTGCATCGTTTTTATCGCCGCGTAGCCTCCGTTGCTGAAAACGAATATTTTTGCTTCTATACCGTAATGCCTTATGGTCTGGAGCTCCTGGATATTGAGCTGGAAGCTCCCGTCGCCCTCCAGAACCACCGTTCTTTTCCCGCCCGAGGCAAAATAGGCTCCGACGGCCGAAGGCAGCGCGAAGCCCATGGAGCCAAGTCCCATCGACGATACGGCCCTCTGCCCCTCCTTCCTTTTGAAAGCGATATGCCCCGCCGTGTTGCATCGGCTGGTCGATGAGAACACAAGCGCGTCGTCCGCCGCGCAAAACCGGGATAACGCTTCCGCCGCTTTGTACAGGTCCGCCCCGGAGAGCTTTTCCGCCTGTCTTTCGGACGAAAGCGAAAACCTCGCTTTCATTCCGGAGCAGAAATTGAGCCATTCGCTGTAATCGCGTGGCGGAATGTCTGCGTTCAGCATTGCTTCGATGAAATCCCCCGCGTCGCAGCGTATTTTTTCCGCGCATGTCAGGTCCAGCTTCTTCAGCTCGTTTTCGTCTATGTCCACTACCAGCTTTTTTGCGCGGATGCCGAAGTTCCTGCCGTTATACGCCGTTATCATATTGTCGAGTCTGCTTCCTATTATGATGAGAAGGTCGGCGCCTTGAACTATGATGTTTGAATACCTCGGCGCCTGGAGTCCCGGGCTGCCGAAAAAAAGCGGGTCGTCGCCGTCCATGATTTCCAGAGCCCGCCATGTGCTCATAAGCGGCAGCCCGAGCTTTTTCTGCAGCCTTCGCAGCATTTCCGACGCGCGAGATGCTATGACGCCGTGTCCCGCGATTATAACCGGTCTTCTGCTTTCCGTCAGCATACGGCGGGCAAGCTCGCATCCCCGACCTGTTTCCGCCTCGCACCGGACTATTTCGTCCTTCGGGCTGTACTCGCAAAGGCTTTTCACATCGACCTTCTCGGACTGTACGTCAAGCGGGATGTCGAGCCAGACCGGCCCCTGCCTTCCTTCAAGCGCCGAGTATACCGCCTTCTGAAGGTGGTATTTTATTTCCCTTGCCTCCGTAACGGTGACGGCGTATTTAGTCACGGGCTTCGCCATCGATACGATGTCGTTTTCCTGCGCGCCGTACTGACGAACACCGCGCAAAGAGGCGAAATCCGCCCTTTTTACCTGTCCTGAAACAAAAAGAACCGGCGTCGAATCCATATATGCGGCGGCAGCCCCCGTAAGCGCGTTGGTTCCGCCCGGGCCTGTCGTCACAAGACATACGCCCAGCGTGTTTTTATACATCGCGTAGGCCTGGGCGGCTATGGCGCAGGCCTGCTCGTGATGGCAGCATACATAACCCATGCCGCTTCTGCCCAACGAGTCGACAAGATGCATTATTCCTCCTCCGGAAAGCAGAAATATTTTGTCGACGCCCTGTTCCTTCAAAAAATCCATAACATAGTCTGAAACTCTCGTCATTTCACTGCTCCGATACCAGTTTTCTTATTTCCGAAACGGCGCTGCCTGTTACAAAGCTCGCGCAGCGCCTTACGCATTCTTCCGCCCCTTCCGCGCACCAGCTGTTTGGAGTCGCGCCGAACATCGGGATATCGTTTCCGTCGTTTCCGAAAACTGCGGTTTCCTCCGGCCTCACGCCCAGATACCGCATCAGAAATTCCGCCGCCTTCCCCTTGTCGCCTTCGGTAAAATCGAGCCATGTGCCGCCTGATGCCGCAGCATGGAGCCTCCGGGACCATTTTTTCCTGAGCTCCTCCGATTCCCTGCCCCCGACGCCCGCCCCGTAGTACGCGGACACCTTGAGTATTGGCTCTCTTATTTCCTCAAAGCTGTCCACTTTTGTAAGCGTGGCCTTGATTACGCCGAACATCCTTTGAAAAAAGCTTTCCGTCCGCGGGTTTATGTAATATGTATATTTTGAAGAAACCAGCGCCTCGCTGCCGGCGTCGCTCAATATGTCGCCTATCAGCTCCATTGCCTCGCGCCTTTCAATGCGGGATTCGCAAAGCGTTTCGCCCTTTAAGGATATGAAGCTTCCGTTTTCAGGCATAAAAATAACGCGGTCTTTTACCTCGTAAAAAAGCCTGCAGAGATTCGGATACTGCCTGCCGCTCGCGAGGGCGAATTTGATTCCGGACATATCAAGGCTCCGGATTAAGTCGATAAGCCCCGCATCGGCCGGCGTTTCCCGGCTTCGGAGCAGAGTTCCGTCAAGGTCGCTGATGATCAGTTTTAGTTTTGCCGCCAAGCCTTACAGCCCCTTAGAGCGCCAGTGCGCTTTTTACTGACGCCGCGATTTTGTCCAGCATATCGTCGGTCATGCCGGGATAGACGCCTACCCAAAAGCTTCTTTCCATTATTTCGTCGGTAACAGCGAGCTTCCCGACCGCTCGGTACCCTTTGCCGGATTTTCGCATCTCGTCGAAGCAGGGATGCCTCATCAGGTTCCCCGCAAACAGCATCCTCGTCTGTATCCCCTGCGATTCGAGATAAGCGATGAGCTTTCCGCGCGAGACGCCTTCCCGGCAGGTCATGAGGAATCCGAACCATGAGGGCTTTGAGTTCGGGCATTGCTCAGGCAGTATCAGCCTGTCCTCGGTATCGCTCAAGGCCCCGCGAAGATAGGCGAAATTCCTCCTTCTCCGCTCCACGAAGAACGGCAGCTTGCTGAGCTGCGCGCAGCCGATGGCGGCCTGCATATCGGTAGCCTTCAGGTTGTATCCGAAATGCGAATACACATATTTATGGTCGTACCCGAAGGGCAGCTCGCCGTATTGCCCCCCGAAACGTCTGCCGCAAAGGTCGTCTCGCCCCGGAGGACAGGAGCAGTCCCTTCCCCAGTCACGCAGAGATCTGATTATTCGGTTCAGCAGCGGATCGGAGGCGTAAACCGCTCCCCCTTCTCCCGTAGTCATGTGGTGCGGAGGGTAAAAGCTCGATGTGCCGACGTCTCCAAAGCTTCCGCAAAGGCCGTTTTTGCCGTCCAGCGCGTATTCGGCCCCGAGCGCGTCGCAGTTGTCCTCAACGAGCCACAGTCCGTGCTTGTCGCAGAACCTCTTAACCGTTCCTACGTCGAATGGGTTTCCTAGCGTATGGGCTATCATGACGGCCTTTGTCCTCTTGGAAAGCGCCTCCTCAAGCATTGAGCAGTCGATGTTGTATTGTGGAATCGTGACGTCGACAAATACCGGGACCGCTCCGTACTGGATTATCGGCGCTACGGTAGTCGGGAAACCCGCCGCAACCGTGATAACCTCGTCTCCGCGCCTTATCGCCCTCTCTCCCAGAAGCGGCGAGGTAAGGGCCATGAACGCAAGCAGGTTTGCCGATGAGCCAGAGTTCACGAAGCTGCAGCAGCGGACACCCAGGAAATTTGAAAGACCTTTTTCAAACCGCTCGGTATATCTCCCCGATGTGAGCCAGAACTCAAGCGCGCTGTCGACGAGGCAGCGCATTTCCTCGCTGTCGTACACGCGTGCGGCGTAAGGAATTCTGTCCCCCTCTGCGTAAGGCTTTTTAACATGGAAGGTTCGGCAGTATTCGTCAATTATTTCGAGGATTTTGTCTCTGGCCTCATTTTCGCTTAAGCCCTCAAGCATCATTTTTTCTCCTTAAACCGCGTATTTTACCGGATTTTCTCCGCTTTTCTCAAAGCCTGCGTATTCCCGCGCCTGCATTTCCATGCATTCCGCGGAGTCGCCGCCATCAAGCCAGCATTTTGTCCATTCGATCGTCTTCTCCACCGCCTTTTCAATGCTCCAGCGCGGAGACCAGCCGAAGGTCTGACGAAGCCTTGAGCAGTCCAGCTTCAGGAAGCCCGCTTCGTGCGGGCCGTTGTCAGGCTGCTCGGTCCAGCCAAGCCCTTCCCCCCATTTTTCGCAGAAAAGCTTCACGAGCGAGCCTGTCTCAACGCAGTCGCGCTCCTCCGGCCCGACGTTGTAGCTGCCCGAGCACTCGAAATTGAAGTACTGCTTTTCCGCTATCATAAGGTATGCGAAAATCGGCTCAAGAACATGCTGGTAAGGTCTTGTGGAATGCGGATTCCTTACGACAACGCTCTTCTTCGCCATCGCCGCCCGGACGCAGTCGGGGATTATGCGGTCTTCCGCAAAGTCTCCCCCGCCTATCACGTTTCCCGCGCGGGCGGTGGATATGGCCGTGATGCCTGATGAGAAAAACGAGCGCAGGTAGCAGCGGGTCACGAGCTCGGAGCAGGATTTGCTGTTTGAATACGGGTCGAAGCCGTCCAGCGGCTCGCATTCCCTGTATCCCCAATGCCATTCCCTGTTCTCATACACCTTGTCGGTGGTGACGTTCAAAAAAGACTTCACATTTCCCGAAAGCCGCAGGCATTCAAGTATGTTGACCGTTCCCATTATGTTTGTTTCGTATGTAAGGCGCGGCTCCCTGTATCCCTCCCTCACTATCGGCTGCGCCGCAAGGTGGAACACTATTTCCGGATCAGCCCTGTCGAAAACCGCCTTCAGCTTGTCCATGTCCCTTATATCGCCTATGACGGACGTCATGCCCCCCGATATTTCCGCTATTTCAAAAAGCGAGGGCGCGGACGGTGGCGCAAGGGCGTATCCCGTCACGACCGCGCCCCTGCTTTTAAGAACGCTGCAGAGCCATGAGCCCTTGAAGCCCGTGTGGCCCGTTACAAAAACTCTTTTTCCGGAATAAAAATCACGCATCACCAGAGCCTCCACGGGGCTTTCCCGGAAACCCACAGGCTTTCCAGCTTTTCCTTGTCCCTCTGGGTATCCATGCACTGCCAGAAGCCTTCGTGTCTGAAGGCCATAAGCTGCCCGTTTTCCGCAAGGCGCTCCATGGGCTCCTGCTCCAAAACCGTTCTGTCCCCCTCCAGATAGTCGAAAAAGTCAGGGTTGAACACCATAAAGCCCCCGTTTATAAGGCTGCCGTCCGAATCGCGCTTTTCGCGGAAGGCCGTCACAAGGTTGTTATCGCCCATTCCGAGCACCCCGAAGCGCTGACCTGCGTTTATGGCGGTGAGCGTCCCTGTTTTTCCGTGAGAGCGGTGAAAATTCTCAAGCTCCCTGAGGTTCACATCGGACACTCCGTCCCCGTATGTGAGCATGAAGGGCTCGTCGCCTACATACTTCTGTATTCGCTTTACCCTCCCGCCTGTCATCGTGTCAAGACCCGTGTCCACGACCGTGACTCGCCAGGGCTCGGAGCAGTTTGTGTGAATCTTCATGCTGTTTTCCTTTGAAAAGTCAAACGTAAGATCCGAGCCGTGCAGGTAGTAATCGTTGAAAAATTGCTTAATAACCTGCTGCTTATAGCCGCAGCAGATAATAAAGTCGTTGTATCCGAAGGAGGAATAAATCTTCATAATGTGCCACATGATAGGCATTCCGCCGATTTCGATCATCGGCTTGGGCCTGAGATGGGATTCCTCCGATATGCGGGTGCCGAAGCCCCCTGCAAGTATCACGACTTTCATTTGCACACCGTCTCCTTGTTCAATCGGCTCTGCGAAGCCGCCGGTTTCCGCTTCATAATTTTGAGATAAAGCATTTTCGGGATTTTCAGGAGCGCCCTCGGGAAAATCGCCGCCAGATAAAACAATATCAGAGGTCTTCCCGTCACTTTTTTGATATATTCCCTGTTGTGTCTGACCGATTTCAGAGAAAGGTCGCCCTCATACTTCCAGTTCAGCAGTCGGGCAAAGCGGAAATAGCCGAGGTTCTCATCGTTTGACCTCATAACGTATTTTTTCTCGCAGTCGTATATTGCCGGAAGCTCCTCTATGGTGTCGCACCAGGAGCGTGCCCATATCTCAAGCAGATAGTCCCTGCGGCGCCACGTCGATTTATCCTTGTGTATGTTCTCGCTGTAAACGCTTCCTACGAAGTTATAGGCACGGCAGCCGTTTTCGGCAATATAGCGGAAAATGGAGGAGAGCACGACGAATGAGCTTTTACGGCCCCCGATTTCTTTGACGTTTCTCACAAAATATTCGGCGACGGTATTTTTGAAAAGGCAGGTCCCCCAATATGTCAGATGCCAGTATAAATCGCGGAAAAACTCGGCCGCGGAGAGATATTCCCGGCTTTTGAACCTTTCAGGGAAGCGCGTTCTGTCCGGAGCCATCATCGAAACGACCTCGTATCCCCTGTCCATAAGCCCGTAAATGCAGGGATATATTTCTGCGAGAGACGGCACATACCCGTCCCCGCAGAGCCAGATATACTCATAGTCGCCCGCAAGCTCCGAAAACATGAGGTAAACCTTTTGTTCCCCGTCCCTGCATACGTCGTTTGAATAAAACTTGTAAATTATGTTGCGGTTCCCGCTTTCCATGACCGCCGAATATGTTTCCCCGCCGTCGCTGCTGTCGCCTATGACAAGGTCGACGTCGTATTTTTCCAGCGCTTCTCCGACGCTGGAGATGTAATACCTTATATAGTCGGCATGGTTCCGCGTCGGTATTATTATGCAAAGCCTTTTCATGTCTTCCGCCTTTTTATTCAGACCGGGACAAGAGCCCTGCGCTCAGGGCGGGTGCAGAGAGCTCCGTCCCTGAACGCGATCGTACGGCGCGCTTCCTCCATGAGCAGCTTGAACTCCTCCGGCTTAAGCTGCTGGTCCCTGTCGCTCAGCGCCGTTTCCGGGTGCGGGTGCACTTCTATCTCGAAACCGTCGCAGCCGGCCATAATGGCGCTCATGGTCATGGGTCTTATCAGCTCTATGCGTCCTGTGGCGTGGGAGGGATCCACCACCACCGGCAGATGCGTAAGTCCCTTGAGCGCAGCCACTGCGGAAAGGTCCAGGGTATTTCTCGTATACGTCTCAAACGTGCGTATTCCGCGCTCGCAGAGAATGACGTTGGGATTGCCTGCGTTAAGTATGTATTCGGCGCAGTTCAAAAGCTCCTCTATCGTGGCGTACATACCCCTTTTCAGAAGAACGGGCCTGTTGACCTTCCCCACTTCCACGAGCAGAGAAAAGTTCTGCATATTCCGCGCCCCAATCTGAAGCACATCGGCGTATTCGCTTATAAGAAAAACGTCTCTAGTATCTATGACTTCCGTTACGATCGGCAGTCCCGTTTCCTCACCGGCTTTTTTCAGATATTTGAGCCCCATTCTCCCCAGCCCCTGAAAGGAATAAGGAGATGTCCGGGGTTTATATGCGCCGCCCCGGAACATATTCGCGCCGGCTTCCTTGACCGCTTTTGCGGCGCTCAGTATCTGATCCTCGGACTCCACGCTGCACGGTCCCGCTATCGCAAGGAAATCCCTTCCAACGACGGTTTCGCCGATATGTATCCTTGTTTTGGGCCTCCGGCTTCCGTCTTCTGCATAAAGCGCCGCAAGTTCAGGAATTTTCATTTGGTTTTGCCTTCTTTTCCGCCAGTCTTATCAGCTCTCCGGTAATTTTGAAGCCCGGCGACGAGAGCTCCTCGTCCGTAAATTCTATGCCGAACTCCTCTTCAAGCTCCACGATGAATTTCAAAAGCCCAATCGAGTCCACATAGCCGTTCTCGATATAGTTTATGGAATTCACATCCGCCTCCTCCGGGAAGGAATATTCTTTCTGGAGATAATTCAGGACGAATTCCCTGACGGATTTCATAACCGCCCGCCCTCCTTTTCGGATATTTCAGGCGCATCCTCGCAAAAAAGCCTCACCGCTTCAAGCAGCCGCGATTTTACGAGCTTGCCCATCGAGTTCTTTGGCAGCTCCGGGAGAAAAAATATTTTGTGCGGCTGCTGAAAATCCGCCAGGTTTCTGGCGCACTGCACCTGTATCGCCCGTTTTTTCAGCGCCACGCCCTCCTCGGCTACGACAGCGAGGGCGACGACTTCCCCGAGTCTTTCGTCCGGGTATGAGAAAGCGGCGCACTCCAAGACCCCCGGCAGCTCCCGGACGCAGCTCTCCACATCCTGCGGATATACGTTGATGCCGCCCGTAATGATTATCTCCTTTTTTCTGCCGCAGAAGAAAAGATAACCGTCCTCGTCCAGAAAGCCCATGTCTCCCGTGCGGAAAAATCCGTCCGCCATTGCGGCTTCCATAGCTTTCGGCATCTTGTAGTATCCGCCGCACATGAGGGATGTTTTTACGGCTATCTCGCCCGTAGAGCCGCGCATTAAGGGCTTGCCGTCGTCGCCAAGTATCCTTATTTCGGCTTCCGGCAGAGCGCGCCCGACCGACTGCTTTTTGCAGAGCGCTTCCCTGAAGTTTATGCTTGTCGCGGTTGAGGTTTCGGAGGTGCCGTACATCTCATGGAAATCGCAGCGCAGCTTGTCTATTAGCTCGTTTCTCACATGCGCCTCAAGCAGGGCCGAGGAGGACACAACGCACCTCAAGCTGCTTACTTCAGGCGCAAACGGGCTTGAAAGCAGCTGGGCTATCTGGCTGAGCTGTGCCGATACGGCGATGGTAAACGTGACCCTGCGCTGCTCGACGCACTTCAGCCAGAGCTGTGGTGTGAACCTCGGCAGCAGCACGGAGCTTGCCCCGATCAAAAGGGGCATTATCACCAGGCGCTCGGCAAGCGAATGATAAAGCGGCGTCGCAGCAAGCACACTGTCGTTCTCCGTTATGCCGTAAAGCCTTATGTGGGCCATCGCGCGAAGCAGCTTGGTTTCCTGAGCAAGCTCTATCGGCTTGGGCTCGCCCGTAGAGCCCGAGGTCATCGTGAGGATCAGCCTTTCCCTTCCCGTTACACGCGTTTCGGGCCTTTCTGGGGATTCCTCCGACGCGCGTCTGATCGATACCGTCCCGCCTGTTTCACCGTCAAGGCATATCTTCGCGCCGCCCTTCAGCAGCTCGCCGTATTTTTCGCTCTCCTCATAAAAAGAGCGCCTTGCGATTATGTGCTTTACGTCTCCGCTTTCAAACGCGGCTTTGATGGCGGAAATCGGAAGCGTGGGATTGATCGGGACAAGGGCGGCGCCTATATCCGCCGCCGCGATTATCAGAGCCGCAGATTCCACGCTGTTGTTCATTGGAATGCCGATATGGTCGCCGTATGACACCCCGTTTTTAAGCAGGAAGTTTGAGTACCTTGCAGCAAGCTCGGCAAGCTCCGAATATGTAAGCGCGGCGCCGTCGCACCATATCGCCGTTTTAAGCGGATTTTTTTTTGCGCTTGAATAGAACAAATCTGCTATTTTCTCCATATGACCCCCTGCCGCCTCTCAGGACGGAAGAACCCTCGCCGGACTTCCGAAGGTTTTCTGCCCCGCCTGCACGTCTTTTATTACAATGCTTCCGAGCCCGATATAGGCGTCGTCTCCGATGGTAACCCCGTTCGCTATGACGGCGTTGGCTGCAAGAAATACACGCCTTCCTATTTTCACGTTTCTCAGTATGCTGCAGGCGCCGCTGACGGTGCTGTAATCCCCTATCTCGACGTCATGCCCTATGCCCGAGGACAGTATGGTTACGAAGTCCCCGGCCCTGGAATTTACCGAGAGCTTGGAATACGGGAACATCACCAGCCCTTCCCCGTGGCAGCTGAATCCTGTCAGAATAGCCGTGGGATGTATAACCGAGGCAAATACCGCGCCTTTCGCTTTCATGTACCCGCTCACCCGTTCCTTTTCCAGCGGATTTGCGAGCGCCAGCGCGAATTCCTCGTCTTCCGAGGGCCTCCAGTCGGATATGCTTCCCACGACGTTATAGTCGCAGCCAAAGCCCTTCAGGGCCTCCGGCCTGTCGTCCAGGAAGCCTCCGATTTCCCAGGTCGGCTTAGCCCTGTTGATGTCCTTTATCCATTGGAGCAGCTCGCGCCCGAATCCGCCCGCCCCGACTATGTATATCTTCTTCATATGCCGCCGCCCGCTTTCTCGTATTCGGTTTCAATACTTTTCAACGCTCTTTTCCCCGCTTTCGCCGAGACGCCTGTACTCCCTTATAAGCATGAAGGCTTCCGCGGCCATCGACCGCATTGTAGACCCGCGGTACTTTGCCAGCGATATCATGGCCTCTATGGAGCGCGGGTTCGGAAAGCCTCCGAGCTGCGAGTCGTAGCAGAACATGGCCCTGAGCTTCGTCTCCATGAAATGGCTGACGTCGATAAAGACGTTCGGTATAAAGGTATTTGAGGCATGCGGTATGCTCCACTCCGTTTCGGAAAGCGTTTCATAGGCATAAACGCTTCGCACCACATGCTTTCCCTTCGGTCTGACCGCCACCATGACGGCGTCCGCCGTTATGTAATGGTCCTTCTGCATATCGCCGAAGTGCGGCATGTAAATTACATCCGGCTCGGTTCTCTCGATAATTTCCCCTATTCTTTCGTTCAGCTCATAGCGCGGGACGGATTCCAGCATGGAAGCGGGGAACTGCAGGTAAAAGGTTTCCTCTATGCCGAGCACCTCATGGGACTTCTCTATTTCCTCATAGAGGTCGTGCGGCAGCTTCTCGTAAGTTTCCGGCGGATGGCGGAATACGGGCGGCTTCCCGCGCGTTACGACGCACACCCAGACGCGGTCGCCTTCGGCAACGTGTCTGGCTATCGTCCCTCCGCAGCCTATTATTTCATCGTCCGGATGCGGCGCAAAGACAAGTACATTCATCTGTCTGCTCCTTTTTCAAAAACTCGCCGCACACGGCGTTTTTCATATTCAGGAACACAAAGCCGGCGTTAAGCGCGAACTGCATATCCTGCACCCGGTCTCCCGCATAGATTACGCGGGACGGTTCTGCGATATCCCGCAGAACCTTTATGTTCTGTATTATTTTAACCGAGGGTTTCTGATATTCGAGCCCGTAGTATCCGGTGATTGCAATGTTCTCGGGCGCAAAAAAGCGGTAAAGCCCCAGAGATTCTATTTTTTTCCGCTGCAGCCTGCAGTTTCCGTCGCTTATGAGGAACAGCTTGTACCCCATGTCCGCAAGCTGTTCCAGCACGAACTCCATTCTCGGAGACAGCCTCAGCTTCGGCGAGAAGTCGCGGTAGGCCGTAACGCACATCGACACCACGCTCTCGATGTCGCCTCGGAAGCCGATCTTTTTAAGGAAGTCCTGGAAAATGCTTGCGTTGTTTCCCGATTTAAGCCATTCCTCGGAAAGCTCCTTGAAAATGTATTTTTCACCGAGGCCTGTTAGCACGGAAATTTTCCTTGAAAGCTGAGCGTATAACTGCGATATGAATTCAAACTCGTCGTAAAGCGTTCCGTCCAGATCGAACCCTATGGCCTCGATTTCATTCCGTCCAAAGTTAGTAGCCAAATACTTCAGCATAGTAGCGCCCCATTTTCAATCCGTATTTTATGGTTTTCGTAGGGTACACCGGAATTTTCCTTGCAGTGTCGGCTATCAGCGGTATCCAGTTCTCCGTGGCCGCCATTCCGAGCGCGCTGCCGCCCCCAAGGCGCGGATTTATTTCCGTAAACTTTATACCTTCGCCCGTGTCGAAGCACTGGATGTTTACAGGACCCGTAAAAGGCAGCTCGTGACAGATTTTTTCCACCCATTTTTGGATTTCGGGCCTATCCTCCACTATTCCGGCTGTGGATTTTCCGTCCCTGACCCCCATTCGTATTCTCGGAACTATATATATGGGCTCCGATTCAGAGTTGCAGAAAACATCGACCGTGTACTCAGCACCCTGCAAAGGCTCCTGGGATATCATGCCCTCCATATCGACAGGCTCGTCGGTTACTATGACCCCCGCGCCTCCCCGTCCGTTTCTGGGCTTTACAAGCGGGTATTCCTGCCTGAGGCTCGTTTTTGGCGTGGGGATGCCCTTGTCTTCAAAAAATTCGTAAAGCTTCCACTTGTCGAGGCATATTTCAAGGGTGGCCTTTTCCGACTGCATCACGCCGATTCCCCTGTTTTCCAGTTCGGGCTTTAGCTCAGCCCATTTAAGAAGCCCCTCGTCAAGGGAAGGTATCACGATATCCACCTTTTTTTCGACCGCAAAGGACTTCATAAAATCCGAAAAGCCGGCGTCACGCGCGAGGGGAACGGTATAAAATTCGTCCGCAAGCCACCTTCCCACCGCGTCACCGCTGGCGTCCGTCGCCACCGAGACATGCCCGGCCTCCCTTATCGCCTTGATTGTGGCCCCGCAGGCGAGGCACCCGCAGGCTTCGATCATTATTCTCAAATCAGCCCACCATCCTGTCCTGCCTGTTTTCATCCTGCGGTGAATCCGCCATTTCAAGGGAACACAGGTATTCATGCTTGCTCCGTGCGTCGTCCAGGTTCCCGCCGTCGAATCTCAGCCTTGTGTCCTCCGTTCTTACGCCGTTTTTTTTGCGCGCCAGGGTCATTCGCGCTATCATGAAAAACTGCCTGACATCCAAAAGGAAGCTCACATTCTCCAAATAATAAACGTCGTTTTCAAACTGCTCCCTCCAAGTGAGAAAATGATATCTTCCCGAGGGCGGCGCAAGCTCCAGACCGGGTCTTATCAAGTGCCTGCACCTGTATCTTGGCGGATAAAGCTCTATGTATTCTCTGAGCAGCGGTCTTGGACCGATGATGGACATATCGCCCTTAATGATGTTTACGAGGCTCGGAAGCTCATCTAGAGATGAACTTCTCAGGAATCGCCCGAACCGGGTCAGGCGCTTTTCCTCCGGGAGCAGCGCTCCGTCTTCGCCCGTCACATTCGTCATAGACCTGAATTTGTAAAGCCTGAAGAGCTTTTCGTCCTTTCCCGGCCTTTCGCTTGTATAAAGGACAGGCCGGCCGTGGAATACGAGCTCCAATACCGCTATTATGAGCATAATAGGGCTTGCCGCAAGAAGCCCGAGCGTCGCCAGAAGCAGGTCGAGAATGCGTTTTATATATTTTGAGTACAGACTTTTTTTGGGCACGGGAATGCCGGCGTCTTCGTTCCGGGCATCCGAAATTTGTATGGTTTTCAGGGCGCTTTGAGTATCTGCCATATACGGTTTTCCTTTTCGGTCAGAAATTGCTTCGGACAAGATTTATCACTTTTGCGGCTTCAGAATCCGTCATCTTTATGTCGCTCGGAAGGCAAAGGCCTCTTTTGAATATTTCCCCGCTGACGTCTCCGTTGACGCTTATAAAATCGTTATCCTTATAAAGCGGCTGAAGATGCATGGGTTTCCATATGGGGCGCGCCTCGATATTGTTTTTCCCAAGCATATTTATAATGTCCATGGGCTTTGCGGAGCAGCTTTCGTCCATAAGGACGCAGGAAAGCCAGAAGTTAGGCTCCGACACGCACAGATACGGGTTCATGCTCAGAGGCAGGCCGGAGAAAGCGGATTTATAGCGCTCGTAAATCAGCTTCTTTTTTGCCTTGTGCTCGTCAAGGTGCAGGAGCTGCCCCCTGCCTATGCCGGCGACCACGTTGCTCATCCGGTAGTTGTAGCCCAGCTCCTTATGCTCGTACCAGGGGAAGGGCTCTCGGGCCTGCGTCGCCCAGAAACGCGCCCTTATTATGGCCTCGGCGTCATCAGACACCAGCATGCCCCCGCCCGAGGTCGTTATAATCTTGTTCCCGTTGAAGCTGAACACTCCGTAATCGCCGAAAGAGCCCGTCTGCCGCCCCATATATGTAGAACCGAGAGACTCGGCCGCGTCTTCAATAAGCGGCACTCCGTGCTTTTTGCATATATCCTCGATTTGTGCCAGCTTTGCCGGAGTGCCGTAGAGGTTGACCGCGACGACAGCTTTTGCCTGCGGATACTTTTCAAAGGCTTCCTGCAGGGCTTCCGGATCCATGTTCCAGGTTTCATACTCGCTGTCGATAAAAACCTGTACGCCGCCTTCGTATGAAATCGGGTTCGCGCTTGCCGAAAAAGTCAGGTCGGAGCAGAGCACAACATCTCCGCGCCTCACGTTTGCCAGCTTGACGGCAAGGTGCAGAGCGGCGGTCCCGGAGCTCAGCGCAACCGCGTGAGAAACGCCGACATAGGCCCCCATCTCCTTCTCAAACTCATCCACATTTTTCCCGAGCGGAGCTACCCAGTTCGTCGCAAACGCTTCTTCAATATATTTCATCTCGCTGCCGCTCATCGTAGGTGAAGACAGATATATCCTTTTCGTTTCGCTCAAGCTCATCATCCCTGAAATTAAATATTCTTCAAAGAAATCTTCATACTATTATATTCATTATTGTTAAAATTTTACATTTAATGCCTAAAAAAAAATAAATATGACAAGCAGAGCTTATTCCTGCTTAAAAATAATAAAATCTGCGATCAAAATAAAAACTATTGATATTTTATCCGCTGTTTCCTAATATTTGGAAGTACATTGCGAATTATAAATCATTTAGGCGGTGCAATTTGTCGAATCATAAGTGCTTGACAAAATTACCTGCGATTTTTTATGTGCCGGCTGAAAATGGCGCACAGAAACATACATATGCGAGAGCCTCTTCAAAAATAACCTTGATTTTTGCCTTCACCATCTTTTATCAAGCCGTAACGGGACCGCCATTCTGACGATCCCGTTACTTA
The DNA here is from genome assembly GCA_029265975.1 of Clostridiales bacterium. GTDB lineage: Bacteria > Bacillota > Clostridia > Oscillospirales > Oscillospiraceae > DUPK01. Next base: position 26,702 of record JAJUGN010000012.1, read on the forward strand.
TTTATTAAACTCTCCCTATTACTGATATCTTTCGGACAGCGGCTACTACATCATCGTTGCGGTTCCGCCGTCCTCTGCGCGTATCTCTATCATGTCGGCGGGCGATACCACGAGAGTGCCCTTGAAATTGCGCTGGTGCTCCCAATAGCCCCCGGGCGCCTTGTCGAGGGCCACACCGCTCTCCATCATTGCCTTTCTGACCAGCTTTCCGTCAAGCTCTCGGACGGCGCAAAGATTCTGGTCAATGAAAAGCGAGGCTCCCAGGCCCGCCGCCTGCCCCATTCCCATGGACGGTCCTATGACGCGGACGCAGCCGTTTGCGTGGAAATCGGCGGAGAAGCAGCGGCCGGCGGTCAGCAGGTTGTCTACTCCCTTGGCTATAAGGCTCCTGAAGGGTATCTCGCAGTACTCTCTGGGGTTGGTGCGTATCTCGTAGCCCTCCGGCTTTACCAGAGGATGCATCATATAGTCGTCCTGGTCCTGCTGCGGGCGGCATATCGCGGGCTCGACAGGCTCTTTGTAATGTATGTGTCTGAGCGCCGTGTGGTGGCCCGGCGTAGGCACATGCGTGTCGTAGAATTCGGTGTGCTGATATATTCCGTCTTCAAATTTCTTGGCCATACCCACGTCTATGTCCCGCATTATGTACTCGCCTACGACTCTTCTTGAATCCCTCACTCCGTTCATCGGGGCAAAGCTTTCGAGAACGGCGTTTTCAAAGCCGGGAACATGCTTTTTGAGGAAATCCACAAACCAGATAACCTTGCGGTGCTGATCCACTATCTGCCTCGTGAGGTCCACGACGTCGTCGCAGTGGCAGTCGAAGGTGTGTGTGGCATCGAGAGTCACGTCCATGCAGGTCGGATCGCCCACCGGCATCGGGTAGACGATATTGCCCGGACTCAGAAGATCATGCAGCTCTCCTTTCGCTATCGCCTGATGCTCCTTGTAAACTATGAGGCTGCGTTTTTTGAGGTCGTTCGGATCGTAATCCGGGTGTTTTTTCCATGCGGCGTTTGCCTCGTTGTACTTCTGGAGGTTGACATAAGCAAGGCGAAACCCCATAGTTACCGACTGATTGAGGCCGCAGAACTCCGCGCTGCCCACTTCGCAGGGGACTTCGGCGGCAAAGGCCAGATCGGCGTCGCCGGTCGTATCTATGAACACCCTGCCGCTTATCTCGATTTTTCCGGACTTGCAGTAGGCTATTACGCTTTTTATTTTATTGTCCTCTTTCACGCAGTCCACAACGTGCGTGCCGTAAAGGATGCGGCAGCCCGCCTGAAGCACCATATGCTCGAGCATGGCCTTGCCGTGCTCGGGCTCCGCGGTCGGAAGGTGAGGTTTCATAACTGCATGCCCTTCCGCGTCGAGGCGCTCGAGCCATTCCTTGCATATGCCGTCCACAACGCCGGCTATGCCGGTTATATATCCGTTGGTGCAAAGTCCGCCTAGGGATTCGCGCATTTCAAGCAGTATCGTTCTCTTGCCGGCCCTCGCCGCTGCTATCGCCGCCGCGCTTCCCGCCGGGCCTCCGCCGCAGACCACAACGTCCGCATCGAATCTTTTGCAGGTTGTTAACATTTTTCTACCTCCGTCTTCTTATGATTTTTTATAGAAGCTGTCATAGCAGGCCTTTTTCCCTGTCTACCGCCAGGACGATATAGCCGAGACTTTCTGATGAAACCTGCTTTCCGTCCTCATCGTATTCGACTTCCTCGACTCTGCCCCAGCGCTCGAGATCGGTCCAGTCCGTTATATATTTTTCGGGTCCTATGCGGTGTATCCATGCGTTGTTTTCAAGCTGGATAAACTGCGCTTCCTCCTCGGGGACGCCGTCCGTTCCGGGTTCAAGCATTCTTGTGGCTATCGCTCTGTGTATGTACTCGCCTCTGTATTCCCGCGCGACTTCCGGATGGAAGCCGCTGTGAACTACTATCTTTTTCATTTTGAGCTCCCTCCCCTTGCCCGGGAAAGACCTTTGTCGGAAAACCGCTCTTTCCAATTGCCGACGGGGCAGTAAATGAGGCACTTATCGCAGTAGAACTTCGGGTAATGGTCGTAGGTATAGTCGTTTATCGGCCTGCCCTTCAGCGCCGCAGCTATCTCGCCGTCGGTCGGGTCGTCGCTTCCCACGACGTCGGATACCGGCGATGCCCCTTCGTACTTCCTGCGCAGGGCCATCGCCGCGACATAGCAGCGGTTTGGAACGAATTTTGTGACCCTGCATGTCTTGCCTCCCGCCGAAATGAGCTCGAAACCGTCCTCCTTTTCCGCGGATATGGCCTGCGTCGGGCATAATGACGAGCAAATGCCGCACTTTTCGGGCTCGCAGAGCCTCGGGCCGTCATATGGCTTGTCGTAATCAAGCTCCAGATTCGTTATCAGCGCTCCGAGCTGTATGCGGGGGCCGAACTCAGGCGTCAGGAAGTGCGTGCTCCATCCGATTTCGCCAAGCCCCGCCGCAAGAGCGGCGTTTTTGATGCTCATGGGAAGTCCGCCCTTGTAGGGACCCGAAAACAGCGGCAGATCGGTATTTATCGCCACCGCGTTCTGCATCGCGCCGCTCGGAAGCGGAACGGCCGTGTACCCGAATGTGCGCTCTATAAACTGGCAGGCGTTGAAGGTGTCGAACAGCAGCACTATATTCGGGCAAATCTCGCTCGCGTAAGTCGAATACACGCTTTCGGCGGCCTTCAGGCCGTCCTCAAACTTGCGAAAAGCGCTCTGCACCGCGCCGTCGGGATAAGACTTTCCAAAAACGACGACCGATTTGGCTCCCGGAAGAATGTCCTCCGGGCGGAAGCCCCTGGGTTCATCCTTCAGGGCTTCGGCGGGCGCGATGCCGACGACATCCACCGCAAGCTCGTTTACAAGATACTTTTTAATCTCCGTTGTAAAGCTCATTCAATCAGCCCCGCTTTCCCTCGAAAAGGCTCCCAGGGCCTTTTCCCATTCGCCCGCGGGGCAATATGCAAGGCACAGGTCGCAGTTGTTTTTTCTGAGATGATCGGGAAAATCCTTTCCGACTCTCTTCAGCGCCGCTTTAAGCTCCTCGTCCGTCGGATCCTTAGTCTTAATAATGTCGCGGCGGCCGAATTCCGAAGTCAGGCCGCAGCTAGCCACCATGCATCTGTTGGCGTTTATTGAGCCGCTTCCGGAGCCCGGTTCCGGTATCGCCTTTGTCGGGCACTTCCTTGCGCAGACGCCGCACTTCTCCGGCTCGCAGAGCTTTATGTCCGCGGGCCTGCCGCAGTCAAGCTCCAAAGTGGTGATTACGGCGCCGAACTGCACGCGCGGACCGTACTCGGGGGTAATGACATATCCGTTCCAGCCTGTTTCGCCGAGCCCCGCAGCGACCGCGGCTTTCCCGATATTGAAGGGCAGGTCTATTTTTTGCGCCCCCGCCACCCTCGGCAGCTCCGGGTCCTCGGGTATGCAGTTTTGAATACCCGCCGAGCCGCAGGGCAGCGGCATCGCGACCGCGGAATATGTGCGCTCAATAAATCGGCTTATTTCAAACGTATGGTAAATCAGAAGCATGTTCGGGGCGAGGTCCGAGGCATAAGCCTGGTAGCTCGCGAAGGCGCTTTTTTTGCCGTCCTCATACTTTCTGAAGACGGTCTGCAGGGCGCCGTTTATCAGTCTTCGTCCAAAAACCACCACGGATTTTGCGCCGGGCAGGAGGTCTGCGGGGCGCTTTCCGGCGGGTTCGTCGTCAAAGGCGGAAACGTGTGCGATTCCGACCATGGTCATCGCGAATCTCTCCGCGATACGGCGCTTGAGTTCCTCGGTCGCTGTCATTTCAGCCCGCCTCCCATCCGTCAACCATTTTCGACATCCTGACTCTCGTGAGTCCCCTGTCCTCAAAGCGTTCCTTCCAGTTCCCGACCGGGCAGTATACCAGACAGTATCCGCATTTCCATGTCGGGTTGTGCTGGTGGAAGTGCATGCGCGGGTTCCGGTTGTAGAATTCAAAAATAGGCTTGTCGAGATCCTCGTTTATCGGATTCGTCATTTCCTTCGGAATAAGATTTTCGCCTGTTTCGTTGTATTCGGGTATAGTTCCGTGGCACATTACGCGGCAGCGTGCCCAGTTTGTCCCGCCGTAGGTACAGGTTTTGCCGCCGACGGATACCACGCGGCCCTGGTCTTTTACATACGTGGGGATTGCTTTTGTCGGGCACATCGTCACGCAGACGCGGCATTTTGAGGGGTCGCAGAGCCTGGGCCCGCTGTACATTGGATCAGGCTCAAGCTCTGCTGTTGTCAATACCGCTCCGAAGCGGTTTCTCGGTCCGAATTCGGGCGTGAGAATAAGAGAATTCCATCCGAATTCCCCGAGGCCCGCGGCAAACGCCGCATGCCTCATGCTCAGCATCCCGGCTCCGTGCGTCGGTCCCGCAGGCTCAGGCACCGCGATGCATCCCGTTTTTTCCTCGATGAACATGGCGAGCTTGTAGTTTGCCCATAAAAGGTTGTAGTTTGGCGCGCCGACATAGCCGAAGGCGCCGTATATTCCGTGCGCGCTCATCAGGTGATCTTCACATTCCCTCAGTACGGCGTTCACGGCGCCGTCCGGAACCCTCGTGCAGAAGACTACAACGGATTTGCAGCCGGGCAGAAAGTCCGTGGGGTGCCAGCCCTCCGGGGAGCTGTTGAACCTGTCTATTCCCGCTATGCCCACCTTGTCCATTTTGCACTCTGTCAAAACATAATTCTTTATTTGCTGCGTAATTCCTGAAAGGCTGTTAATTATGGACACCCCCGTTTAGCTTGTTTAATACTCAATATTTGCCGTATTCCTTTACCGTACCGAACATTGCCTCTACGTTTTCTCGCCTGCTTATACCGAGGCTCGCCTTCGTCTGGAATATGAACCCGCCGCCGGGCGCGCAGGCGTCGATCATTCGCTTGCATTCGTCTGCGACCTTGTCCGGAGTGCCGAATTCAAGCAAAGTATTCGGGAAGCCCCCGGTTATGCACGCAACTTCTCCGACCGCTTTCTTTGCCAGCTCCATAGGCGTGTCCTCAAATTTGTATATCACTTTGCCTCTGGGTATGTCCCTGAGGTGCCCCAGCCTCGTAGAATACTTGCCTTCGCAGAACACATACGGGATCATTCCCTGATCCACAATGGTCTGGATAATTTCCTGAAGGTGCCGCCAGTAGTACTTGACGTAGTGCTCGTCGCTCATAAACCCGTCCAGGCCTTTGTGAAGCGTCATATGCACGAATTTGCCGGTCTTGCTGCCGTCCCTGTTGAAGTTTTTTATCGCTTCAATCATTGCGGGCTGATACTCCTCTATAAAGCGCTCCACAACGTCCAGATTGTCATATAGGTCGGTAAGGGACAGAATGGTGCCCCGCAGGGTGTCGCTGTATTCGTCGAACGGAACCATGGCCTTGCCTCCGCCGAATTCCGGGTAGCCGAGCTCGGCTATTTCCGCGGCGGCGGCTCTCTGCCGCTTGCGTATTTCCTTATACCTGTCGCTTGCAGTCCAGAAGGTCTGGATCATTTCCCTCATTTCCGGCTTTGAGAACTCGTCCGCCAGAACCTGAAGGCCTCCGCGGTGGGAAAGCGGTATGCTGAGGCTTTCGAGAGGCTTGCAGACCGGCGAAAGCTTGGTCATCGAATTGGCAAGCTTCCATCCTGTGCGGTCGGAGAAAAATTTATCGAATTCCTCGTCGAGCAGTATGGGAAACTCAATAAACTGCTGTATCGAGTTTGCGCCGACCTTTGTGCCGGATCTGCCGGCCCATTCGAAAAACGTCGGTGCTAGCATTTCAAAGGCCCGCCCCTCTCCCGACAGTTCCGGAAGAGCGTTCGAGAAGTCGGGATCGTATGTAAGAAGAAACCTGATGACGGAATTTTTTGCTTTTTCAACGGTTTCGTCGTAAATCACCTCTGCCATGGAATACCCGGCCTCCGTGACCGCGAAAATATTGCCCCCTATTTGAATAGGCACTCTGTCGCCTTCACGAAGCGAAATTGCGGCTCTTATCCTGCTCTCCTTTTCAGCATATCTTTTTCTTGCTTCTTCCGTCATTTTTTAGCCCTCCGTAATGATCCGGTTGTGCGCCAAGCATATATTTAGCGTGTTATGCGCAGCATTATTGCTAAATTTTGCCCTTGGGCGAAAGCGTAATTATTGTTTTATTGCCCAAGATATGCTATCATCGATATGCGAAAATGGCAAACAAGTAGTTTTACAGCTTAGCACAAACAATTCATTGTGATGCGCGGGAAAGGGTGTCCGAATTGTATTCAAGCAACCGAAGCCTGTATTGTTTTATGGTGGCGGCCGAGGAGCTCAATTTCACGAGGGCCGCCGAAAAACTGTTTATGACTCAGCAGGCGCTGAGCAGCCATATAAAAAAACTGGAGCAGCAGTACGACACCGTGCTGTTCGAGCGCAGGCCGCGCCTTCGCCTTACCGCCGCCGGCACCCATCTTCTCTCATATGCGAAAAAGACGATACAAAACGAGCGCAGCCTGATGAGGTACCTTCAGGACGACAGGCGGCTGGAGCGGGTCCGGCTTCCGGTCGGCATTGCAAGCCTTCGCGCGAAAACATTTATACCTCAGATTCTCATAAATTTCCGCGAGCTGTACCCGAACGTAGTGCCTTCCTTCCTGAGGGCGAACAATTTCAACTGCGATTCGATGCTGAGGAGCGGCAAAATAAGCCTCTATTTCGGAATGAACGCTCCTTTGGATTTTTACGGCGAGAGGCGTGAGCTTATTCCGGACAAATTATATTTTGTTGTCAGCAGGTTTTTGCTTGAACAGGTCCTTGCAGAGGGCTGGAGGGATTTCCTGGAGAGGAACTCGGTCGGCCTTCTTCCCGAGGATGCCAGCAGGCTGCCCCTGATACTTCCCGGCGCCGACAGCGAGCTGAGGCCCGCCCTGGACAGCTATTTTGATCAAAGCGCGCTGCCTTACAACATCATTACGGAGGTTTCCGGGCAGGATGTCATGCTTGAGCTCTGCGCAAAGGGCTACGGGGCCTGCTTTATTTCTCATTCGGTATTCTACGGCTTCCGTTCGATGTATAGAGAAGAGCAGATATACGCTTTCCCCGTGCCGGGACTGACCGGGCTTCACGACCTTAGCATCTTTTTCGACAACAGCGGCGGGACGCCTCAGTATGTCATGGATTTTATAGAATGTTCGAGAAGCACCGTGGAGGAAATGGGCAGGGAGATTGAAAGCCATTTGCCGAAATTGCAAAGCATGTGATTTTTTTGACAAACAAAATCACTTGAGCTTTCGCTGCGCGCGCAGACTCAAGTGATTTTTATGCCGACTATGGCTCTATTACTTCTTTATATATCCTGCCCGTTTTTTCGACATTCTCCAGGAAAAACAGCATCTCCTGCACCGTTTCTTCAATTATGCCGCACTGCGGATCCGCATGTCCGCACTGTGAATACAATATAAGCTTTCCGTGCGGAATAGCCATCGCGGTCCTGAGCTCAAGATCGGGCCTTGCTATCGGGTCGTCTATGCCTCCTATCATTAGAGTCGGCGTCTGAATGGTTTTCAGCATCTCGACGACCTTTTCTTCGGTGCCGAATTTGAGCATTGGCCGTCGGTAATTCAGATTTTTTTCCTCTTCGCTCATCGTTTCCCTGCGCATTTTGGCCCAGTCGGCGTTCCTGGCCCTTCTGCGCAGAATGGCCGGATCGTCTGTGTCGGCAGTCATTTTCATTTTTGCTTTTTGCTTCTCGCCCAGCATTTTGTAGGAAAACTGGGCCTCGCTGATATTGTGCGGTCCTCCCACATATGCGACAAAGGCGGTTACCCGCTCCGGATAGTTCAGAACCACATGCCACCCTGTCCCGGCTCCGTGAGACGCGCCCGTATATACAAACTTGTCGATTCCCATCTTGTCGGCAAAGGCTATAACGTCGGCGGCAAAAATATCGAACCATCTTTCCCCGTGATCCTCGGTTATTTTTGTGGATTCGCCCGTCCCGCGGTTCCAAAGCATGAAAACATGATATCCGTGCTTGGCGAGCTCTCTCTGATAGCACGCAGGCTCAAAGCCCATCTGCATGCTTATTACATACTTGTCGCCGCAGCCCGCCTCCTCGTATGCGATCTCAATTCCTTTTTCAACTTCTATTTTTTTCATGCGTATTCCTCCGTGATAATTTTGAGCAGCCCGATTGAATATAGCCGTGTTCGGATTTAAGTATATCAAAACGAAAGGAAAAAGCCATGTGCAGGCTGAACTGCTTGCACATGGCTTTTTGCAGCATATTTTACAGTCGGCACCAGCTTAATGCACAGAAAGCTTATTGCAGCCGTTTTTACCGGGCGGCGGCTGTATTGGCGTCTTTTCGCACTTCCGAAGCATGCCGCTTTCAGGGCCTTAAGCCGGTCAAAACACACTTATCCGATTTTCGTAATACACGTCTCGGAGCCCGCATATAGTAATTGTGTATAAGGCGGAGGCGTTACGCCGCAGCCCGAAAAGGTTGGGAGTGTTGTTTTTGAAAACTAACATCGAGGAACGTGCTTGCGATCTGGCAGTGTACATCATAGAGAATAAAGCGACGGTGCGCTCGGCCGCAAAGCAATTTGGAATTTCAAAATCAACCGTACATAAAGACCTTTCTGAACGCCTTGAGCGCGTCAACCGCGCTCTCTACGCTCAGGTCAAGGAAATACTTGATCTCAACAAGGCGGAACGCCATATCAGGGGCGGCAACGCCACGAGAAGAAAATACAAAGGCGAATGAAAAACAAAGCGAAGAACACATGATACTATTTCCCGGACGGGAGCGCCCTTGTTTGCGGTCCTGCCCGGGGAAATATATTTTAAGGAAGAAGCGGAGGTTTAGCTCGAAACTCACGAAAAACGGATTTACGCAAAAAAACGCCGCCCGCCGATACGGCGGGCGGCACAGCTTGTCAAAAGACTTGTTTACAGAAAAAAGCTTCGCAGAATTTCCGCCACGAATGGCGGAAATAAAGTCAAATCTGTCATTTCCGGCGGCGTGTACGTCGGAAATGACACCTCTCATGACGGGCGCGGCAGAGCGGCCGTCATTAAGCCCCCCTTGTCAAAAAAGCCCTTTGGCTTTTTTGACAGTCTGCGCCGCCCGCCGATACGGCGGGCGGCAGCTGTATCCGAAAATTTCCCCCTTCAAAGGAAACGCGCTATTTTTACGCCATTTACTTTATCGACCAGTACCACTGATTGGTGTGCAGCAGGTCGTGCGACTTGTGCGAAAGAGGCTTGTCTAGGAAGCTCTTGTAAAGCTCTATCACGTCGGGGTTCTCGTGAGAGAAGCGTATGTCGGCGGCCTTGTCAAGGCAGTACAGGCGCTCTCCGCGTATTCCCGCCAGCTCGCAGCCCTCTTTTATGGGCTGGCCGCCGCCGCCCGCGCAGCCGCCCGGACAGGCCATGATCTCGACGAAGTCGTAATGCGCCCTGCCGGCCTTTATATCCTCAATTATGCGTCTTGCGTTTGCAAGCCCGCTGGCCGCGGCGACTTTGACCTTTATGCCGTTTATGTCAAGGGTGCCGTCCCTGACGCCTTCCGTGCCGCGCACGAAGTTGAAAGCGTCGGCATCCGGGTTCTTGCCGGTGATGAGGTAGTAAGCGCTTCTGAGTGCGGCTTCCATAACGCCGCCGGTGGCTCCGAATATGACCGCGGCTCCGGTGCCCGTGCCGAGCGGCGAGTCGAACTCTTCCTCCTCGAGCATGGCGCAGTTTATGTGGCTGGCCCTGAGCATCCTGTCTATCTCCCGGGTCGTCAGCACAACGTCCACATCGTTGCCCGCGTCGGCGGAGTTGACTTCAGGCACCGCGCTTTCATACTTCTTTGCCGTACAGGGCATTACGGATACGCAGAATATCTTCTTCGGGTCTATGCCCCTCTTTTCCGCAAAATAGGTTTTAGCGACGGCGCCGAACATCTGCTGCGGCGACTTGGCAGAAGAAAGATGAGGAACCAGCTCGGGATACTCAAGCTTCAGGAAGCGGACCCAGCCCGGACAGCAGGATGTGAACATCGGTATCTTAGACTTGCCCGTCTTGTCCGTAAGGCGCTGAATAAGCTCGCTGCCCTCCTCCATTATCGTGAGGTCGGCGGTAAAATTGGTATCGAAAACATAGTCGGCTCCGAGAGCGCGGAAGGCTGCAGCCATCCTTTTTACGGTGGCCTGCTCCGGCGTTATTCCGAGACCGTCGCCCCAGGCGGCTCTGACGGCGGGCGCAACCTGAACCACCACGATCTTGTCGGGGTCCGCGATAGCGTCGAATACCTTTTCCGTGTCGTCTCTCTCCCTGAGAGCTCCGACAGGGCATCTCGTGATGCACTGGCCGCAGTATACGCAGTTCACGTCCGAGAGTTTGGCTCCGCCCCTTACCCTGACCTCGGTGCGGGTGCCGGTGCCGCCGATTTCCCATACGCCAAGCGACTGGATGTTCTCGCAGACATACACGCAGCGCATGCATTTAACACATTTTGAGGATTCTCTGATAAGCGGGAGCTTTCCGTCCCATTTATTTACCTTGGCTTCCTTGCAGTAGTGCTGGTCGATGATGTTGAGATCGTTTGCCAGTGTCTGAAGGCTGCAGTTGCCGCTGCGGACGCATGTCGGGCAGTTGCAGTCGTGCTTTGAAAGCATAAGCTCGACATTTATTTTTCTCGCGCTTCTTACTCTTGGCGAATTTGTTTCTATGACCATGCCTTCCTCGACTATTGTATTGCAGGAGGCGCAAAGCTTGTCGTTGCCTTCAATTTCTACGATGCAGACGCGGCAGGCGCCTATATCGGTTATGTTCTTGAGATAGCAGAGGGTGGGGATGAATATTCCCGCTTCCCTTGCGGCTTCCAGTATGGTAGCCCCTTCTTTAGCCTGTATCTCTTTGCCGTTAATTGTGATGTTTACCATTTATACTGTCTGCCTCCCTTCATAGATCCGCAACCGTAGTGGTCGCAGCGCAGGCATCTTGAGCATTCCTGCTTTGCCTCTTCTTCCGAAAGCCCCTGCTCCATCAGCTCGAAATCGTTCTTTCTTTCGTAGGAAGCTCTCTCTCTCATGTTTGCTCTGCCCGTCGCGGGCCTGAACAGGTAGGAGGCGGGAGGAATTTCAACGTCAGCCGTGATTTCCGTATGAGTGCCGAAATACGCGTCGATATTGGCGGCCGCAACCTTGCCGGCCTCGATGGCCTTGATGACCGTAGCGGGTCCGAACACACAGTCTCCGCCCGAGAACACGCCGGGAAGCTCGGGAACATACGCGGCGTTGTCAGTCTGGAGCTGCTCCCATTTTACGGGCATTCCGTTTGCGGCGAAGTGCGCGGAGTCTACCGCCTGGCCGATTGCGATTATGATGTAGTCGCAGGGAATCCTTTCCTCGGGCTTATCCGCGCTGTTCGGCTTAGGACGGCCCCTGTCGTACTCGCCGATTATCTGCGGCTGAACTATAAGCGCCGTGACGTTTTCGTTTTCGTCGCTCTCTATCCTTACGGGGGCCATAAGCTGGAGTATCTCGGCGCCTTCGGCTATCGCGCCCTCTATTTCGTCGGGCAGAGCCGTCATGTCCTTCTGTCTTCTGCGGTATACGCAGGTTACGTTCTTGGCGCCGAGGCGTATGGATGTGCGGGTTGCGTCCATAGCCACGTTTCCGCCGCCGATGATGACTACGTTCTTGCCCTTAAAGTCGAGCTTCGTGCCCTCGCCGAGCGTTCTGAGCAGCTCGACGGCGGACATTACGCCCTTGCTGTCCTCGCCCTTGACGCCGAGTTTCTTGTGCGCGTGAGCGCCTATTGATATGTACACGCTGTCAAACTTCGCCCTGAGGTCGGCCATCGTCATGTCCGTTCCGATGTCGACGCCCGTTTTGACGTCTATTCCCAGCGAGAGTATCACATTGATGTCAGCGTCGAGATAATCGTCGGGCAGCCTGTAGCTCGGTATCCCGTAGCGGAGCATGCCGCCGAGCTTTTTCCTCTTTTCAAATATCGTCACCTTGTGTCCCATAAGCGTAAGGAAGTAGGCGGCGGTGAGTCCGGCGGGTCCGCCGCCTACGACGGCGACGGTCTTGCCGGTGGACGGGGCGGGCTTCGGGGCGGGCACATATCCCGCGTGATCAATCGCGAAGCGCTTGAGCCCGCGGATATTGATAGCGTCGTCAACTATGCCCCTGCGGCAGTGAGTTTCGCAGGGATGCTCGCATATGAGTCCGCATACGGCGGGCAGGGGATTGTCCTTTCTTATCAGGCGTACTGCGTCGGCATATCTGCCCACGCCTATCAGCGCGACATATCCGGGCACGTCGACGTGCGCCGGGCAGAGCGCCATGCAGGGTACGGCGTCGAAGGAGGCTATGCAGCAGTCCTTCTCGACATGGGACATGTAATCGTCCTTGAACGCGGCAAGGCTGTCCAGCGCTAGCCGCGCCGCCTCGAAGCCTATTGCGCAGTCCGCCGAGTCCTTGATAGCCAGCGCCGTCTTTTCAAACAGGACTATGTCTTCCTTTGTTCCGTTCCCTTCAAATATCCTCTCGAGTATAGTCGCAAGCTCGCTTAGACCTATTCGGCAGGGCACGCATTTTCCGCAGCTCTGAGCCACGCAGAGCCTGAGAAAAGCGGCCGTGACCTCCGCCGGACAGTTCCCTCTCGGGGAGGTTAACACTCGGCGCGAAAGGTCCCCGCAGATCTCGTCCATGGTTTTCCACGCGCGGTTTGTAGTTCTAAATTCAAGACGGTTCATAATAATTCTCCCTCGAATTGTTCTAATGTAATCAATAATAGCATCGCAGAAGACAGTATTTTATAATTTTATTACAAAACTTTATAAATTTATTTGAAATAGATAAAAAGATACGGATTGGCATCCGTAGAAATTGATAATTATGTACCGATATTTTTATCTCCATTTAAGATTTTTTGCTCGAAAGCGCTTTCAGCGTTTGGCTTTCCATCGCCGGCGCTGTAACAGTTCGCGGCGCAGCTATAATATTCCCCAGCTAAGAAGCACCCGCGCAAAGCAAAAAGCGCCCCTTGCCGGCGCTTTTTGCTTTGCAATATATTGTTTTCATCAACGGCCACTTACGGGCTCGGTTTCTCCGATATAACGCCCGGTTTTTTGTAAAAACTTTGCCCGGTTCCGTACAGCAGCGTTCGTATCACCGGTATTCTTACCGTTATCTCATAAAAGAAAAAAGCGGCGCCGAAGCTGATCGGCAGCAGCAGCAGATATAGCGCCGCCATAGGGGGCTTCAGATATGTAAGGATGAAGTAAGCCGCGGTTACCTGAAGCGGATAGTGGCATACATAGATGCCGAAGCTGCGCTTATTAAGGTTTTTGGTGAAGGCATTGCTGAAATCAAAATACTTCTGCCCGCACCCGAGGATTGCCAGTATCATTGTCCATAGGTAAAGATTTGTGAGCGGATGCTTGAGGCACGCGTCGGAGGCATAATCCTTCCCGAAAAAGTACCAAACCTCTACGCAGCCCAGAACAAGAGCGGCCGCGAGGAGCGGCAGAGCGTACCTTTTTGTTTTCTCCAGCACGGCGTCGTGAGAAAACACATAGTAGCCCAAAAGGAAAACAAACCAGTATATTCCGTTCCTGAAAACTATAACGAGCGGCGTGTTAAGCACATACGAGGAAGCCCATACAGGCAGCGCAAGCGACAGCAGAAGCGGCATTCCGGCTCTGCCCGCAAGCGCCCAAAGTCTGTCTTTCCGATCCAGCCTCCGCATAAGGAGCAAAAGCACGGACCCTAAAAAGAGCTCAAGCAGAAACCACTGCGGTCCTATATTGAGGCTGTAAAACAGATATTTGACGACAGGCGAAACCTCCCTGCCCCCGAAAAAATCCACATACCTCGAGGTAACCCAGCCGTTCAGCCAGCCCAGCAGGAAAACGCCGCCGAAAAAGGGCAGAACGAGCTTTCCCAGCCTCTCCCTCAAAAAGTGCTTTTCGCCCCTCTTCTGAAGCGAGTATCTGGCGCTTATGCCCGCCACAAGAAACATGAGACACATTATCCACGGGTACACGAAATAGCAGATCGCGTCCGCTTCCCTGATACCCCTCACCGGGATATTGCTCACCACTCCCGCACTGTTGAATATATAGGCTATATGGTACACTACCACCAGCACAATAGCAGCAGAGCGGATATTGTCAAGAAAGTATCTTCTTTCCCCAGCCCTCTCCTCCGGCATCTTCAGCCCTCCTCGCTTTCACCCGGCAGATTTCCCGAGAATATTGCCTGGGAAAGCTGTGCGAACATGTCCTGCGGCGGTATCGCTATGCCCCGCTTTTCGTCCGCAAGGATAATAAGCGTATCTCCCGGCTTGATGCCGAAAAGCTCTCTCGCCTCCTTGGGTATTACAAACTGTCCTTTTTCTCCGACCTTTACTGTCCACGCGTATTTACCCTTCGGGCCGTTCATTGCATTTCCTCGCCTTTATTAAGTATGATTAGTATGAATTGTATTGCAAGAATAACAAGTATGAAAACGCTTGTCAACTATTTTTTTGAAAATCGTGAAAAAGCCGCCCGACACCTTAGGCGGACGGCTCAGCCGGAGCGAAAGCTCCCGCATTTATATTAATTTATACCCTTAATAAACATTGCTTTACCGAATCCGGCTTCATGCTTCGCGCCGAACTCATTACTCGTTTTATTTCGCATTGGCTTCAAATTATCGAAGGGTTTTTACACCTTCTCTAATTTGAAGCCAAAAATAAAAGAGCGGAGGGGCCGCTGAAAATCGGCCCCTCCGGATTTTTTAAGCCTTATTCAGAAGCTAAAGTATGTATCCGAGCAGAGAAACAACCGCTGTATTTACAATGATTTCGACAATAATCGCGAGCAGTCCCTTTGTCCAAATCCACCTGTTAGGCATCGATTCCCTTGACAGCAGCAGCGGGGCGGTGGTATAAGCGGCGACCGTCAGGTACGCCGTCATTGAGGCTATGCACATTCCTACGCAGAGCGGCTGAATATTTATGCCCTGATCCATATAGGTGACCGCAAACGGCGCCATAATGGTTGCTACGATCACGCCGGTGGCGAGATTGGAAAAGAAGTTCGTTATAAAGCTGCAGAGAAGTACCGCCAGAAGGACAAACATCGGCCAGCTCATATTTTTTACCAACGGGCCGATAATCTGCGTGAGCCATGCCTGGATGCCCGTTTCCTTGCTGCTAAGCGCGCCGCCCAGCACGAGGAGTGAGCCTACCGAGATTATAAGATACCAGAAAACGCCTTCCTTGAAAATCGTCTCCGTCACGAATATGCGTCTGCCCTTTACCCTAATGTTTGATAAAACGACGACGACAAGCGCGAACCACACAGGAAGCGAAAGCATTTCGAGCCATTTTCTCAGCCCGTTGGAAGCGGGGAGGATCATTATAAGTATCGGCTGCATAAGGCCGATAACGAAAGCCGAAAGAAAAATCTTCTGATCCGTGGTGAGGGTGCAGTCCTCTTTCGACATGCCCTCCACCTTCGTCGGGTCAAACGAGCCGGACTTAGAATAATCCACTCTGAATATAAACCTCATGGCAGATACATAGCAGACGATGAAGACAAGCTCCACGGCTACGGCTATTACGATATGCAGCCCGTATGAAAATTGGTAGGCCGTGCCCTTGAGAGATCCGCTGAAGGTGGCGACAATCGATGAGATTATCATGTTATGAGGGAAAACGGCGAGTCCGAGTATAACCATCATATAGCAGCCGAGTATAAGGAAGCGCGGGTATTCGTCGTCCTTTTTATAGCCCTGCACCTGTGTGATGCCGTCTACTAGAGGAAAGGCAAACAGAATTCCGGCGGTTGAATTGACAAGGCAGCCGACCACCATAAAGCCCAGCATCAGCGCCATCGTGAACAGGAAAGGGCTTTTTCGCGCAAACCTCGACGAAATTATTTTTTTGGCTATTACGTTTGCCGTTCCGCTTGAAACAAGTCCAGCCGCGACGGCCATTATAAACATGAGCTGAAGTACGGTTGCGTTGCCGAGAAAGGACGTCATCAGCGTTGACGCGGGGGCGTAGCCCACCCATACGAGGGCGCAGAAGGAAAGAATGCTCGGCCACATCAGGCCGTTTCCGCTTACGATAAGAAGAATTGTGCCCGCAAATACCCCTAATACGGCCACTCCCTTCTGCGTAACCGGGCCCCAGGGCGGCACAACGTACCCGAATGCCGTCATGAGGAAAAGACTGATCAGAATAGGAATCCAGTGCTTAATGTCGATTTTTCGCTTCGCTTTTACTGTATCCAAAATTTTGCACATCCTTTTATATTATTTGACTGTAAAACAGCTTAAATAGCGTATGGGTTAATAAGAATTCGTCATTAATTTAGGTAAATATTTTATCCGGCAAATTCCATGAGGCAAAAATTCTCACTTACCTTTTTGCGGGGTATATATTTAACTTAACACCCCATCTTTGTTAATTCAAGCCAATTTTCGACTTAAATACCAACAAATTTTTGTGTTATTTTTTGTATTAAATACATATTTCAATATATTATTGTGATAACTATATGTAAAAAAATTGTATATATTTAATAATATCGTCTTTTCTGCGTACTGTTCGCCTTATTTGGGCTGATAAAAAACGGTAAAAATTATAGGTGTAAATTGCATTCTATCTGTAATTTCCGGCGGAATAAAATGCGGCATTTTTTTGAAGTAAAAGCTCGAAACAACCGGTGCTCATGTAAATGCACAGAACCTTTCGGCGCTGCATGCTCCCTGAGAAGGCGGAAAACCTCCCCGCTCCGGACGCAACGCGGATGCCGCCCCCGAAAACGCTAATGGGCGCCCGCCAGACCGGCAAAGCAAACGAAGTTCAAAAGCCGCCCGACAATGAAGCCGGACGGCTTTAAGCTATACGTCGTCGTGCCTGACAGATTGCTTTTTAGCGTTATTGTGCTGATTCTGGTTCTCCCGGGTTACGGGCGTCTGCCCCCTTGCTTTTTCTTTGCAGGACTTTTTATTGTCCGGCTGGCTGTCCTTGGTCATATTGCCCTTTCCTTCACATTATGTGGTTTTCAAGCCGCGCTTCGGCGACTTCATAGCCCAGCTTTTCTATCATTTTCTGTATCTGCTCCTGATTTGCGCCCGACGTGTCGAAGTCCACGGCGACCCTTTGCCCGCTGACGCTTACAGAATTCACGCCGTTTAGCATATCCAGACCGCGTTTCAATTCTTTTGCCTCACGCTTTCCGTCTATGCCGTTGACCGTAAAATATGCGCTTGCTTTGGACATAACGCTCTCCCTTTAAGAATCCTTCTTATCGTTCAGGCCGAAAACCTTCCTGGCGCTTTCGGCGTTGGGATCGTGATTTACATGCCTTGAACGGAATTTTTTGTCTTCCTTTTTACCGTTTTTTGTGCTTTTCATCTTATTGTCGTTTCCCATATGCCCGTTTGCCCCTACTCGTAAGCGATTTTGAAGCCGGTGTTCTCTATGCAGCTCTTGATTGCCTCGGGGGTCGCCGGTTCGTTATACTTCACCTGAACCGTTCCCGTTTTAATGTTTACTCCGACCTCGTTCACTCCCTCAAGCTTGTTCAGCGCGTTTTTTATCTGGGTCTTATTCTCTTTGTTCTGAAGGCCCGTTACGCTGCAAAGCATAAAATCCATTTATCTTCCCCCGTTTTTTTCGTGTCCGCCGTCATGCGTGCCTTTTTTCCTTCCGTCGATTATCCCGGCGTCCGAATTTTCGCGCGGCTTCATTTTTCGAAGCTCCGGGCTGTTTTGCGGCAGGTCTTTCGCTCTGTATTTGTTGTTTTTCATTTCACGACTCTCCTTTTGTTTTGCAAAATTATTATCTGCTGCATTTTTCTCTATATTCACGGCAAAAAATAACCTCCGGAGCATAATGTGCCGGAGGTTTTCAGCTTTTCGCAAAGCAATCAGCGGCATATCCGGCGCTTGCTTAGCGGAATAAAAAACCACGAAAACCTTGCTGGCCAAGCTTTTCGCGGTTAAATTTTTCATTCCCGCTCAATAACGGAAGTTTGTTATGAGGCATATTAAATGTCAGTGTTCTAATATCATTGCTATTACGAATATGACAATTACAAGAATCTCTATAATGCAACCGGAATTATTATCCCCTCCGCCTGAACCTCCGCCATTTTTATGCGCTTCGTCATATACCATTTTATTTAAAGCATGTTCTTCAGGGCTCCAGTTGCCGAAATTGCCAAAATCACCGAAAGACATATTTACCACTTTCCTTTTATCCGTACATTTATTTCAGGGTGCACAATACACTTGTCGAGGTCTTTGGCGCAATTGGAGTCTTCTGGCAAGTGGTTGTAGAACAGAATAGCAAACGGTAAGGCAGGGCCGCCCCGAATTGTTTCGAAGTTTTACATGGATTAAAGCTTTATTGTTTTGTTTAGGTATTGCGGATAAAAAGAATGGAGCTTTCTTCATGTCATAGGCTATAAATCCGCTATTTTCAACCGCTGAGCATAAAACATAAATATGATCCCCTGAAAGCTTTTTTGTTAAATACGCTTCACCATTGCCGCTGAGAGTTCGGACTAAAATCTGGTTTGACTGTCGTTCGTTGATAAAAATGAGATCTCCCATCAGGTCGAAAGAGAATACATCTATTCCGCTGGCAGGCTGGATAATGCGCTCCAGTTTATCGTTTTTCAAGGAATACGAATAAACGGAATTTTTCTCCCAGCCGTATGAATCTTGCCAGACAACGAACTCGTTATCGGCCTGAAGGTTTACTGCGGGTGATTTGTCGGGAATCCGTATTTGCTTGAGGTATGAACGGCTGCCGAGATTGTAGATGCAAAAATACTCAATGCCGTTTTTCGTTTCTCTGAATGCTGTAAGCCCGCCTTTTATATATGCTCTGGTGAATTCGGATTGCGAGGATATACTGTCGCTGATAAGCCGGACATCATTTCCGGACCTGCTGCAGGAATATAAGCTTGGCGTTCCCTTCGCATATTCAAACCATGTGACATAATCCTGATTGGCGCAGAGGGATATGCTGGGCTTACTTTCGAGAGAAAAGGCTTTAATCACGCCGATTGTCCCTTTTTCGAAATCGTAGCGCTCGATGCGTGTTTCGGAACCCTCGATTATTACCCAAAACAACGCATTTTCCGTAGCGGTAAGCTCATTTAGCCAATGCGGACCGCCATCAATTCTGCAGACTTTATTTTTCTGCCCGGTCACGGTGTCGATTCTATAAACCTCCGTACACACCGACCGCTGCCCCATGTGCTGGAGTTCATATATCGAATAGTAGATTGAGTTTCCGAAAGCGGTTATACAGCTTAGCCCAATGTCACCCGGCGAGGCCGTTTCATTATCAAATTTTACTTTATACTCTGTCACCGTGTATTTATCCAGGAGACTTGAATCGGCTGTATAATTTTTTGCTTGTGCTTTACCGGGATCAACAGGCGCGCTTCCCTGAGAACAGCCGGAAAAGAGCATAGCGGCTGCCAATACGATTCCGGCTAAAAAAGAATATCTCTTCATGGCCACATCCTTATAAGTCCGTTTTGCCGGAGGCTTCACGCATTTGCTATCAGGTATGTGCAAGCGTCAAAGACATTGTAACTCGGTTCGGAATGAGCCCCATAATAAGTATTATCAATATGAGGATCATAAAGACACATTCTCATAGTAGAATAGTCAAAGTCGGTAATTGTAATATAATGTATAAATGAGCGGCCGCCATAATAACTCAAGGTCTGTGTATTTGCACGTATTATCGGTGCTCTGTCGGCCGTAAGACTGGCAAAGGAATATGCCATAAACGTTGACCAATCTAACGACCAGTTTCCATAATAATCATATTGATTTGTTGATATATATGAATTCAGTACATTTCTTAGCATGTAAACGTATGTACCATCAGTTTGATTAGTTCCCATTGCGGTGCCCAAAGTCTGCTGTTTTGCATAGTTATTAGCACCTGAAACGTTTCCGCCCCAACCCCAAATAGCCATTAGTGCGCTTGCGGGGCCGCAATAGTAACCGTTATTCTGCTGAACCAGAGTCGTGGTAACATACGCATAGTAATCTTCGTAAATGGAGTCTGGTCCTATACTTGTACTTTTTTTGTTGCGATGCGCTTTCTCTAAATCTTCAACAAATTTTTTATCCTTAAGTTTTTTAGTTATACGGTCAAGCATTTCCATAGCGCCCTTTGGGTCAGCCTTGAGATATGCTTGAAATTGCGGATCTTTCATATACTAATCCCGTATTGAGCTATCGGAATTTGAACTATTTGAATCCTTGGCATACGCTGGAAATGCAGCGGCAAATAGTAATGTTAAAGACAGTATAGCTGCAATGATTTTTTTCATTTTAAACTTTCCTTTCGTATTTGTCCAGCTGTGGCTGACAATTTGCTTGTACATTACATTGCAAGCAATTTATCGGGTCTATCTAGATTACGGGAACTTCCGCCTTTATTGAACTTCAATATACATATGTATTCTTATATTTTCACTATTCTCAATAAGCGCGGCGCTGATTTATGATTTGCAGGCCACTTTTTCATAAATCTCAGTCCCAATAGCATCCTAAAAAAATGGAAGATTATTGGTTTAACTTTTTCATAATGGTATCTCCTTTGTAATAATATAGGCTCTGGTCGCGTTCTATTTCACTAACCCATCGGAATCACCTCCGTTTTCTGCTTCTATATACAAAGACAATTTATAACTCCATCCGCAACACTCTTAGTATTATTTTTTCTATTTTATGTAAATATTAACAAATTTGTATTATGTCATCTTAGGACTAACTTGTCTTCTGCTACTATTCTCGGGGGCAGGTCAAGGCCACTGATCAAAACTGCCGCAACACCTGTAATATCAAGGTTCCGATACTCCATTCAGATAAATAAAAAAGACCCTGAAATAAGTCAAAATAACTTATCTCAAGGTCTTTATCTTTATTATTTTTCCGGTTATGCAAGGAAGCTCACTTTACCCCTTCGAGGGAAAATAGGTTTGCTCCGGGACAAATAAACTTATTCCCACTCGCAAAGGCCAGATCAAATCATTAACATATTTGTTAATGACCATTATCTTTTCCAGTGGTTTTCTTGCTGTCCTATCCTGTTTTCTGAGGGCGAACATCATTTTTAGTATCAAAATAGTATCGGTCGCTTTGTCTGCTAACGCACTTTATCAATATCTGAATCAAAGGGGCGGTGTCAAATACTGAGACACCCATTGCCGAAAGCAACTCGTCCACACTCACAGCAGACCAATCGACGGCATATCCATTCACCAGTAAGAGCTGACGAACAAACTCTCGTGTAGCTCTGCCATTACCCTCTCGGAATGGGTGCATATAGTCGAGCTCGGTAAACTAATAGGCCAGACGAGGCAGAAAGTGCTGTGCGGTAGTTTGTTTTAGGAAACGCTCCTCTTTCAGCTGGGCCAGCAGCTTTTTGAGCTTGCGTTCAATGTCCGCTGGGTTTTCGAATATCGTCTGCCCCTTGGCGATGCTTTCACGTCGATAGCGCCCGGCGAAGGGATATATATCTCCAAACAAATATCGGTGAATGCTGCAGAGGTGATTTGCCGTAAATCGTCCGGTAACAGGCTTTGAAAGTAAATCATGCTGTCGGATGGTGGTAATATCAGCCTCTATCCGTTTCAGCTCATCTGCATTTCGAATGCCAAAGTGATTGCGCAACACGTTGGTGCTCGCATAACAGTACATCGATCCCGCTGTGGCGTATACATAGTATTTACCAAAGCTCTCAGGCACGGGAAGACCCTCTTGCTACACCATGCTTCTGTTTGATGGCATCCACAGCCGCATTAGCGCTGAGCTTGCCATCAGATATCTTCTCACAAAGGCGAAGCGCGTCCTTGCTGGGAGTGACCCGTTCGATTGCTTGCGTGGACAAGGTATATTTCATATTTTGCTGCGCAGCACGGATCATGGCGTTCACCTCCAATAGATATAAATAGTATAACATAGATGTGAATATTTGAAAAGATGCTAATGTTTCGTTGTTCCCCGCTGCTCCCAGTCGATACCGTGGAGCGATTTCCAAACAATTTTGTTTAGCTATTTTGTGTTTTAATATTCAAATTACACCAGTAATCATATCTTTTGGCCTCTGGTTTTTGTTGCCATTGTGTTGCCATGGATCGTCATACAGAAGCTAACAGATTGCTACACAGCGGTTTTTCTTCCGTTTTGCTCATACTTTGCAATAGCCGTTGTTTATCCGGCAAACTTATTCTGCCCATGGCCGAGGCTGATAACAAGGTGACCGAAACCCGGTTTTGTAGACAAATTAAACGTCCAGTAGCTCATGATTTCATAGTATTGCTCGGAATAGCTTGCGATTGCGTGGTCCGAGCCGTTTTACCCTGCGGCGGTTAGCCGCAAATGGCGGCTTAACAGCTT
>JAJUGN010000044.1 GCA_029265975.1 Clostridiales bacterium
AATGGAGAAAAACAAGCGGGCGCTGGATACATTCGCCGAATCGCTCTGGTCGGCGGTCGTGGAAAAGACCACGGTCTGCTCCGACGGACGGATTGTGTTCACGCTGATGGACGGTACGGAAATTTACGCATAAAACAACAAGACCTCGGCGGGAATCGACTCCGCCGGGGTCTTTCTCTGCCTATATTTGGACACCAAACGCCAAAATGAACACCCCTGCCTCAAAAAATGCACACCCCCCTTACTCGTTGGCGTTTCCCCCTTATTTTGGCTGCTCGTTGGCGTTTCCTCAGAGCATGGGCGGCGTTTGAGCGAAGGTTTTGGCTTTTGATGCTGTTTTGAGAAAGAACGAGCCTATTCAAAGTGAGCAGAAAAGTAACGAAAAAGTCTAAAAAACGGCCATTTACCGGCATTTTTGCGTGTAAAAAACCACTCTGTTTCCGATACGGTCATTGTATCAAAAACAGAGTGGCAATGTGGTGGAGGCGGGGGGAGTTGAACCCCCGTCCGAAAGCATATCGACAGAAACTTCTCCGGGCGCAGACGGTTATTTGCGTTCCCTTGCCCGAGCGTGAACCGTCACACTCGGGGGCTCGGTAGCTTCATTGTGCATGGTGCGCTCAAAGCTTTGCGCACGCACGTGCACCACTAATCGACGCCCTCATCCGGCCCGTGGTCCTGCCGGCGAGAACGGTAGCCTTAAGCGGCTACAGGCATTAAAGAATCGTTGTTCTTTAATTTATAATTTTGCCATTTTAAGGAGGGTGGCTCCTCCGCCCGCTATTCCTGCCTCCACACCCCCGTCGAAACCGGTACGCCCCCATAATTTCCGCCTGCGCGGCTGTTGGGGCGGTGCTTTGGCTTGATTTTAATGTGCCGCAGCTGCGTGCGGCTTCATGCCTTTTCAGGCTCTGAATAGTCTTCCCCGAAAGTCTCCGCAGTAACCTTTTTGATCTTCTGCTCCGTTAAAGGCTTATCCCGCATGTCTACCTTCGCGTCGGCTATCGCGTCAACCGCTTCGATGCCTTCGATAACCCTGCCGAAAGCGGCATAGCTGCCGTCTAGGTGGGGGGAATCGGCGTGCATGATAAAGAACTGGCTGCCCGCCGTATTGGGCATTGCGGTCCTTGCCATCGAGAGCACGCCCCGCTCGTGCTTAAGGTCGTTCCTGAAGCCGTTTTTTGTGAATTCTCCCTTTATGGTATAGCCCGGGCCGCCTGTTCCGGTGCCCAAAGGACAGCCGCCCTGGATCATAAAGCCCTTGATGACGCGGTGGAATATAAGGCCGTCGTAATAGCCCTTCTTAATAAGGGAGATAAAGTTGCTCACCGTATTGGGAGCGCATTCGGGGTAAAGCTCGGCCTTGATCCGGGCGCCGTTTTCCATTTCGATGGTTACTATGGGATTTTTCATCGTTTTCTCCTAGCTGTTCTTTTCCTTCATTTTTCTGTCCATCTCGCGCTCGGCATCCTTGCGGGACTCGCTTTCGCGCTTGTCGTGGAGCTTTTTGCCCTTGCAGAGCCCTATCTCCGCCTTTACAAGAGCTCCCTTAAGGTAGACGGAGAGCGGTATAACTGCAAGCCCGTCCTGCTTTATCTGGCCGAAGAGCTTCATTATCTCCCGCTTGTGCATCAGGAGTCTTTTGGGCCTTGCCGGGTCCCTGTTATAGATGTTGCCCTTTTCGTAGGGGCTGATATGCATGCCTCTCGCGAATAATTCGCCGTCCTTTACGGTGCAGTAGGCATCCTTGAGATTCACGTTTCCGAGCCTGACGGATTTCACTTCCGTTCCGGAAAGCTCTATGCCCGCCTCGTGCTTCTCAAGCACGAAATAGTCGTGGTAGGCCTTTTTGTTCTGAGCGATGACCTTTACGCCGTCCTTATGTGCCGACACAGTCATCATTCCCTTCTATCGGCGAGGATCCAAATAATACCCGTTCCGGCAAAGCGCCCGGAAACGGCAGCCTAATATTAATTATAACACATATGTCAAGCTTCAAGCAGTTTTTTAAGCGCCCCGACGGCATTTTTTGCTATGATCGTTTCTCCGTGCTCCTCGAGGTGCAGGGCGAAGCCCTCCGAGGAGCAGACAAACTCGCCGAATTCATAAAGCGAGTTGCAGGGCTGACGGTTTTTTGCAGGGTAGACGGTGAGTATGTATTGCCCGCCGAAGCAGTTAAGACGCGAAAGATGGTCGGGCTCGCAGTCTGAAACGGCCGAGAGCATCTCCTCGAAGGAATCGAAAGCGAAGCTGTATGGCTTAAGGGTTCTGTCCCATGCTATAAGCAGGACCGAGTCGCGCCCGGCGAAAAGCTCAAATTCGGCGTATTCCCAGCCTTCAATATCGAGCAGCTCGGCCGCCTGCTTCAAATCAATGTTCTTCGCCTCGATACGGCGCTCCCTCAGGTCCTCGCTGCTGAGGTAGAGCGCTACGGACGATTGGCCTATGTATCGGATATCCATTAATATTCCTCCTGATTGCATTCTCCGCAAAAAGCCTTGCGGATTCGCGGCAAAGCCGCAGATTCCCCGCCTCAGATACCAGGCGGGGAAGTTTTCAGACTTGACTCACATAATTATAGTACCCGAAAGACTCAATTAATAGCTGTAAAAAATGTTAATGCCATTAATGTTTACAATGTAACAATGATATGTTATATTTTTTTAGTATAAGAACGAATTTCGGGGGAATAGACGCTTGAAATCGGACGAGAAATATTTATATATCGTATTTTCCGCGGCAAATACACGGATAGGCTCCATGATACGATTTTTTACCGGGAACAAATACAGCCATGTTTCGATTTCTTTTGACAAGGACCTTAAAAAGATGTACTCCTTTACGCGCTATTACGAGAATACGCCCTTCATCGCCGGCTTTTCGGAGGAGTCTCCGCTGAGGTACTCCGGGGGCGAGGGAAGCACGCTTGTAAAGGTCTGCAAAATACCCCTGGAGGAGGAAAAGTACGAGAGGATCATGTCGTATTTGGATATCCTCAAGCAGAATTCGGACGCTTATATATACAATTATTTTTCAGCCCTCCTTTTTTTGACAGGTTTTAAGCTGCGGATACCCCAGTCATATACCTGCCTGGAATTTGCCGTGCATATTCTGAGCAGGTTCGAGCTTTTCGATCTCATAGACGACAGGAGCTTTTACGACATCGCGGATCTTGAAGCGATGCTGTGCGATTATTTTGCGTTTGAGGGAGACATAGCCGAGATAGCCCGGCCCGAGGGCTGGGGAGGGGATTACTACGCCTCCAGGGAAAGCAGCGCTGTCAGGATATGCACCCGCTCGGCGCGTCGCATAGGAAGTCTGCTTTACAGACTGGTTCTGGCATAATTCAGAGAACATGGCCGTTTTTGGCTATGTTCCTTATTTTTGCCCGCGGGCAAAGGTTTTTTCTCATATCAAATATATCCTAAAAATGTTAACATAAAAACGTTTAATTTTCATGCCGGGTATGCTATAATAGCCAACCAGTAAAAATATCGATGCGAGGAAACAATATGGGATTCAATGAAAAAACGCTTTCCAGCCAGGTGGTATATAACGGGAGAATAGTAACGGTTAAAAGAGACCGGGCCGAGCTCGACAACGGCAAGGAAGTGTACAGGGAGGTAGTGGAGCACCCCGGAGGAGTCACCATAGTCCCTGTCGACGACTGCATGAACGTTATTGCGGTCCGCCAGTTCCGCTACCCCTTCAAAAAGGAAACCATAGAGGTTCCGGCGGGCAAGCTCGAATACGGAGAAGACCCATACGAATGCGCCGTAAGGGAGCTCAGCGAGGAAACCGGGATTACGGCCGGCCGGATAATCAACCTCGGCAGCATATATCCCTCTCCGGGCTACTGCAGCGAAATTCTATATCTTTACCTTGCGCTGGATCTGACCTGCGGCACGTCTCACCCGGACGAAGACGAGTTCCTCAATGTTGTCAGGATTCCGCTTGGCGATTTTGTGGACATGATAATGAGAGATGAGGTGCGCGACGCCAAGACCGTTGTCGGCGTCCTGAAGGCGGCGAATTATTTTAATAAAAATTAAAGGGGCTTATATGGGAAAGAATATCCTTATCATCGACGATGAGCAAAATATTGTGGACATACTGAGCTTCAATCTTGCCAGAGAGGGCTATGATACGATTTGCGCCAACGACGGCCGGGAGGGGCTTTCCATGGCGCTAAGCAGCAATCCCGATCTTATACTTCTGGACATAATGCTTCCATATATGGACGGTTTCGAGGTGTGCAGGGAATTCCGCAAGGTTAACAACCACACGCCGATTATCATGCTTACCGCAAGAGAGGAAGAGGAGGACAAGATATTCGGCCTCGAAATCGGCGCAGACGACTACATATCCAAGCCCTTTTCCATCCGCGAGCTTATAGCGAGGGTAAAGACGAATATAAGGAGAGGGGCCGCGACCGGGCCGGCGCCACGTCCGGACTCTCCCAACGCGCTGAATCTTGGCTGCATTCTCATAGATACGGACAAGCGCAGCGTTTATAAAAACGGCGTGCCGATTGACCTTACCATGCGTGAATACGAACTGCTCCTGTTTCTCGCCTCGAACGCCGGCACGGTTTTTTCGAGGGAGGAGCTTTTGGAGAAGGTCTGGAATTACAAATACTTCGGAGATATCCGCGCTGTTGACGTCGCTGTCAAAAGGCTCCGCGAGAAGGTGGAAACAAACACCGCAGAGCCCGAATACATACTTACAAGGCGCGGGGCGGGCTATTTTTTCAACAAATAGCCTCTTTCCGCCTTTCGAGATTCTTTCCGCATAAAACCCCTGCGCTTGAACCGCTGGAAAATCGGCGCAGGGGTCTTGCGGTTTTTTGCGTTTATTTCCTTCCGAAAAAGTTGTCTGATTCTAACGCTTTGGGGTGGTTGCCGTGAAAAGAGGGCTGCATGCGAAGCTGATGCTCATTATGACATTGCTCATAATATCGCTTATGACAGTAATAGGGGCCTTTCTTATAAGAGGGGTTATAAAATTTTACCTTAACGGTTTTTATGAGCAGATGCAGTCGGTGTTTTCCCAGCCCGATTTTGTGGCCGAACTCAGGGACGCTGCGGACAGGGATGACGGCGCCGCAAGGATAGCCAAGACCCTCGGCGCCTATTCGGGACCGCTCGGCATAAATTTCGGCACCAGGAACTATTACATCCTGGAAGGCAAGACCGGCAGGCTGCTTTTGGCCTCCAACTCGGACAAGACGGTGGCGTTCACGCCTAACATTTTAACCGCGCTGACCGGAAAGGAGGGCTATAAGAGCGACAACATGTCGGACTATATGGACGTCGCCCTTCCGATCAACGGGGAGAAAAACTCTTTTATAATATATATCCGCGACAACAAGCAGACCGTGCAGGATCTCAATACCGAGCTCTTTCTCATCATAATGCAGGCGCTTATCGTAGGTCTTGTAATTTCTGTTCTGCTCAGCTTTTTGATGTCCAAGACTCTTGTCACTCCTATCCAGAGCCTTACGAGAGCCGCGGAGCGGGTTTCCGAGGGCGATTTTTCCAAAAAAATCGAGGTTCAGACGCAGGACGAGATAGGAACGCTTACCCGCACATTCAACAGGATGGCGGATCAGCTTCGAACGACGCTGGACGGTATTGAAAACGAGCGCAACAAGCTCAGCACCGTTTTTCAGCACATGACCGACGGTGTTCTCGCCTTTTCGATAGAAGGGGGGCTTCTGCACTGCAACCCCGCTGCGGAGCGCATGCTCGGACTAAGCCTCAAAGACGGGGACTCGGGCTTCGACGCCGTGTTCGGCGGCTTCGTCTCCATGGAGGAGCTTAAAAACCTGAACAGCCCCGAATACGCGGAGTTTGAGCGCAATATAAACGGAATGGACCTTGAAATCGCGCTGGCGCCGTTCTTTGTATACGGGAAGCTGGGGGGCATTCTGGCAGTCATACACGACGTGACGGCCCAGAAAAAAGCCGACCAGCTTCGCCGCGAGTTCGTGGCGAATGTCTCGCACGAGCTCAGGACGCCGATAACCAATATAAGAAGCTACGCCGAAACGCTGCTTGAGGCGGAAGACATATCTCCGGACACGGAAAAAGGTTTTCTTCAGGTAATAATGAACGAAAGCGACAGAATGGCGAAGATTGTCCAGGATCTCCTTACGCTTTCAAGGTTCGATGCCGAAGCCAATTTCAATTTCGAGAGATTTTCGTTTTCCGCCGCCATAAAAAACACTTATGACTCCATGCTTTTAGAGGCGCGCAAGAACAATCTCAGGCTGACGCTCGAGATTGACGATGACATGCCTGCCATAATCGGCGACAGGGCGAGGATAGAGCAGGTGATTTTGAATATTCTTTCGAACGCGGTGCGCTATACCCCTGAAGGAGGCAGCGTCGAGGTGAGGGCCGGGCACGACAGGAGCACGGTCTGGCTTTCGGTGAAGGATACGGGGATCGGGATACCGAAGGAGGATCTGCCCCGCATCTTCGACCGTTTTTACAGGGTGGACAAGGCCCGCTCCAGAGCTTCCGGGGGCACCGGGCTAGGCCTTTCCATCGCCCAGGATATAGTTAAAAAGCATAAAGGCAGCATAAAGGTTGAAAGCGTCCTGGGCAAAGGTACGACGATGAAGGTTATTCTCCCGATAGAAGGCAGTATTGCCTGAGAAACGCTGCGGAGGGTTTGCTGTGTCAAAACGCTGTATAGAGGCCGTAAAAACCTTGATAATAGCTCTGCTTATGTTTTCCGCCGTATTTCTGGCCGTAAAATCGGAGCTCTACAACGGTCTGATACTGTCCGTGCCCGCACTTTCCCAAATCGCGGGAGAGCTTTCGGCAAGCCGCAAAACCGCCTCCTACGCGGAGGGCAGGCCCGTTATTTCATCCGCCGCCGTACCCGTCTATGTCGTGGTTACAAGCAAATACGGAGACCACTGCGCCATAAAATACGACGGAAGCGCCCTGAACGCATTTTACGGCCGCATAAGCGGCCTTCTGGGCGAGGTTCTGACGCTCTCGTCCAAGCCGGAGGAGGTAGGCGAGGAGGAATGGAGGCTGGCTCTCTCGTCTGTGGGGCTCTTCCTGGACTTTGACAATCCGCTGCCGCTCTCGTCCGTCATAAAATCAGGCGATTCCAAAATATCCGGCGATCGCGCCGCGAACAGCGTGAGGCGCCTCTGCATCGCGTCGTATCAGAACAGGGTCTACCTTTACTTCATAAACGAGTCCGATAAAATTATCTATCGCGCACTGACCACCGTCGGGCAGACCACGCTGGCCGCGTACCTTTCCGAATATCTGCCGAACGGCGCCAATTTTGCGTTTGAGATGGGCCAGTCCTATAAAGACGTCGATCCTTACGCAGTTTTGATGAAAACTACAAAGGTTTTTTCGGCGTCGGCCGTCAACCCCCTCTACGATAAGATCACGAAGGAAAAAATACTCGAGCAGTTCGGCATCAATTCTCTTCTGGGCTGGCAGTACTACGAGTCCTCAGGCTCGTTTTCGTTCGTAACCGAACAATACACCCTCAGAATTAATTCGGACGGCTCGGTATCCTATCGGGTAACGGGCAGCGCAAGCACAAGCCTTTTGAAAATCAAGAGCGCGGGGCCGGTGCCCGCCGACTACGAGGTTCTTGAAAGCGCGAGAAATCTTGTTCTGGCAACCGTAGGCTCCGTGTGCGGCAGCGCGTCGCTTCAGCTTACCGGCTTTGAATACGAAGCCGATAAAAAGAGCGGAACGCTTACCTTTGACTATTATGTAAACGGAATACCCGTAAAAACTTCGCCGTACAGGCACGCCGCGACTATTGGGATTGTCGGCAGCCGCATAACCTCGGTGCAGCTTTTCTTCAGGAATTACACCCTTCTTGAAAGTCTGGAGAAGGTCATGCCCGAGCGCCAGGCCGCCGTGCTGGTCTCGCCTTACAAAGAGCCTGCGCTTTTATATCTGGATGACGGCAAGGGAAGGCTTGAGCCCTCGTGGACCGAGAAATGACCGAATCCGCGGGCCCTGAGGTCCGGTTCTGGGCAATGGGAGAGTAACGATATGGAGAGCTCGAAGATAAAAAATATAATAATAGTCATACTCCTGACTGTTAACATGTTTTTCCTTGTCATTTTTTTAATTGGACATACGGAATCGGGCAAACTAGAAAGGCAGGCGAAGGAGGATATCGTCAGCATCTTCGCCGCGGCGGGCGTTTCGCTCGACATATCCAAAATTCCCGGAAACATAAGCCTCGGCTACTATAAGCTTGCCCGCGATACGGGCGGCGAGAAGCTCATCGCGGAAACTCTTCTCGGCGCAAAGGACATGGTGTCGGAGGGCGGAAACATATACAGGTACGCCAATGTTCTGGGAGAGGCCGTATTCAGGCCAAGCGGGGAATTTGAGGTGTACTTCACTTCAGGCAAGCAATTCGAGGACGCCTCGCCTAAGGCGCTTGTGGCATATCTGAAAAATATGGGCTTTGCAGCGAATATAAAAAACGTCGCAACCGAAGCCTCAGGCGGCGAGTCGTATGTTTTCGGACTGGAGTACGCAGGCCTGCGCATTTTTAACGCGAGCGTGGTCATGAGGTTCGAGGCCGGGAAGCTTGTTTCCGTAAGCGGAAGGAGACCCGCCTCCGCTCCCCAGTATTCGGACTCCGCGATTATGAATGTCAGCGGCGCGCTTATAAGCTTCATAAACGGGATCAGGGACATCGACCCGTCATGCAGGGAAATCAGGAACGTTTCGGCGGGGTATCTGATAAACGAACATGCGGCCGGCAGCTTTGAGATGCTTCCGGTCTGGCGCATAGAAGCCAACTCGGGGGGCTATTATGTGAATGCTCTGAATGGAAAAATATCCGCAATTATCGACTAAATATTATGTTTGATTTTGTGGAAACATACAGTATATAGTTTTTTTATGATTGAAATTAGAAAATCCTTTACAATATTTATGTAAAGGTGGTACAATTAACACATATGTAAAATATCTTATAGGATATGTAACAAATAAGGAAGTGAGCCCTTGACGAAATACGTTATACGCGGAGGGAAGCCTCTTCACGGCATAATCGATATCAGCGGCGCGAAAAACGCCGCAGTCGCAATGATACCGGCGGCGCTTCTTGTTGACGGCGTATGCAGAATAGAGAATATTCCTCAGATAAGCGACGCGACGCTTCTCCTCAGGATCCTTGAGCAGCACG
This sequence comes from Clostridiales bacterium, assembly GCA_029265975.1. Classification (GTDB taxonomy): domain Bacteria; phylum Bacillota; class Clostridia; order Oscillospirales; family Oscillospiraceae; genus DUPK01. Next base: position 9,199 of record JAJUGN010000044.1, read on the forward strand.
GGGCGTCGGTAAATACGGTCAACAAAAACACGATGGATATCGACTGCTCGGATGTCTCCCGCATCGGCGCCGCGTTTGACCTTATGCGCCAGATCCGCGCATCCTATTACCTTGTGGGAGCGATGCTCGGAAGATTCGGAAGGGCGGAGGTGTCGATGCCCGGCGGCTGCGATCTCGGCGTACGTCCCATAGACCAGCATATCAAAGGCTTTTCCGCCATGGGAGCGGAAGTGGAGATAAGAAACGGCATAATATACGCTTCGGTTGCCTCGGGCAGGCTGCATGGGGCCGAGATATATCTGGACGTGGTATCCGTAGGCGCAACCATAAACATAATGCTGGCCGCGGTGCTTGCCGACGGCATGACAATCATCGAGAACGCTGCGCGCGAGCCGCACATAGTCGACGTAGCCAACTTCCTGAACTCTATGGGCGCGGACGTGAGAGGCGCGGGAACCAACGTAATAAAGATCCGCGGCGTGGACAAGCTCGAGGGCGGATTCTACTCTATAATTCCCGACCAGATAGAGGCGGGCACATACCTTGCGGCGGTGACGGCGGCGGGCGGCGAGGTTCTCATACGCAACATAATACCTAAGCATCTGGAGTGCATTACCGCCAAGCTTGTCGAAATGGGCGTTTCCATAGAGGATTACGACGACTCGATTCTTATCAAGCGGAACAAGCCGCTGCTGAAAGCTAATATTAAAACCATGCCCTACCCGGGTTTTCCGACCGATATGCATCCGCAGGTCGCGGTAGGGCTTTGCCTTGCCAGGGGGATAAGCGTTATCACCGAAGGGATCTGGGACAACCGTTACAGATATGTCGACGAGCTTCGCCGCATGGGGGCAAAGATACAGGTGGACGGCAAGATTGCCGTTATCGAAGGGGTTCCGGGGCTTACGGGAGCTCCTGTAAGAGCCTGCGATCTCCGGGCGGGCGCCGCGCTTGTCATTGCGGGGCTTTGCGCGGAGGGACTTACCGAGGTTGAGGAAGTATACCATATCGAGCGCGGCTATGAAAACTTTGTGGCCAAGCTGCAGGGCGTGGGCGCGGACATAGTCAGCGTAGCGGTTTCCGAATCGCCGGTTTCGAGCGCCATAGCCATTTAGCGGGGAATACCGGCGGCGTTTTTTAGATATTTACCCCTTGAGGGGCGTCTTTCGGGATGCTCCTTTTGTTCATATGACGGGATGTGAAATGTTGGAATTCTGCACATTTGCCAGCGGCTCCGGCGGCAACTCGGCCCTGGTGTCCTGCGGGCGGACTCATATACTTATAGATGCGGGCATCTCGATGAGAAGGATAACGTCCGCGCTCCGGGAAATGGGGCTGACGCCCTCGGATTTATCGGCGGTACTTATAACGCATGAGCACGTCGACCATGTTTCGGGGCTTTCGACCATGACGCGGTATTACAGGGTGCCGGTATACGCCAGCGGGAAAACCGCGGCGGCGCTGCTTGAATCCCACCCGTCCCTCGGCGGAGTGCTGAACGCCTTTGAGGCGGGCGCCTGCTTTGAGATTGGAGGAGCGGCCATACATAGCTTCCGGACGCCGCACGACACGCCCGAAAGCGTGGGATACAGGATCCACGACGGCGAAAGGACCTTTGCCGTTTTAACCGATCTCGGATATGTGCCGGACTCCGTGTACGAGGCCGTGAAGGGCTCTGACGCCGTGATTCTGGAAGCGAACCACGATGTGGGCATGCTAGAGTCGGGCCCTTACCCTGCGTTTTTGAAGAAGCGCATTCTCGGCGACAGGGGGCACCTTTCCAACGAGGTCAGCGGATATCTGGCGCGCAGGCTTATCGAAAGCGGGACCAGGCATATAGTTCTTGCGCACCTCAGCAAGGAAAACAATCTCCCGCAGCTTGCCTACTCAACCGTTAGCCGCCTTATATCCTCAAGCGGCGCGGTTATGGGCTCCGATTGCGCGCTTACCGTCGCGCCACGAGATATGGCCGGGAGAAGATACAATGTGTAACAGGAGAATCGACCAATGCTCGGTATTAAACTTATATGTGTAGGAAAACTAAAGGAACAGTATTATTACGACGCCGCGGCCGAGTACATGAGGCGGCTCGGCTCCTTCTGCAAGCTGGAGGTGGAGGAGCTGCCCGAAAGCCGGCTTTCCCTGAACCCGTCCGAGGCCGACATCGAGAACGCGCTTGCCCAGGAGGCGGGGCGCATAGAGCTGAGGCTGCCTCAGAACTGCGCAGTGGTAACTCTTTGCGTGGAGGGAACCCCTCTCGACAGCGAGCAGCTCTCCCAGCTTCTTCAGAAGTTCGCGCTTTCGGGGAGGTCTCGCCTGTGCTTCGTCATTGGGGGCTCTCTCGGGCTGCACGACAGGATAAAGCAGAGAGCGGACTTTTCTCTCTCCATGTCTAAGATGACATTTCCGCACCATCTCGCGAGGGTCATGCTGCTAGAGCAGCTTTACCGCGGCTTTAAGATTGCCGAGGGCTCAAAATATCATAAATAATAGAAAATAATGCGATTTTATTCGCGCTTTATTCGCGTTTATAATCGTTTTACAAGCCGTTTATCGAACATTATACGTTCTAAATCGTGCATTACAGGCTCTAAATTCAGCATTATAGGCTCGTTGTTGCGCCTTATATGCCGCAAAACGTCTCCGCACCGCTATTTATCCGCTAAAATCCCTGATTTGGAGGCTTTATTATGCCATGGTGCCATAATTGCGGAACCGAATATGTCGAGGGAATTCTCAGATGCCCGGACTGCGGCTCCGACCTGTCGGAGGAAATGCCCCATGCAAAGCCGAAGAAGCCGAAGCTGAAGTGGTCGTTTAAGCGAAGCAGTGACATTTCGGCCGAATGGCCCAAGGGAGAGAGCGGGGAAAATGTTCCGGCCGCCTTTCTGATTAATGTCGGCGGCACGCAGGCAAATTACGAGCTTACGCTTTCAGTTCTCCGAGCCTTCGGCATACCGTATGCCTGCGACTTTCCGGGAATGGGGCAGGTGTCCAGGGTCTATACAGGCTTCAGCGGAGGGGGCATGGACATATATGTACCTGAAACGATGCTTGAAGATGCCAAAAATATTCTGTTTTCCGATTCGGAGGAGCAAAAATGACCTACAGGGAAGAGTATGAAAAGTGGCTTTTAAGTCCGGCTCTTGACGAGGCCGAAAAGGCGGAGCTGAGCTCCATAAACGATGAAAAGGAAATCGAGGACCGTTTTTTCGCGCCCCTTTCCTTCGGTACGGCTGGACTGCGCGGCGTTATGGCTGCCGGGCTGAACCGCATGAACAGGCATATAGTCAGGCACGCCACGCAGGGCTTTTCAAGGCTTATATGCGAGCAGGGGAAGGGCGCGATGGACCGCGGCGTCGTCGTGTGCTTCGACAGCAGGAACCGCAGCGCCGAATTCTCAAGGGAGGCCGCCAGGGTCCTCGCCGGAAACGGCGTCAGGGTCTATATTTTCGATGCGCTTCGCCCGACTCCAGAGCTGAGCTTTGCCATCCGCGAGCTTCGCGCAATCGCCGGGATAAATATAACTGCAAGCCACAACACAAAGGAATACAACGGCTACAAGGTTTACTGGGAGGACGGCGCGCAGCTGCCGCCCGAACACGCCGCCGCGGTCGCCAAAGCCATGTCCGAAACGGATATCTTCGACGGCATAAGGCTCGCCGATTATGAAAAGGCGCTGGCGGAAGGGCTCATAAAAGTCATCGGAAATGAAATGGACGAAAAGTATCTTGAAAAGGTGCTGGAGCAGGCGATAGACAGAGATGCGGTCAAAGCGGCGGCCTCGGAGCTTCGCATAGTTTATACACCGTTTCACGGAGCCGGTTACAGGCTTGTTCCCGAAGCTCTGAAACGCCTCGGAATCAGAAACCTGTATCCCGTTCCCGAGCAGATGATACTCGACGGAGACTTTCCTACCGTAAAAAGCCCGAACCCGGAATATGCGGAGGGCTTTAGCCTTGCCGTAAGGCTTGCCGAAAAGGAGAAGGCGTCACTGATCATCGGAACTGACCCGGATTCGGACAGGCTGGGAGTGATGGTGAGAAAAGACGGCGAATACATTACCTTAAGCGGAAATCAGATGGGCGTACTGCTCTTGGACTACATTATAAGCGCAAGAAAAAAGGCGGGGACGCTCCCCGCAAACGCCGCCGCCTTGAAGTCGATAGTATCGACAAAGATGGCGGACAGAATAGCGCAAAAAAACGGCGTATATATCGAGGATACCTTTACAGGCTTCAAATTCATGGCCGAAAAAGTAAAGGAGTTCGAGGAAAGCGGAGAAAAGAAGGTTATTTATTCCTTCGAAGAGTCCTACGGCTATATGATAGGGGATTTTGTCCGCGACAAGGACGCCGTAACAGCGTCCCTTCTGACGGCCGAGATGGCGGCGCACTATCATCTCGCCGGCATGACGCTTTACGACGCGCTTCAGTCCCTTTTTGAAAAATACGGATATTTTTTCGAGAAGACGGTTTACATTAACCTGCCCGGCCTGGACGGTCTTGCCAGGATGGCGGAGCTTATGAAAAGCTTAAGGTCGCATCCGCCCGCCGAGATAGGCGGATATGAAGTGCTGCGCATTACGGATTACAGGCAGGGAACGGTGCTGGACACAAGGAGCGGCGAACTTTCAAAAACTAAGCTTTCCGGCTCCGACACCATTTACTTTGAGCTTGAGGGTAACTCCTGCTTTATTGTAAGGCCCTCAGGAACCGAGCCTAAGGTGAAGGTATATATAATGGTCGAGGGCAGTGACGCCGGGGAATGCGAGCTTAAGCTCAGAAACTGCGAGGAATACGTAAAGAGCCTTAGCTGAAAAGCCCGTAAAAGCTGCGGTTTTTAATAAAATTTATGTAAATGATATTTACTTTACATGATTATAAATCTTCTTGCGTTTCAAGATTTTCTTAGTAAAGCGGTTTCACATTACTAGGCATTTTCCGCGTTTCGGCAGGAAAGCCCGGGATTCCGTGACATTTTATACCGCCGGGAGTAATCGAATGAGTTTTATCACACTGTTTCTGCTGGCCTTCGGGCTGTCGATGGACGCGTTTGCCGTTGCCGTCTGCAAGGGACTTGCCATGGGGAGGATAACGGCCAAGGGAGCCGTCACAGTCGGACTGTATTTCGGCCTGTTCCAGGCGGGCATGCCTGTTTTAGGTTATTTTCTGGGTTCTTTTTTTCAAAGCAGGCTGATGGCCTTCGACCATTGGATATCTTTCGCCCTGCTTTCCTTTATCGGGGCGCGCATGATTCAGGAGTCTCTGGACAGAAAGGAAAAGCCTCCGGAGAGCTGCTCCCTGTCTCCGGGAAACATGCTCATGCTCAGCGTGGCCACAAGCATAGACGCGCTTGCCGTCGGGGTCACATTTGCTTTTCTTGACGTAAATATCCCTTACGCCGTCGCCTTTATAGGCCTGACCACGTTTTTGATCTCCGTCGTCGGCGTGAAGCTCGGAAACGTGTTCGGGGCAAAATACAAATCCCGTGCGGAGATGGTCGGCGGAGCCGTTCTCATCGCGCTCGGGATAAAAATACTGCTGGAGCACCTTTTCAATTTTAAGTTCTGACGCCTGCACACCGATTCTGTTAATAAATCGCCTTATAAGCGCCGGGGAAGGAGTATGACATATGGACATCCGGAAATCCGCCGAGGACTATCTGGAAATGATGCTTATCCTCAAGGAGAGGCATGGGTATATACGCTCGGTGGACATAGCCGAGGAGCTCGGGGTAAAGAAGCCCAGCGTATCCTACGCCACAAAAAGGCTCAGGGAAAACGGATACATCACAATGGATTCAGACAGCCATATCGAGCTCACGGAGACCGGAATGGAGATAGCTTCGCGCATGTATGAGAGGCACAAGGTGCTTACCGACGTTCTGGTTTCGCTCGGAGTTGACAGGGAGGTTGCCCGCGAGGACGCATGCAAAATAGAGCACGACCTTAGCGACCAGAGCTTCGACGCTATTCGCAGATACATGGATGGAAAATGAAGCAAGACGCCCAAGAGCTTTTCGGGAGCCGGAATTGTCCGGCTCCCGCCGTTTTTTCAAAAAAGCGCGGTTGCAGTTAGCTCCGAAAAGGCCGGCTCAGCGGAGATGCACCTCACAGCCGAGCTCAGCCGCCATCTCCTGCCAGCGGGCCATTCTTCGATTAAGCTCCGTCCTGCTTTCCTCGTCGTTTCTGAATGCGATGGGCGTCCACGGCATTTGAGCAAGCGCGGTTACAACCTCGTCTATCTTTTGGTATGGTATCGCGATCATCCTCAGCCCTGCCGGGTATGCCCCGCGCCTTTTAAGACCGTGGTAGAAGCCGGTGGTAATGTGATTGACCTTGCCGGATATTATCGGGTAGGCGTACATCCAGGCGCAGCTTATGACAGGCGAAGACCTGGATTCCCACAAATCG
>JAJUGN010000029.1 GCA_029265975.1 Clostridiales bacterium
TAATGACGGACGCTCTGCCGCGCCCGTCATGAGAGGTGTCATTTCCGACGTTCACGCCGCCGGAAATGACAGATTTGACTTTTTTCCGCCATTCGTGGCGGAAATTCTGCGAAGCTTTTTTGCTGTAAACAAGTTCTTTGACAGTCTGGCACAAAACCCCGTCGAAAGACGGGGTTTTGTGTTTCAGCAGTATTGAAAATTAAGCCTGATCGCGCTTTCAAACGTCTTCCTTCAAATTCCCGGCAAGCACTGCCATGTCCCTTATGAGCAGAAGCGCAAGGGAAACGAACAAAACGGCCCGGGCATGCCATAAGGCCCCGGGAAGCGCTATTATGCAGAAGAAGAGCGAGAGCTGCATATACATTATGCTCCGGCGCGGATTCGGCTTTAAGAAGGCGTAGCCCGCCTTGTAATAAAAGGCCAGCGCCGACGAGCAGAGGGCGAGAAAGTCGTATACATAGTCTAGAAGCTCGGGATCCGCGGAGCGGGCCTTGTATTCAAGCACGAGCCACAGGCAAATAAACAATACAAAAAGCGCGCTCAGGGCTGCGTTCCCTTCGCTCTCAGAGCTTTTTGACGAAACGCGGGACAGTATCAGCGCCGCCATGGACGCGACCAGTCCGAGAACGGTCAGTATGATGTCCGTGAGAGCCCTGCCCTCGAAATAATAGAGCACCGAGCCTGCGGCTATGCCGAGAGCCGATACGGCCGCCAGGGCAAACAGCACCATGCTGTCGTTCGTCATAGCGCCGAGGTAGCCCTCGCTCACCTTAAAACGCTTTACGCGCGAAGAATAAACGACGAAAAAAGCGGCCGAAGCAATCGAAAACAGGGCCAGAGCTATGGTTATCGGCTCCCCGCGTCTGGCGAGCCCGGTAGCGGACTCAAAGACCGTGCCGAGTTCAATTTTTCTGAGAACCGCTCCGACAACGCCGAGCGCGGCGGCCGAAACGGGGTATGAAACGCTGCGACGGATAATTACCATCCCCTTCATGTGGCAGACATAATATAAACGGACATGCATATGCTTTAGCGGGGCATGGAATGAATTCTACACCAGAAAACTCGCTCCGTCAACTGCCCCGGAGGAGAGTGTGCCATAAAAATGAAAAATCTGCTTATAACTTCCTTTCTGCTGATTATTTTTTCCTTTTCCGCGCCTCTTATCATAGCAAAACCGATAGAATCGCTTCCGGACGCGGCAGAGCGGAACAAGCCTGCTCCCTCGGCTTCCCCCGCCTTATCGTCAAGCCCGGACGGACGTATAATAAAACTCTCGCGGGGCGGAGCGGTTTTGAGCATCTCTTTTTCGGAATATCTGACGGGCGTGGTCGCCGCCGAAATGCCTGCATCCTTCGGGATTGAAGCTCTCAAGGCGCAGGCGGTGGCGTCCAGAACATACGCCCTCTACAATATTAATCATAAAAAGCATGCCGGCTTCGATCTTTGCGCCGACCCTGCCTGCTGCAGCGCCTATGCCGACCATAATTCCCTGCGCGAAAAATGGGGCCCCAATTTCGACGCCTATTATTCCAAGGTAAAAAGCGCTGTCGAAAGCACGGACGGTATTTACCTTACTTGGGAGGGGGAGCCCATTCTTGCCGCCTTCCACTCCTCCTCATACGGCAGCACGGAGTCCAGCGAAAACGTCTGGTCTTCCGCCCTGCCCTACCTAAGGTCGGTGCAAAGCCCTGAAACCGCGGACAAAGTGACGAACCTCTTTACTACGGTAAAGGTTTCGCTTAAGGACTTTCGGGAAACTTTGTCAAAAAAGTATCCCTCGGCCGAATTCGGTCCCGACCCCGCAAAATGGATTTCCTCGCTTATGTATTCGGAGGGCGGGCGCGTTTCCGAGCTTGTCGCGGGCGGCGTCAGGCTGAGCGGAGCCGAGCTCAGGCAGCTTTTCGGCCTTCGCTCCGCCGCCTTTACTTACAGACTGGAAAAGGACGCAGTGGTTTTCTCGGTGGCGGGCTACGGTCACGGCGTGGGCCTTAGCCAGTACGGAGCCAATATCATGGCGTCTAAAGGCTCGTCATACGAGCAGATTTTGAAGTACTATTACAGCGGAGTTCAAATTTCACGCCTTTCGGACAGCGCAAAGCCTTGATAAATGATTTCATTTACTGTAAAATATCAGCGTTCAGATATAGACATACCGGAAGGATAATGATATGGACTACATGGCCGAATCCCTTAAAATGCACTACAAGTGGGCCGGCAAGCAAACCGTCTGCCCGAAAATGACTCTTGCGACGAAGGACGACCTTTCAATCGCCTATACGCCCGGCGTCGCCGCTCCGTGTCTCGAAATACAGAAGGATATTAACAAAAGCTACGAGCTTACGGGGCGAAGCAACCTTGTCGCCGTAGTAACCGACGGGACCGCAGTTTTAGGTCTCGGCGATATCGGGCCCGAGGCGGGCATGCCGGTTATGGAAGGCAAATGCGTGCTTTTCAAGACATTCGGCAACGTCGACGCGGTGCCGCTCTGCATACGCTCGAAGGACGTTGACGAGATAGTCGACACGGTCGCGCTTCTGGCGGGCAGCTTCGGCGGCGTCAACCTCGAGGATATCAGCGCGCCGCGCTGCTTTGAAATCGAAAGAAAGCTCAAGGAGCGCTGCGACATACCCATTTTTCACGACGACCAGCACGGAACCGCCGTCGTCGTGCTCGCCGCGCTGATGAACGCGCTTAAGCTGACCGGAAAAAGGCTCGGGAATATCAAGGTCGTTACAAGCGGCGCCGGAGCCGCCGGAATCGCCATCATAAAGCTCCTGATAAAGACAGGTCTTCGTGAAATTATCATGTGCGACAGCAAGGGCGCCATATATGAGGGCAGAGACGACCTCAACCCCGAAAAATGCGAAATAGCCGCGATAACGAACCGCGGCCTTGTCAAAGGCTCCCTCTCCGACGCTATGGCAGGCGCCGATGTGTTCATCGGCGTGTCGAAGCCCGATGCCGTGACGCCCGACATGGTCCGCTCAATGGCCGACAAGCCGATAATTTTCGCCCTCGCCAATCCGCTGCCCGAAATTATGCCGGCCGATGCCTTCGCGGCGGGCGCCGCTATCGTCGGCACGGGCCGCAGCGACTTTCCCAACCAAATAAACAACGTCCTGGCCTTTCCGGGCATTTTCAGGGGCGCGCTGGACGTCAGGGCCTCGGACATAAACGACGAAATGAAGATAGCCGCCGCAAGGGCTCTTGCTGACTACCAGGGCGACGCACTTAAGCCCGACAGCCTTCTTCCCTCGGCGCTTGATATGAACGTCGCGCCCGCCGTAGCCGCGGCGGTCGCGGAAGCCGCAAGGAAAACGGGAGTGGCAAGAATATAGGGTTCAAAAATCACAGGGTACGCAGACGGCGTACCCTGTTGAGATTGTCAAAGAACTTGTTTACGGCAAGAAAGCTTCGCAGAATTTCCGCCGCGAATGGCGGAAAAAAGTCAAATCTGTCATTTCCGGCGGCGTGAACGTCGGAAATGACACCTCTCATGACGGGCGCGGCAGAGCGGCCGTCATTTAGCCCCCTTGTCAAAAAAGCCCTTTGGGCTTTTTTGACATCTCCACAGGGTACGCAGACGGCGTACCCTGTTTATTTTATCCTTATGGGGCGGTAGTTTTCACCCTTATGTTCAATTTTCAGTTTACCCGAGCTTATGTCGTTCAGCCTTGCGACAAGCCCTTCGCTGCCCTCCTTCGGGATAATGGCGCTTATCCTGACCTCCGCTCCGTAATCCGCGCTCATTACATGTCCCATGAAAGCGCCTATCTCGTTTTTTACCCGCTCAAGCAGAGGATAGGGGCATACTATTACCGCCTCGTCCCATAGCCTCATGGCGGCAATGCCCGCAGCATCAAGCGCAAGCGCGGCGGCATGCGAGTAAGCCCTTACAAGTCCTCCCGCTCCAAGCAGCACGCCTCCGAAATAACGAGTCACGACGCACAGGACGTTGCAGACCTCCGCGGAGCGAAAAACGCCGAGCACGGGCATTCCGGAGGTGCCCTGCGGCTCCCCGTCATCCGAGTAGCGCATTATGCCGCCCTCCCTGATTATATAGGCATAGACGTTGTGCGACGCGTCCCAGTGCTTTTCGCGCGTTTCCTTCAAACGTTCAAGCGCCTCTTCCTCGGTCCCCGCAGGCCAGACCCGCCCGATAAAACGGGAGCGCTTTTCAATATGCTCCGCTTCCCCGAAACCCGCTGGAACATAAAATTCGTCGGCGCGCTCCATCACTTCACCTCCGAGACGAAGTCCCGAAGCTTTCCGTAAACCTCCGGAGGACATACCGCTTCTATCTCGATATAATCCTGCCCGTACTCCGTCTTTTCGACAAGCGCCTCGCGGTGCAGCCGCTCGAGAACCCCCGCGCTTGAATATGGCAGACGCAGTATTACGCGGCGGTTCTGCCGGCCTATTATCTCATTTATGCGCTTTACTAGAGCATCGACTCCCTGCCCTGTGGCGGCGGAAACCGCGGCTATATTCTCCCCGTGCGGCAGAATCTCGTCTGCGCAAAGGTCCGTTTTGTTGAACACGTCTATTTTCGGAGTCTTATCGGCTCCGAGCTCGCTGATGAGCTGCTCCACAACCTTTGCCTGGAGCCGCCAGTCCGGATTCGACGCATCGATGACATGCAGCAGCAGATCCGCGTATTTCAGCTCCTCAAGGGTGGCCTTGAAGGCCTCGACAAGGTGGTGAGGCAGCTTTCTGATAAAACCGACCGTATCGGAGAGAAGCACCTCCTGAGTTTCGCTTATAGAGAAGCGCCTCGTAGTCGTGTCGAGCGTGTCGAAAAGCCTGTTGTTCGCCGGAATATCAGCGCCCGTCAGGCAGTTAAGCAGCGTAGATTTACCGGCGTTCGTATAGCCGACGAGCGCCACGACCGGCATCTTGTTTTTCTCGCGCAGGCGCCGCTGCGTACTGCGGACCTTCCTCACGCTCTCGAGCTCTTCTTCAAGCTTCTGTATTTTCCGCCGTATGTGCCGCCTGTCGGTTTCAAGCTGCGTTTCGCCCGGACCTCTGGTTCCGATAGGGCTTGAGCCCCCGCTGGCCGTCTGCCGCGCAAGGTGCGTCCACATGCCGGTCAGCCTCGGCAGCAGGTATTTATACTGCGCCAGCTCGACCTGCAGCTTGCCTTCCCGCGTCATGGCGCGCTGTGCAAATATGTCCAGTATAAGCCCGCTCCTGTCGAGCACCCTGACCCCCAGGTCTTCGGAAAGCGCACGCATCTGCGAGGGAGAAAGCTCGTTGTCGAAGACCGCGAGCGTGCAGCCCTCCGACTCTATCAGAGCCTTCATCTCGCGCACCTTGCCCTCCCCGATAAAGCTTCTCGGGTCCGGGGCCGCCCTGTTTTGGAAAACTACGCCGAGACTTTTCCCTCCCGCGGTTTCAAGCAGGGCCTCCAACTCCGCCAGGCTGCTTTCGGTCGAGCGTTCGTCCCTGTCCATGCTGTCGGCGGAAAGCCCCGCAAGCACGGCCCTTTCCATTTCAGTTTTTTCTATTTCCCTCACCCGCTTTACGCTTTTCTCGCAGCCTTCGGCAGCGCTCCTATGAGCGCGGCCGCCGTCTTTTCCCTGCGGCTTTCAGGCGATTCAGCCTGCCGTTTCTTTTGCGCTTATATCTCAAACGCCATTATACCCGCGCTTTGCGATATAAAATCAAAAACCCGCACTTTTTAAGTGCGGGTCATTTCGGTTATTAAAGTCCGAACCTCTTGTTGAACTTATCAACACGTCCGCTTGTGTCAACAAGCTTCTGCTTGCCCGTAAAATAGGGGTGACACTTTGAGCAGATTTCAACCTTAATATCCTTCTTTGTTGAACCGGTTTCTATGACCTCGCCGCAGGCGCACTTTATCGTGGTCTGCTGATATTTGGGATGAATCCCTTCCTTCATTATGTTCACCTCTTTCGTATGCAGAAAGCCGTCTTTGACAGCAAATTGTATTGTAGCACAAACAAATCTAAATTGCAAGAGTTTTTTCTTGTCTCCGGAAGCATATTTCCACCGCCTGATTTGTTCGGAAAAAGTACAGCACGGTTTTTGCGACCGGCTTGCCTGTTATGCGCTCCATCGCATTTGCGTAGGCCTCGAGCTGCGGCCTGTAAGCTTCCGCTCTTTCGTACTGGCTCTCCTCGGTAACGAAGTCAGTTTTAAAGTCTATTATCGTAAGACGCCCCTCCTTTTCAAAGCAGCAGTCCACGACGCCCTGGAGCAGGATTTTTTCGCCCTCGCCGCCCTCGAAGTATTCCTCTGCCGGAACAAGAAGGGAGAACTTGAATTCCCGGAGGATGCTGTCCGCGGCAAGCAGGCTTTTTCCGAGCTCGGACCTGAAAAATTCCAGTATCTTCTCAGGCTGAGCCGCCTCGGCCTGCCGGGCTGTAATGATTTTAAGAGCGGAAAGCCGCTCGATTTCCGCTTTCACCCCCTCAAGGCTGCCGCATTTTTTGTAGTCTATGTACTGCATCACAAGATGCAGCGCAACGCCCCGCTCGGCGCCCCTTAGCTCCGAAACTTCGGAGTAAAATTTCGGGCGGTCAAAAACATGGCTTTCAGCTCCTGTTTTAAGGCTTTCGGCTTCCTCCGCGGCCTCCCTGTCGAGAAAGCGCCCCTTGAGCCCGGTGGCGGTGAGCTTGGACGGCAGTCTCACAGCAGTCTCATGCGGATAGGCAAAGCCGAGGTTGCGCTCTATCGCCTTAAGCTCCGCTTCCGGGAACTCCGGCGCCGCATCCTCATTCTCCGTTGCGCTATCAGGCGCTGCCTCAAAGTTTTGAGAGCCGTCTTGCGGCTCTATAAAGCGTATGTCCCAGACGCTGTCCGCGCTTTCAGCGATATGTGAGGTATCTGCGCCCTTGAGAGCGCACGCCTCCTTTCTCAAAAGCGCGGCCAGCAGCAGCCATTCGCCCATGGAGGCGCAGCCCGAGAGAATCTGAGGGGCGACAGGCGCTTTAGCGCAAAGCCTCAGCTTTTCAAGGAGGCTCTTTGCATTTTTCGACGAGCAGGTGACTATCAGCTTCTCACGAGCTCTTGTCATCGCGACATAAAGGACCCGCAGCTCCTCGGCCAGCATTTCATCAGTCAATCGCTTCGCTATTGCCATTCTCGGCAGCGTAGTGTATTCAATTTTCCGCTTAAGGTCAAGCCTTTTCGGGCCCACGCCAAGCTCCGAATGGACAAGAAGCGGCTTTTTGATGTCGTCCCTGTTGAACTTCTTTCCCGTATCGGCAACAATGACGACCGGGTACTCCAGTCCCTTTGATTTGTGTATGCTTGTTATTGTGACGGCGTTGCCCGCCGCGCTTAAGCTCCGCGGCGCCACCTCGCCCCCCCGCTTCATCAGCTTATTCAGCTGCGCCACGAAGTCGAAAAGCCCCCTGTAGCCCGCGCTTTCAAACTGTCTTGCAAGCTCAAGAAGCGCCATAAGATTGCTTCTTCGCTCCATTCCGCCCTCCATGGCTCCGAAGACCGCAATCGCCGAGGTTTTGGTATAGACATGCCAGATAAAATCGTCGACGCTCATATCGCAGGCGTCGAGCCTCAGCCCGCTGAGAAAATCAACAAACTCCGCGCACTTCCCGCTTTTGGAGGCGGCTTTTTTCAGCGCCGTATAAAAATCCGCCTGCCTGTCCGCAGCCCTAATCTCCGCGAGCTCGTCGGGCGTGAAGCCGAAAAGCGGGGAGCGGAGGACCGAAATAAGGGCCACGTCCTGCGCCGGGTTGTCTGCAACCGCAAGAAGGGAAACCATCACGCATATTTCGGTCGTGTTCCAGAAGCCGCCTCCGTTTTCAGTGCAGACCGGGATGTTAAGCCTTCGCAGGGCGTCCGAATATATCTCCGCCTTTCCCTTTAAGCTGCGAAGCAGCACCGCTATGTCGCCGTATTTCAGGGGGCGCAGCCCGTCCCTGTCCGAAACGAGCATTCCTCCGTCAACGAGCTCGCGTATGCGCCGCGCCACATAAGCGGCCTCGGTTTCGGTCTTGTCCGGTTCGTCCTCGTCCTCATCCTCGGCTTTCGGTATCTCAATCAGGTTCAGTTCAAAAGCCGCGTCAGGGCTTTCGGGAAAATCGTTTTTTCCCTGATTCAGGCGCTCGTTCTCGGTATAGTCCATTTCGCCGAATTCTTTTGACATTATGTTCGAAAAAACGAAATTAACGGCGTCCAAAACATTCCTGCGGGATCTGAAGTTGTCCTGAAGCAGTATTTTTCTGGGCTCGCCCTCGGCCGCAAGGCCTGCGTCCAGAAATGCCTCGTATTTTCTGAGGAATATCTTAGGGTCCGCCAGCCTGAAGCGGTATATGGACTGCTTTACGTCGCCGACAATAAAAACGTTTCTTCCGTTTCTTGAAACCGAGTTTATTAAAAGGTCCTGTATCTCGTTTGCGTCCTGATACTCGTCCACCATTATCTCTATGTAGCGCCCGGAAATCTCCCTCGCCTCGTCGCTCGGCTCTCCGTTCTCCTTCACAAGCAGGCGCAGGGCAAGATGCTCCATGTCGCTGAAATCAAGTATGCGCCGCCGCGCCTTTTCCGCGGAATACGCCTTGTCGAAATCAAGAGTCAGCGCCACAAGCCCGCGCACCGCCGGGAGCACCGCCTCAATATCCTCCAGGAGCTCGCCCGAAGATGCGTCAAGTGTCTCCCCAAGCTTGTTCATGGCTTTTTTGCAGGCCTCGCGCACGCGCTTTGCCTCCTCCGCTTCCGGGCATGCCCCCCCTCGCAGAGGCCTCAGCTTGGGAAACGGGACCGGCAGCAGCGTCCTCGCTCTGTCCCATCCCTCGGAGAAGGCCTGTTTAAGGCGTTTCAGCGCCTCGAAAGTCTCGCTGAAGCTGTCGCGATAAGCCGCGGAAAGCGCGTCGTCGCACTCGAGCGACGCGACCGCGGAGCCGAATTGCCCCAGCCAATAGTCAAGCTCCGCCTCCGAATGCTCAAGAATTATTCTGCCCCAGGGCGTTTCCGAGGCGTCCTTTGCCTTCGAGCAATTTTCAAGCTCAAGGATTCGCTCAGACGCCCATTTTTCAGGCCAGGGGTGGCTCTTCAGCTTGGTATAGAACTCAAAGACGAGGGGCTGAAGCCTTGAGTCGTCTCTGCCCGCAGCCATAGTGTCCGCCAGCAGCGCGAAATCGCCGTCCATGCTCTCATAGCGGCTGTTGACTACATCCTCCAGCACTTTTTCCATTATGAGCTGGCTCTCGTCGGACTCCGCCACCCTGAAATCCGGTGAAATGCCGAGGACATGCGCGTTCTCGCGCAGGACAGAGCCGCAGAAAGAGTGTATGGTAGAGATCTGGGCCTTGTAAACAAGGGGTATCTGGCGGCGGAGATGGCTGCTTGCAGGGTTTCCCGCGAGTCGTTCGCTGATTTCGTCAAGGATTTTCGAGCGCAGCTCCGCAGCGGCGGCTTTTGTATATGTGATTATCAGAAATCTGTCTATATCTGCCGGGTTTTCGGCATCCTCGACTCTCGAAAGAAGCCTTTCGACCAGAACCTTGGTCTTTCCCGAACCCGCCGCAGCAGCGACGAGCAGCGCCCCTCCCCTGTTCTCTATCGCGGCGCGCTGACCGGGAGTATAGTTAACTGAGCCCATCGCAGCCCCTCCCTTCCAATGCTTCCCAGAACTCGGACGCCTTGAGGCGCTTCAAATATCTTCTTCTGTCCTTCTTTTCATCGAAATGGCAGGCCTCGGAATATTCGCAGTAGTCGCAAGGCGTGCTGCCGGATTTCCAAAAAGGATCGGCGCTTATGTTTCCTTTGCGCATCTCCTCCCCTATCTTCCGGAGGGTCTTTTCTATGTGCGCGCCCAGCTTTCCGAGCTGATCAAGCGACGCGAGGTTGTCCGGCTTCAGCTGGCCGTCCTTCGTAAATTTAACGGGCAGGAACACCTTCTCGCCTTTTTCCATCGCCTCCACGACCTCCGGCTCGTTCAAAATTATCCCGCTTCGCATGAGGCTTTTTCTGCGCGCAGCTTTTATCTCCTCCTCAGTCGCGCTTCTGCCGAGCGCGAGGCAAACATCCCTCGCCGGCGCGTAGAGCACGCCGGAGGGAACTATCTCGCGCCCGTAAAGCTCCTTGCCGTACTTTTCGAGCGTAAACAGGTAAATAAGCATCTGCATCCCCATGCCGTACCATATGTCGGACAGGTCGAAAACCTTTTTGCCGGTCTTGTAGTCCACCACTCGCAGATACAGCTTGTCATTGCAGATCCAGCCGTCTACTCGGTCGACGACGCCGCTTACGCTGATTTCCATTCCGCCACCTTTTACCATGGCGGGCGGAACTTCGCCCGACCCGAATTCGAGCTCAAAGCCGAGGGGCGTGAAATCGGAGCGCTTCAGCTCCTCCACCATGTCGTCCACAACGGCGTATACGTCATTTACAAGCCGGTTGAAAAGATACAAGAAGCGGCCGCTTTTGTCCTTGGTGCCGCCCAGCCTCTCGTCCGCGTATTTACTGATGTAAAGCTCGGTTAGGGCGAGATAATCCTGCCTCTCCGCAGAGCTCAGAGGCCCTTTTTTCTTAAGCTCGCATATGACGTTTTCAAGCACATAGTGCAGGAAGGTTCCCATCTCGGGCGCGTCAAAGCCAGCCTCCTTTCTCGGCTCCGCTTTCAGCCCGTATCGGAGAAAGTAGGAGAACTTGCAGGAGTAGAACCTGTCTATGCGCGAGGCAGAGAGCCGGAGCCTGTTTCCGTAGACGCTCTCCGCCGAGGCCGGCGAAAGCGAGCCCCTTCCGGACCGCGCCGCAAGAAGAAGCCTCTCCATCTCATGTTTTTTTGCGTCGTCCCGCTCAAAATACAGTCTCGCCGCTTTTGCAAAAGGAATATCGGCGCCTGAAAGGGCAAGCTCGAAGCAGGGTGCGGGGGCCGCGGCGAGATATGAAGCGTTAAGCGAGCTCTCATCCGCGGTTTCTATGCCGAGCAGCGCCTCTATCCTTCCTAATATGTAGGAAGGGCGCTTTTTGCTTCCTCCGGCGCTTTTCGGATAGCTGAGATACAGCCGATCCGTCGCCCTCGTAAGGCATGAGTACATCGTAAGATATTCGCGCATTATCCGCTCCTCCGTGCCTCCGGTAAGCTCGAACCCGAGCCTGAGCAGCTCTTCGCGCTCGGAATCGCTTAATATGCCGGAACCTTCTCCCGCCATAGGAAGCGCTTCATCCGTGGCGCCGAGGACAAGGAGGCACTTTATGCCGCCGCCGCGCATCCTTGTCATATCTCCGGCCGGCACGGCGTCCAGGGTGACGGGTATCGTAGCGACTCCGTAGCTTGATAGCACCAGGCGGAAAAGTCTTGAAAACTCTTCGGCGTCCATCGGAAGCTCTCCAAGTATGGCGAAGCACTGCTCCATCACCTTTACGAGTATGTCCCAAAGCTGGGAATACTCCTCTGCGGTCTTCTCGCGCCCGGCCGCTCTGAATTGCTCGGTCTTTTCCTTCAGGCGCTCCGGAAGCCCGATATCCTCCATAAAGGAATAGAGCGCCCTTACAAGACCTCCGGCGGTTCCCGCCGCGCCCACAGCCGCATTCAGGCGCTTCAGCGGTCCCGCGACCGCACGCCTAAGCCTGTCAATTTCCGCAAGCCTCAGCCTGTCTTCTTCAGTTATCTCCGGAACGTAGCCCCGCGGGCTCATGCTCCAGGCTTCCTCCCTGTTCCAGAGCTTTGCTCCGCGTATGTTCCACTTCAGCACATAGTTTTCGAGCAGATCGCATTCCTCCGCGGAGATTCCCGCAAGCCCAGTCTTCAGATACCTGAAGACGCTAGGGTAATCCCAGTCCTGCGTAACCACGTCAAGCGCGGAGGTTATCAGGCTCAGGATAGGCTTTTGAAGTATATCCGCTTTGCGGTTAAGGAAGAGCGGTATCCCGTACTTTGAAAACGTGTTTTCAAGCGCCGCCTCGTATTTTTCAAAGCCTCTTGCAGTCACGGCGAGCTCGCGCCACCTGTAGCCCTCGTCGCGCGCAAGCCTTATAAGCTCGGCCGCTGCAATCGCGCATTCCGAATCCGTCGTGTCGGCCGCAATCAGCCTGACCGACGAGCTTCGGCCATCGAACGGCGTTTTATCCTGCCCGAAAAGCCTTTCCTCCAGATACTCAAGCTCCGGCGCCGCCGCGCCGCTTATCGGCTTAAGCTCAAGCGTGGAGCACCTCACCCCAAGCCTGTCGGCAAGCCGGATGAGCTTGAATCTTGTTTTTTCCGCTATAAAGAAGGCGTCCTCTTTTCCCCCTCCCGGGAGCGTCACGGTAATATCGGCGCCTTTCCGCAGAAGCTCGCGCAGCACATTCATTTCAAGCGCCGTAAAGTCCGAAAAGCCGTCAACATAAATATGCCCCCCGTCGCCTATCGAGCTTTGGCCTATTTGCTCCACGAGCTTTTCCAGCTTTGAAGCCGGATCCTGCATGCCGCTCCGGAGCATCGCCTCGAATGCTCCCGATATCAGCGAAAGATCATGAAGCTTGTCCTTAAGGGAGCCTTCCGGCAGCTCCGCGCATACAAGCTCTTCCGGCGATATGCAGCAGCTTTTAAGCTCGTCCGCGGCCCTCAGCAGCCCCTTGAGAAAATCTGTCTTCGCCGCGGCCTTTCCGTAAACCTTCAGGCTCGGCAAAACGCTCGAAAACGCCAGGCTCATCACAAGCAGCCTTCCGCCCTCGTCCATAACCGTTTCCGAAAGACCGCCCGTTTCGGCAAAAACCCGGTCCGCAAGCAGCAGAAATGTCACAACCTCGCCGTATAAGCTGAGGCTGTCGCCGCAAAATTCCGAAAGCGCCCGCGCGGCCGCGTGCGAATACTGCTCCGGCACCAGCAGGTATATGCCGCCCCTTTTCCCGTCCACATGCTTTTTTATTTCGCTCATTACGCGGCTCGTCTTACCGCTGCGCGCCCTTCCGGTGATTATCGTAAGCATTTTCTCACCGCCATGTTGATTAATAAGCTTATTATAGCAAAAAAAGCCTTGAAAGGCACTTAAAATCATTTTCTGAAAACAAAAAGCGGCCCCCGTCGTGGGGCCGCTTTTTGTCCGCTCAGTAAAGATACCCGGAAAGCTCCATGTCTTCCGTTTGACTGATCGCAAGCTCCAGCTTGGACAAAAGCTCCAGAAGCTTGAACTTTACGACATAGCCGTCCGAGTCCTCCGTGATGATTTTTATCGTCTCTTCGCTTAGCCCGAACTTTTTGAACTCGGACTTTTCCTCGGCGGCCGTAAGACACAGGGGCGGAAAAACGACGCACCACCAGTTTTGTCCCGCGCCCTTCCCTATTGTTATTCGAAGCGAGGTGTAGCTGCCTGCGGGAAGGCTGAATCCGCCGTATCTTACGGTGGGAAAGCTTTCCCTTTCAAGGCTTGCGGAGACCGGATAGCTTTTTCCGCGTTCCGCAATTTTATCAGAGGCCGCCGCCGTAAGAAGCTCTCTGTTTTCTCTTATTATTTTTTCCGCGGCGCTTTTGTCGCGGCAGCCGGCAAGAAGAGCGTTCAGCTTAAGAAGCACCTCATCCCGCACCGCGAGCTTAAGGCTCTGGTCTTCCGCGCTGTCCGAATTTGCAACCACGTGAAGTCTTATCAGATTTTCGCTCAGCTCAGATCTGCGCGCGGACACCTGTCCGCCTAGCACGGATACAATTATCGCGATTAAAAGGGCTATCTCCCAGGCTTTGATTTTCATAAAAAAACTCCGATACTATGTAAAATTACGTTTACAGTATCGGCGTTTTTGTCATGTTTTATACATATTTTTCCATTGTGTCCGCCAGAAAACATTCTTCATACTGTTTTTTCAGCATCGCGAAAGCTTTTTCTGCGGCTTCCTCATCGTCATAAAGCCCGAAAACCGCCGAGCCCGTGCCCGTCATGGACGCTCCAAGCGCTCCGCTGTCCAGCAATCTGGACTTTATGCTCCAGATTTCCGAGTATTTTTGGGGCAGCACGTCCTCAAACACGTTGTACATGCGTCTGGCGACTCCGGCAACGCTGCCCTGCTCCAAGGCCTTGACCATGCCTTCTACATCGGGGCGGCACTTGAGCACGGAACCGTCTATTACGGAAAAAAGCTCGGCTGTGGATATGGGAAACGGCGGCTTGCATATTAGCACCCTGCACTTCGGCATCGGCGTCAGATCCGTCATGATCTCCCCCCGGCCCTTGCAGAGAGCCGTGCCTCCCGCAACGCAGAAAGGCAGGTCCGAGCCAAGCTTTTCCGCAAGCTCCTCGAGCTGCTTCCGTTCCAGGCCGGCCGAAAAGTAATCGTTGAAAGCGCGCAGCACCGCAGCGCCGTCAGTGCTCCCCCCCGCCATTCCGGCGCACACGGGAATCCTCTTTTTTATTTTTATAACGCAGCCGCATGGAGGTGTACCGGAAGCCTCGAAAAACAGCTTGGCCGCCCTGACCGCGATGTTTTTATCGCCTCTGGGCAGGTAGTGAAGGTTTGACTCCGCCGTTATCGAAAAACCGTCTGAGAACGCGATATCGATATCGTCGCAAAGGTCTATGCTCTGCATAACCGTGGCTATCTCGTGGTAGCCGTTTTCCATTTTCCGAACAACGTCAAGGCAAAGGTTTATTTTCGCATACGCCCTTACGCTTATATCGCCCATTTTTACCTCACACGCACTTTCAAGCACAGATTATATGACAGCATGAGCACGGCTACCGATACTTTTCAAAAGGAATCCCTTTACCGGAGGACTATTTTCCTGCATTCCAGATAATATCTTTTGTCGTTAGAGCTGCCCATTGAGAACGTCTTTCTCGGCAGCACTCCGTCCTTGATTATCGATGGGAAAAGACTGCTTTTTTCTATCGCCGGAAGCACGAAGCCAAGCCTTCCGGGCTTCTGCGAAAGCTTTACTACGACGTCGTCTCCGTGGACATAGTCTATCCTTCCTCCGGCCTTTGGCACATATTCGTCCAGAAACCTGGACAGCGCGCCTATCGCAAGCTCGCCGTCCTCCTTGGAAAGGCTTACTATTCCGGCGCATCCGTTATATACATATCCTATTTCGTGGTCTCCGCCGGGACCTTTGCGGGCGGCGGGGAAATACTGAAGCAGCGCGTCAAGCATGGCCTTGGGATCTACGTCAAATACCACCCTGTTGATGGGCTGGAATTCAAGGGAATCATCGCAGAGGTTCACTATTTCGACTATTGCATAGCGCGCGGGGTGCGCCTCTCGCTCCTCATCGCTCAGGGTCTGCTTAAGCCGCTCCCACCATACCTTTGCGGAGGCAAGCGAGTGGTTGCCGTCACCCACGGCAAATATCATGACCGGTTCGCCCTCGAGCCCGTATCGCCTGTTAAAATCCTTGCTGCAGCCGAATTCGGCAACCGAATCCTTGACCCTTTCCGCAAGCTCACCCGAAACCTGATAGCCGGTTATGTGCCCGCCCTTCTCCATAAGCTCAAAGTCATAAAGCCGCTGCATGCGGTCCTTCTCTCTGGAGAGCGGCGCTATCAGCCTTTCTTCAGGGTCGTCGGCCAGCATCAGCACATGCGTAAGCTCGAGCGGGGCGCCTTCGCGCAGCTTTATGCGCACCGGGAGCTTCTCCACGACGGTTCCCTCCGTCGCCCTTACGGCGGGCTTGGAACCTTTTGCGAAATCGTAGGCCTCCAAATCCACGGCGCCCACTATGCCTCTCCGGAGCTTGCCGTTATACAGCCTGCGCTCCACATATACATATGAGTCCCTGCACAGCCTGAAAACTCCGCGGCTTTCATATTCGGCCATGGTTTTTTTTGTGCCTGTTATAAGCTCGTCAAGGTTGGGCTGCTTGTATGTATGCTCGGGCAGCATCAGCCTGAGTGTGCTGGGGCTGTCGCCTATAAAGCTGTCCGCCCTCTCCCAGTATTCCGGCTCGGACGTATGCTGGTCGCAGGCCACAACGCTCCATTTCACCATATCGCAGTCTGCGGGTATCAGCAAATCGCAAGGCAAAAACAAGTTTCTGAAATCGCTTTTATCCATCAATCTATATCCCTATCTGTCATTTATTGAAGAGCTTGCCCATTAGCTCGATCCCGGCCTTCACAAACGGGCCCCTGAGTCCGTTCGCCTCGCTGAAAGGCAGTCCGGACCCTCCGCTTCCGCGGCTGTCATAGAGTATATACGGCACCGGGTCGCCGTCATGACCCCTTGTGGATGTCAGCGTCTTGTGATCGCTTAGTATGAGCATCCTGAAGTCGAAGCCCTCGGCCCTCAGCTTCTCGCAAAGAGGCCCTATAACCCTTCGGTCCAAATACTCTATCGCCCTGATTTTACCCTCCGTATCGCCGTTATGAGTACACTCGTCAGGAGCCTCCACGTGCACGGCCGCAAAATCTCCGCCCTTCCTGAGTATATCCATCGCCGCATCGACTTTGCCCTCAAGGTTCGTATCAAGCTCGCCGGTCGCGCCCTCAACCTCCACCGTATCCAGACCCGTAAGGGCGGCTATTCCCTGACAAAGCGGCACCGCGCTTACCACGCCGCCGCGCTTGCCGTAATTCTCGGTAAAGCCGGGCAGCCTGACGGCCGTGCCCTCCGCCCAGAACCAGATGCCGTTGGCGGGGAGCCTGCCTTGCTCTCTCCTCATAATATTTAGAGGATGCCTGTCGAGTTTCCTGTGTGCGAGGAGCATTAGCCTTTTCAGCACCTCGGCGTTTTCGCATCCCGAGGGAAGCAGCCCCCCTATTTTTTCTCCCAGGTGGTCGTGGGGCGGTATAAGCGTTATACCCCTGACGTCGGCGCCCTTCTGGACGGCAATATGCCTGAAGGAATGCCCAGGCTTGACGGAAAGGCGCGCTTTTTCGGCCTCGGCCCCGAACTCGGGGTCGTTAAACAGCATTTCGATTATTCTGTCCGAAGCATCGCCCTCTATCGAGCCCGCGCTGTGAGACAGTATCCTCTTTTCCTCGAACGGCATATCCCCGTCCTCAAAGGAAACCATATTGCAGCGGTAGGCCACGTCGCCCGGCTCGAGCTTTATTCCCGTGGCGGCGGCTTCGAGCGGAGCGCGCCCGGTGTAGCATTGCTTCGGGTCGCAGCCGAATATCGACAGTATCGCCGTATCGCTCCCCGGCGGGAGCCCTTCCGGAACGTTGAGAACGCTTCCCTGCTCACCGTGCTCAGCCAGATAATCCATCACCGGCGTTTTTGCGTATTCTATCGGGGTTTTGCCTCCCAAAGCGTCAACAGGGTTGTCCGCCATGCCGTCCCCTATAATAATCAGGTATTTCAATTCTATTTATCCTTTACAAGCTTTTTATGAACCGCTCTATCCTGACCAGAGCCTCCTGTATGTCTGCTATCGAAGCCGCGTAGCACATGCGGACGAAGCCCTCTCCGCCCGGGCCGAAGGCCGTTCCCGAAATAACGGCGACCTTTTCGGCAACGAGCAGCCTTTCGCAGAACTCGTCGGAGCACAGCCCCGTGCTCCTGATGCTGGGGAAGACGTAGAAGGCTCCCCTGGGCTCGAAGCAGTCCAGTCCGATTTTGCGAAGCCCGGATACCAGGAACCTGCGCCTTTCGTCGTACTCCTTTTTCATCGCCTCTATATCCGGGTCCCCGTTTTTCAGCGCCTCTATCGCCGCGTACTGGCTCATCGTAGGCGCGGACATTATTCCGTACTGATGCAGCTTCAGGATCTGGCTTATAACCTCTTTCGGGCCGCAAACGTATCCGAGGCGCCAGCCGGTCATGGCATAGCACTTGGAAAATCCGTTCACGACTATCGTGCGCTCGCGAAGCCCGTCGATGTTTGCGGGCGAGGTATGATGCGGCCCGTATGTGAGCTCGGCGTATATCTCGTCGGAAAGCACAACGATATTGGTGTCCTTAAGCACCTCCCAAATTGCTTCAAGATCTTTCCGCTCCATTATCCCGCCTGTTGGATTGCAGGGATACGGCAGAACAAGCAGCTTTGTTTTGGGCGTAATGGCAGACCTGAGCTCTTCCGGCGTCAGCCGGAACTCGTTTTCGGCCCTCGTCTGGAGCTGAACCGAAACACCCCCGGACATAGTGACAAGCGCGTCATAGCAGACAAAGGAGGGCACGGGGATTATAACTTCCTCTCCCTCGTTCACAAAGGCTCTTATCGTAAGGTCTATGGCCTCGCTGCCGCCCACGGTTACGACTATCTGGCTCTTCGGGTCATAATGCAGATCGAAGCGCCGGAGCAGGTAATTGGAAATCTCCTTTCTCAGGTTCATCATGCCTGCGTTGGATGTGTATTTCGTATACCCCTTTTCCAGCGAATATATGCCCGCGTCCCGTATGTGCCAGGGAGTGACGAAATCAGGCTCCCCTATGCCCAGGGAGATGGCATCCTGCATTTCCTCGAGTATGTCAAAAAACTTCCTTATGCCCGAAGGCTTGATACCCTGTATCTTCTTCGTCATAAGCGAGCTGTAATCCATCATATGAACAGCACCCTCTCCTCCTGTTCGGTCCTTTTGTTGAACAGGCAATGCTTCTCTTTGTATTTTTTCAATATGAAATGTGTGGAGGTTGAGATGACGCCGTCTATTGTGGAAAGACGCGCAGACACGAACTGCGCCACCTCTTTCAGGCTTTTGCCGGAAATTATGACGCAGAGGTCGTAGGCCCCCGACATAAGGTATACGCTCTCGACTTCCTCAAACTGATATATGCGCTCCGCGATACGGTCAAAGCCGTCTCCGCGCTGCGGGGTGACCTTGACTTCAATAAGCGCGGTGACAAATTCCTCGCCCGCCTTGTCCCAGTCGACAAGCGCCTGATAGCCCAGTATCACGTTGTCCTTTTCATATTCCGCTATTGCCGCCTTTACCGCCGCCTCATCCATGCCCAGCATCGCCGCAAGCTGCTGCGCCGTAAGTCTGGAATCGTGCTCAAGGTGCTTAAGAATTTCGTTCATTGTTTATCCTCCCCTGCGGTACCTTCGGCATTTGCTGCCGAATCGATTTAAAGGTGATTTTATCACATTTTTTTAATAATTCCAATACAAAATTAAGCGTTCGAGCAACTAAAATGGCCTCCGGCACGATATTATTGACAAAGACGGCCCGTAATGTTAGTATGATTCAGGTTCCCGCGCCGCTGTGGCGGAACTGGCAGACGCCCGGGACTTAAAATCCCGTGATGCGTGAGCATCGTACCGGTTCGATCCCGGTCAGCGGCACCAGCATAATACAAAAAGCGCGCCCGCACATACGCGGGCGCGCTTTGGCCTGTTTGCGGATAAAAATGCAGGCCCTCAGCCGGGCAGCGCGCCGCCTCCTTGCCGTGAGTGAAGAGCGTGGCCTGTCTGGGGGCGGAAAATCATTTCGGCTGGCAGTTTTCGCCGTTAAGCTTTTTTATCGTTCCCGACAAACCGTTGCTCAGAAGCGAAAGGTAAATATTCACATACTTCTCAAGATCCTGCGGCGGAATTCCAAGGAGCATCTCAAAAGCTTCGACGGAGCTGTGGGCCATATACATGGCAATAAAACTCTTTATTTGCTCCTCAATATCGGAGGTTTCATAATTTTTGCTCAAAACGTAGATATAGTCCCTGTACATAGATTTCTGGAACTCGCCCTTAAAACAGTTCTGGCCCGTTTCGCTGAAGGCCTGCCTGAAAAAGGAAGAGTATTTGCGCAGATATTTAAGAAGCTCCATTGTGTTGCTGTGTTTTTTGTCGGCAGCGGTGAGATTTATCGTCTTGTCGTGGAATGTCGTATAAATCCAGAAGACGAGCTCCTGCTTATCCTTGAAATGATAATAGAAGGTGTTGCGGCTCAGTCCGCAGAACTCCGTGATGTCCGAAACGGAAATGTCTGAAAGCGGCTTTTTGTTTGAAAGCTCGAGCACAGCGTTCGCCAAAAGGTTCTTTGTTCTTTCGTTATTGCCCATAACATTCTCCCGTATTCCTGAGCAAATATTCTTCCATCTCAGAGGCTCGCACAGAACAATTCAGGCTGTTTGAAACGCAGGGAAGCAGAAATCTTTCCTGCCGCGAGGGCAGATTTGGGGCGTCGGCACTGAAGTCGTTTCCGTTTTTTGGTCTCTGCGATTTGTACAGACCCGCTTGCAAAAAATATGAAAAAACCACAGATCGATCTATCCATTGTTTTTGCATATTGATATATATGTACAAATTTAATACAAAAAGCGGATTCTGTAAATTGAAGATTATATTGAGATTATATTACCATTAATAAAAAGAATTTGCAATCTTTAGATTGCTGCGGCACCGGTTTTGTATCATTTGGAGGCGCCAAAATGAAAACCAGAGAGGCATTCTGAAATGAAAAAATATACCAATGTGTTTACGCCCGTCAAAATCGGGACAAAGACGGCAAAAAACCGCATCGAGGTCGCTCCTGCCGCACCGTTCCTCTCAGGAAGGGACGGCGGGATGAATCTCGAGTATGCGGCATATTTGAATAATCTCGCAAAATCCGGCGCCGGAATAGTTGAGATAGGGGTTTCAAACGTAAACACCACGCCTACCGGCTCCCCCATTCTTTGCGTGGGCAATCCGATGCTGGCGGCCGACCTGAGCGACGCCGCGGAAATCATACATAAGCACGGCGCGCTGGCGAGCATTGAGCTCGTCCACTCAAAATACATGCGTATGCCCGCCGAAGCGGTCGCAAACGAAACCAGCGCTGATGAGATACGTGAAATCATAGGGCTTTTTGCGAACGCCGCGCAAAACTGCCTCAGGGCAGGCTTCGACATGATCATGATTCACGGCGGCCACGGCAACGTACCCGCTATGTTTTTTTCTGAACGTTTTAACCGCCGAACGGACCAATACGGCGGCTCCTTTGAAAACAGGTGCCGCTTCGGCATCGAGCTTTTGAGCGCTGTGCGCGAAAAGGTCGGCGAAAGGCTGGCGGTCGAATACCGCATAAGCGCAGACGAGATGCTGGACGGCTACACGCATATCGAAGAGACTCTGGAATACGCAAGGAAGATAGAATGTCTTATCGATATGATACACGTTTCTCGGGGTCTTCTTGAAAGGCGCGAGTGCCTTCCTTATCTCAATGCGCCCGCCTACTTCCCGCGCGCTATAAATCTTGAGTATGCAAAGCGCTTCAAGCGGGAGCTCAGGGTTCCCGTAGCGGTAGTCGGAGCCTTCGACCTCGATCTTGCCGAGGAAGCGTTAAGAAACGGCGACGTGGACGTGGTGGCGATGATGAGGACGGTTTTGGCGGATACGGACTGCGTATCGAACGCTTACAGGGGAAAGGAGCATCTAACGCGCCCCTGCGTCCGCTGCAACACTTGCATCGGCAGGACCCACAGCAAATTCATCCGCGTACGATGCGCCGTCAACCCGCGTCTGGGCCGCGAGCTCTGGAATCCGCCTGTAATCCCCGCCTCCTCTCCCAAAAAGGTTATCGTCGCAGGCGGCGGCCCCGCTGGGCTGGAAGCGGCGCGCACCGCCTCGAAAAAGGGCCACAAGGTCCTGCTCCTCGAAAAAAGCGGCGAATTGGGCGGCATGCTGCGTTATGCGGCGGCTCCTTCGTTCAAGTATGATATGAAAAAGTACCTCGACTGGTCGATAAGGACGGCGGAGAGCGATTCAAACATAGAGATCCGCTTAAACACAAGCGCTACGCCCGAGCTTGTGGCGGCCGAAAAGCCGGATGCTCTGTTCGTCGCAATCGGCTCCGAGCCCGTAATACCCCAGTTTTCCGCGAGCGGAACGGGCAAAGTCGTCTGGGCGGGCGACGTGGATATCGGGAACGCCGAAACCGGGCAGAGAGTCGTTATAGCCGGAGCTGGATTTACGGGTCTTGAAACCGCGCTGGAGCTCGCATACAAAGGCAGGAGCGTCACGGTAATAGATATGATAACGGAGGACTTGATCGGCTCGGACGGAATCGAGATCAGCATGATCGGCCTAATGCAGCTTCTGAAAGAAAACAACGTGGCCTTCAGATGCGAAGTAAGGCTGGAAGACGTTAACGCCGACGGCGCCGTAATCAGAAATAAGGACGGCTCTGTGGAGACCATCTCATGCGATACCGTAGTTCTTTCTCTTGGAGCGAAGCGTAACGAAGCTGAAGTGGCGCAGTTTGAGCATCTCGCCGAGACGGTGAAGGTTATCGGGGATTGTTCACTGGAGCGGGGCGGCACCCTCTACAACGCCGTTAGGACGGCCTTTGACAATGTTATGGAGTATCTTCCGTAGATGCAAATAATGTTTAGGGAGGAATCTTATGGCCGGGAAGACCTCTGAATTCAAGCCAACTATGGGGAAAATATTCCCTAAAGTAAAGCTGGACTATCCAATAAGCCCCAGAGAAAACCTGAAAATGATTTTCGACAGGAAAAAGCCGCTGTGGATTCCCAATATGAATATGGAGAAGGGGCTTGTGACTTGTCCGCACGACAACGACAGGCCGTTTTTCGGAACGAGCGGCAAAGACTGGTTCGGAGTCGACTGGACATACGTTGAAACAGCCTCCGGCCAAATGGTAACTCCCGATACCTATATTATGGAAAGCCCGCTTGAATGGGAGGAAAAGCTTGTTTTCCCCGATTTCGACAAAATGGACTTCAGGCCCGGCCGTGAGCAGGCGGAAGCAAAAACGGACAAAACCGTGATGAATTTTTACCTTTTGCAGGACGGACTTTTCGAAAGACTGCTCTCGCTCGCGCCGACCGAGGAGGTTTTTTGCTTCCTGGCGGAGGAAGAGGATTCGGCAACGCGGTATTTCAACGCCATGGCAGACTACAAAATAGCGCTTATGGACAAGGTAATAAAGGAGTGGGCGCCATTTGACGCCTTTATCAACAGCGATGACTGGGGCACCCAGATAAGCACCTTCATTTCTCCCGAGATGTACAGAAAGTATATCTTCGAACCCATGCGGCGGATTGTCGAATTTGCACACAGCAAAGGAAAGTACATAAATTTTCATTCCTGCGGAAAAATCGAAACGCTTGTGCCGCAAATAGTAGAGCTGAAGGCGGACATGTGGGAAGCGCAGCTTATGAACGACCTTGCGGGCATAAGAAGAAAATACGGCCGGCAGCTGCCCCTGCAGATAGCGCTCAACAGCGACATAACGTACCTCTCCGGCGTTTCGGACGAGGAAATCATAGCGCATGTTCGCGAATATGTGGACACATATGCGGGAGACGGTGGCGTAATGGCCTCGTATATGGCAAGAGACGAGCATGTAAACGAGCTTATCGCAAGGGAGCTTTTTGAATACAGTCTTTATGTCTATTCGAAACGGTGATTTTCCGAGGGGGTAGTATATGTCCGACAAGTAAAGGAGACGCGCTGAACGTTCAGTAATCCGGAGTTTCTTTAATTATGAAAGGATGAGAAATATGGCGGAAAAAAAATACGGACTGAAAGTAAAAATAGCGGTTTTGACAATTGCTGTCATAATGTACACCACAAGCATAACCACTCCTGCGCTTGGAAATATCGCAAAGGCTTTTCCGACCGTTAATCCCGACCTGATCAAACAGATCGCCTCGATTCCGGCCCTGATGATGATAGTATTTTCCCAGCTTCCGGGGCAGCTTGAGCGCTTCATGTCCAAGAAAACCATACTTTGCATAGGCATAGCTCTCACCTTTGTCGGAGTTCTTCCTGCGTTTTTCGGAGGAATGACCTTTATTCTCGCGACGAGATTCGTTTTCGGCGCGGGCTACGGCATTGTTTTCGCCTATTCTTCGTCAATGATAGCCTATCTCTTTGAGGGCAAGGAGCGGGAAACGCTGATGGGCTTCAAAAGCTCGACAGGAGCGGCAGCCGGCGTTGTTTTTCAGATGCTCGGAGGCTTTCTTGCGGTTTACAACTGGAGATATGCCTTTCTTGCCTTCCTGCTCGTAATACCGGCTTTCCTAATCGTTTTGTTCTGGCTGCCTGAGCCCGAAAAGAAAGCCTCAGGCGCGGCGGACGGCTCGGAGAGAGGCAAGCTGACGGGCAAGACATGGGGACTTTCGATTTTTAACGCGTATGTAAACATTCTGCAGTTTTCCTTCATGTCCACGGTATCCATAGTTATGGTCGCCGGCAAGATAGGAAACGCCGCACAGGCGGGCATGGTGCTGACGGTGTTTACCGCGGGAGCCTTCGCTGCGGGGCTTCTCTACGGCCCCTTCACCTCCAAGCTGTTCAAAAAGTTCACGATTGTCCTCTCCATCACGCTTGTTAGCCTTTCTTTCATAATGCTGCTAGGAGCCAATACATATCCGATGTTCATTCTTTGCGGTATAGTGTTTGGCCTCGGCTTCGGCACCTTCAATCCCGATTTCGTCATGAAGATAGTCACAAGCTCACCGGCTCCGGCTTCCGTTTCCATAGGAGTATATTTGGCGTTTACAGGTTTGGGGCAGTTCCTATCCCCCATACTTCTTACGCCTATCGCAACGGCGCTCGGATTTTCGGGTCTCAGAGCCGGTTGGTACGTTGCAGCCATAGGGCTTTCGGCCGCCACCGTTGTAAGCTGCATCGTGGTTGCCGCGGCAAAGCCAGCAGCGGCTAAAAAGGTAAAGAATTAAGCGCTTAAGCCGGCCAAAACGGCTTTCTGACGGGCTTTCTTATCTTCTCGGCGAGCATTAGTCAGTTCACAGATTCTCTGTGCGCTCACCGACCGTCACAATAGGCTGACGCAAACCAGCCAGGACACAAAATCGCTGAGCCGTGCCTCTCCGTTTCCCCGGAAGAGAGCTATCTATGTTGCGGTGCGAAAACAAAAGCAAGCTTTGAAGCACTAAGCCAAAATAACGCTTTGTACTGCATATAACATACTTATCCCCCCTTTTTTCTACTCAAGGAGCCGCGGGGGGCGGGGGGGGGGCGCGGCGGCGAGGCCCCAGGGGGAAAAAACAGTTTTATGCACAAA
>JAJUGN010000015.1 GCA_029265975.1 Clostridiales bacterium
AGGCATGAGCTTGCTCTCATGCCTGTCAGACTGCCGAAAAAGCCCAAAGGGCTTTTTCGACAAGGGGGGGTACATGACGGCCGCTCTGCCGCGCACGTCATGAGAGGTGTCATTTCCGACGTACACGCCGCCGGAAATGACCGATTTGACTTTGTTTACGCCATTCGTGGCGGAAATTATGCGAAGCTTTTTTGCTGTAAACAAGTTTTTCGACACGCTCACAGGCATGAGCTTGCTCTCATGCCTGTAATTATTTTTCATTCAGCGCCTTTTAGGAATCAAGACCAGCCTGCCCGCTTCGGGCTCGCCTTCCAGCGCGTTGGCGTCCATTATAAGGCTCTGCGTTGAATTATAGCGCTTCGCGAGCTCCCAAAGCGTTTCGTTCATGTCAACCCGCTTTACCGTCAGCGAGGGAAGAGCCGAAACGTCCCTGATTTTTGTTTCGTCATAGCTTATGCCGGTTATCGTTTTAATGTGCTGAGGCTTGGTAGCCGTGATCATCAGGTCCAGGTTAACCTTAATATCCATCCCCCCTGTCGAAGGCAGGGCGCTTATATCGCAGCAGGATGCGCTTGTTATATACGCGACGTTCTCGCAGGCGTCCTCCCAGGGGCTTACCGCGTTTGCCCTTGCAACGGCCGAAAGCAGACGTCCGTCGTCCGATTTGTAGATGACGGATATGGTGACAGGCGTTTCAAACCTGCAGCCGCTGTCGTCACTGCTTTTTGAGGTTTTTCCCACCCATGCGCCGGCCGATACTACGCTTTTGACCTGTACCGGAGTCTCCGCAGTGGTTCTCACCGTCTCACGCATCATCATATTCGCCACGGTGTCTATCGAATGTGTTTCCGAGCTCTCGGTCAGCTCGTGAAGTATGCTGTACGCATCCGTTATGTACTCTATGGCTTTGTTTTCGATCACCACCACCTGCGCGACGGCGTGGAGCTCCATGTTTATCAGCGTAGTGCCGTTAGGCCCGTCGGCAAGGTCAAAAAAAGCGCCTGTGGTCATTATTGAAACCGCAAACTCGGGGGATTCGGCCGGGTCTATCTCGATAATCTGAGAATAAACCGTTGAAAAATCCGAGGCTGTGAGCTCTCCGTCGCTTTTTGAGCTGTAAATCACCGAGACGTAAGCCGTACCCTTTATTATCAGCTTGCTGCCCACCGTTTTCATGTCGTCGGCGGTGATTTTGCACTTTGATTTGAGTATCTCTTTCGCCATCGGTCTTGAGGCGGGCAGCGCAAATTCGTCGGTAATGACGAAGGTTTTTTCCCTTACGTCGGAAATAATCTTGATGGTATCCGTCTGCCTGAGCATCTCTATTTCCCTCTCGTCGTTTTCGGCGCTGCAGAGCTCTATCCTGTCTGAACCGTATCCGGATATTCTGGTAAGCACATCTGCGCGTACCAGAATTTTTCTGGGATTCATTAGCCTGCAGTCGATTGAGCAGAGGGAAACGCAGGCTGTGAGCCTTGTTCCCGAGTCGATCGAGCCGCTTTCGTATGTCGATGTGAACGGCATCTTGAGCTCAAGCCTGACGACCTCATTTTCGCCCTCCGGCACATAAAGAACCGTCGCGTTTATTATGCCGCCCACTATGGCTTTTCCGGTCTCCGCCTCCTTGCTGCGGAGGATAATGACGCCGTCCGTATCTACAATTCGCTGTATATCCGGAAACGCGTCCGGCACTATCATTTCCATAGTCTCCTCATGGGTCGAGCATGAATTGAACAGGTTCCTATACATGTCCAGCGGTTTCCTTTTTAGCATAGCCTCCATAACGACCATTCCTTTCTGATATTATAGACACAAAACGACCAACGATAAGGAATGGTCATTATGTGCAGTTGCGGCGCCTGCCCGCAAAGGCGGGCGGCGCGCACATAATTACTTTCGGTATGTATTTATCCAAGCCGATCCTCCCCTTCATGATTTATGAAGTTCCAATAGATTATATTGGAGGTTCGGCTATAATATGTCCTATTTATATTTGCTTCTGAAAATAATTCGTATCAGACCCGAAACGAAGCCGGGAGCCTTGAAAACTATAAATTTCATAATTCCACATTCCTTTCATGATGCTCCGCCGGCGGGCAGGGCGACTATAAACGGCATATTGTTACGTTCATTTTCAAGCTTCAGTGCTTTAACAGCGCCAGACCAGCGCAGATCAGAGCTACTCCCAAAGCAAAGCACCAGAAAATCGGAGGCATTATCAGCGCGAGTATTATGATTGAGCCAAGAGTCAGGAACAGGATTCCGAGCTTCTTGCCTCCTCTTAAGCATATTCTTCTCATATTAACCCCCCTTTGCGACTCGTGTAATTCCCGGGCCTCTTTTCGGCACAGGGCAAAGCCTCGCGCCTCGGTTTAAGGTATACGGCGCCGGCATAAGAAGCACGGCAAGCCGTTTCATGCTCTTGCCTTCTATGTCCGCAGCGTTCCTCCCTATAATATACGCGCAAGCCAAGCCGAGCGTACATTGTCCCTTAAAAAAATATACCTCCGAGCTTTCCGGAAAAACCGGCCGCTCGGAGGGTCGTTATTTCTTTTTCGTTTCCCAGTCCTTTATCTGCTTGAGCTGCTCATATAGCCTCACATAGCTTGAGTGGCGCGAGCGGCATATCTTCCCTTCATCAACAGCCTCGATAACGGCGCAGCCCTGTTCCTTTATGTGCGCGCAGTCCCGGTACTGGCAGCGTCCGAGAAAAGGCTTGAACTCCCTAAAGGCGAACTGCAGCTCGTTCTTCCCGCCTATCTCCTCATTTGAATCGAAGGCCGCAAAACCGGGGGTGTCGGCGATGACCGCCCCGTTTTTAAGAGTATACAGCTCGACATGCCTGGTGGTGTGTCTGCCCCTGCCGAGCTTGCCGCTGACCTCGCCGGTTTCGATGCGAAAATCGTTCAGGGCGTTAAGTATGCTCGACTTGCCCACTCCGGAATTGCCTGTAAATGCGTTCACCTTGCCCTTAAGCGCGTCCGCCAGACTATCGATACCAAAGCCGGATACCGCGCTTACCATTAAAGTCCTGAATCCCGCCTTGGAGTAGATGTCCTTAAGGCGCGTATCCTCGCTGATATCGCACTTGTTGATCACAATCAGCGGCTCGCAGCCTCTCAGCTCGGCAATGGCAACTATCCTGTCGATCAGGAACGGATCCGTTACGGGTATGGTTTCGGAGGCCACAATCACCATCTGATCTATATTTGCTACGGCGGGCCGGACAAAAGAGTTTTTTCTCGGAAGCACCTGCTCAAGAACGCCCTTTCCATCTCCGGCAGATTCCACTATGACGCGGTCCCCGACAAGCGGTGTAAGCTTCCCCAGCCGGAATTTGCCTCTTGCACGGCACTCCAGGATTCCTTCATCCGTCTTAACATAATAGAAGCCGCTCAGCGCTTTCATTATGACGCCCTCGCTAGACATCTCTCATCCTCCCTGCGCCTTGGCGGCGGGTGTGCTTGGGCCGCTTGACGCCTTGATGTTCACGACGGTGTATTCCGCAACCTCAACGCCCGGGGAGGCGCTTTGGTAGGTTATGGTTCCTATCGCGGAATTGTCCGATGCAAGGGATATGTTTCCGACGGTGAGATTTAGCGACTCCAGCGTTTCAATGGCCTTGTTGAGCGTCATTCCCACTATATTCGGGACCTTGACGTACTTTATCTGCGGCCCTCCGCTTATCGTAATATATACCGTGCTGCCGGGGAGGATCTTTTCGCCTGCCGCGGGCATGGAGCTTATGACATGTCCCACCTTCACGGTATTTGACGTTACGGTGTCCTGCTTAACGACAAGCTGTATCCTCTCAAGCTGTATAACAGCCTCCCTGTATTCGGCGCCCACGACATTTGGCACCGTGAGATAGCTCGTGCCGCGGCTCACCTTAAGCTTGACGTCGACGCCGTTTTTCGAATTCACGACCGTGCGGTTCGACGACGGATCCTGGGCAATCACATAGCCCTCCTGGTACTCCGAGCTGGGCTCGTATACAGTGGAAAAATTGAATTTGCTCGTATAGTTTGGGTTTGCCAGTATGTCGCTCAGCTTTGTCCCGACAAAATCGGGAACGGTAATTGTATTGGGGCTTGCAAACATGTCCCTGAACCAGAAAATCCACAAAAATGCGAATACAGCAATCACGAACAGTGTAAAAACCGAGATTCCGGCTATTGTTGACTTGCGCCTCGATTTCCTTGTATCCCTGACCGACTGCTCGTTCTGGAGACCCCCCCGGCGCTTGGACGGCTGTGCAGACCTGCCGCCTCTCCCCGCGATTTCGGAGCCCTTTACGGGAATGATGTCTTCTATGCTCACGGCGGAAAGCCCGTCTGTTGAACCGGGATTTTTACCGAACTCCTCGAGGTCGCTTCGCATTTCCTCCATTGTCTGATATCTCTCGCCAAGCTTCGGATTCATGGCTTTCATGACTATGGCCTCGAGTCTTTTCGGGACCTCCGGGTTTATATCGCTCGGCAGAAGCGGTATGGAGCTAATGTGCTGTATGGCTACCGAGACGGGTGTGTCCCCCTCGAAAGGCAGCCTGCCGGTCAGCATCTCGTACATTACCACGCCGAAGGAATAGATGTCCGCGCGGGTGTCCACGATCTCGCCCTTTGCCTGCTCAGGGGAGATATAGTGCACGGAGCCTATGGCGTCCTTGGTCAATGTGTCCTCGCCCGCGCTCTGCAGATGGGCTATGCCGAAGTCTGCAACCTTCGCAGTTCCGTCGCGGAGTATCATTATGTTCTGGGGCTTTATGTCGCGGTGCACTATTCCCTTTTCGTGCGCATGACCGAGAGCCCTGGCTATCTGCAGCGAAAAGTGCAGGACCTCCGTCCATGAAAGCGGCCCGCGTCTCTGCATATACTGCTTGAGGGTGATGCCGTCTATCATTTCCATTACGATGTATTCGATATTGCTGGAACGGCTCACGTCGTAAACCGCAACAATATTGGGGTGCGAAAGCATGGCGACAGCCTGCGCCTCCGTATGAAAGCGGCGCCTGAAATCGTCGTTTGACACATATTCGTCTTTGAGTATCTTTACGGCGACGGGCCTGTTCAGCCTGTGGCAGACCGCCTTATATACCACAGACATTCCGCCGATACCGATAACCTCTATTATTTCGTAGCGGTTATCGAGAAATTTCCCCAAATACTTGTCCTCGTTACCCATTTGCCTTATATACCTCCCGCCTGAAGCGGACGATTATTTTTCTAAAAGCACAACCGTTATGTTGTCGGGCGCCCCGAGCTTAAGTCCAAGCTCCACAAGACGGCGGCAGCAGCTGCCCTTGTCGGTATCCTGCGCATATTTCCATATCGTTTCGTCGTCTACAATGTTCGAAAGGCCGTCCGTGCAGAGCAGCAGAGAATCCCCCTTGTTCAGCTTAAGCTCAAAAACGTCGCATAGAATTCTCGAGTCCACGCCGAGCGCCCGCGTAATAAGATTCTTATCCGGGTGTCTTACGGCTTCCTCCCGTGTTATGGCCCCTCTGTCGATCATGTCTTCAACAAGAGAGTGGTCTTTTGTTATCCGGTGTATGCCTTCCTGATTAATTAAATAGGCCCTGCTGTCGCCTACGTTGATTACGGAGGCGTAATCCCCCACGACTATGGCCCCCACCAGCGTGGTGCCCATGCCTATGCATTCCTTCTCTACGCTTGCGACCTCGTAAACCATGCTGTTTGCATATGAAGCAGCCTGCCTTATCAGAACCGAAAGCTCGGCAGTTTCGGAAACCTTAAGCAGACCGTTCTTGACATAATCCATAAAGCCTTCCGCGGCTATGCTGCTGGCCACGTTTCCAGCGTTCGCCCCGCCCATGCCGTCGCATACCACGCAAAGCGCGATGTCTCTGCCGGGAACTAGCTCCAGGGCAAAGGAATCCTGATTCTGAGAGCGCACCGCTCCCCTGTCTGTCATACCCCAACCGTTCATAAATAGCCTCTATTCCGAGATCTGACGGTCAATGCGCAGCCTTTTTTCTGAGCTGTCCGCAAGCCGCCTCTATATCTCCCCCGAGTCTGCGCCTCACCGTTACGTTCGCTCCGGCCGCCTCAAGTATCGAGGCAAACCGCTTAAGGTTCCGGGACGGCCTGAGGGGGCTATTCTCTACGTCGTTCAAAGGAATAAGATTTATATGGGCCCCGAGTCTGCGCGCCGCCTCCGCAAGCTTAACCGCCTGCCAGTCGGAATCGTTCACCCCGTCTATCATCGCGTACTCAAGTGAAACGCGCCTGCCGGTAGTATTGAAATATCTTTCGCATGCCTTCAGGACCTCTTCTTCCGGATAACGCCTGTTGACAGGCATGAGCCTCGACCTTGTCTCGCTGTCCGGAGCGTGAAGCGACAAGGACAGGGTCAGCTGAAGGTTCAGCTCGCCCAGCCTGTCGATCATCCCGGGCAGCCCGCAGGTGGAAACGGAAATGTGGCGCATTCCTATGCCCAGGCCCTCCGGATGGTTGACAAGCTCAAGAAAGCGGATGACGTTTTCAAAATTGTCAAGCGGCTCTCCGATACCCATCATTACTATGTTCGAAATCCTGATATTAAGATCCAGCCCCGCAAAGATTACCTGATCCAGTATTTCAGAGGCCTTGAGATCGCGTATCCACCCTCCGTGGGCCGAAGCGCAGAACACGCAGCCCATCTTGCAGCCAACCTGGGAAGATACGCAGACGGTGCTGCCGTGCTTATAATGCATTACGACGCTCTCAACCGCGTTCCCGTCCATGAGCTTCCAAAGGTATTTGACCGTGCCGTCCTCTTTTGAAACCTGTTTCCTCTGTATTTCGGGGAAGGTGATATAAAACCGCTCCCGGAGCTTCTCCTGAAGCGCCTTGCCGAGGTTGGTCATTTCCCCGAAATCCCTGGCTCCGCGGGCAAGCCAGGCAAAAATCTGCTTGGCTCTGAACTTCGGCTCGCCCATTTCGGCAAGAACCGCCTCAATCTCGCCCGGCAGCATGGATTTGATATCCGCTTTTTCCATTATTTTTTCCTCAATTTGCACATAAAAAACCCGTCGGTTCCGTGAATGTGCGGCAGCAGGGTAAGCATTCCCGTCCCCGCCCCGCCTATCGGCTCGGGCAGAGTGAAAGGCTCGGGTGAAAAACCGCCGCGCCGGCTCAGAAAGCCTTCTATGACTTTTTCGTTTTCGTCGGGCACTATCGTACAGGTAGAGTACATAAGCACTCCGCCGGGCTTCACATACTCCGATGCGTTGTCTATGATTCTTGACTGGATTTGCGGAAGCCGCCCTATATCGTCGAGGCTTTTAAACCTTATCTCGGGCTTTTTCCTGATTATGCCGAGCCCGGAGCAGGGAACGTCCGCAATCACCAGATCGAATTTGCCCTTGAGCTCCCGATTCGGCTCGGTCGCGTCCATTCGCTCGGCGTCGATGATCCCAATTCCGAGACGCGCCGCGCCTTCGCGGATTCGCACAAGCTTTTGCTCATGTACGTCGGCGGCAAGTATGCGCCCCGAGTTCCGCATCATAACAGCCGACGCAAAAGCTTTCCCTCCCGGCGCCGAACAGGCGTCAAGCACCGTCTGCCCTGGCTCCGGCGAAGCGGCCATTACCGAGAGCCGGGAGGCCGCGTCCTGCACATATAAAAGCCCGTTCCTGAAAACTATCGATTTTTCAGGGCTTCCGCCGCCTTTTATCAGAACGCAGTCTTTTAGCCACGGGTGCTTATGCGCCTCCGCCCCCTCCGACTCAAGCGCCGAAATAACGGCCTCCGTTTCGGCCTTTAATGTGTTCACCTGGACGGTCATCGGGACGATTTCGTTGTTTGCGGCAAGAAGTCTTTCGATTTCCGAAAGCTCCATAAAGCCTCCGAAGAGCTTTATAAGCTCAAGAGGATGGCTGTACCTTACCGAAAGCGTTTCCTCCGGAGTATCGGCCCTGACTTCGGGAAGCCTGTCCTTATTTTCAGAAATCCTTCGCAGGAGGGCGTTTACGAAGCCCGAAGCTTTGGGGCCCGCGGACTTTTTTGTCAGCTTTACAGCTTCGTTCACCACCGCGGAAGCCGGGATTTTTTCCGTAAACAGCAGCTGGTACACGGAAAGCTCCAGAATATCCATAACCTTCGGCTCTATCTTATTGATTCTCACCGAAGAAAAACTGGAGATGTAATAGTCGCAGAGCAGCTTGTTCTGCAAAACTCCGTAGCAGAGCCTTGAGGCGAGGGCCGAGTCAAGGTCCGAAAGGCCCTCTTTTGTAATTATGCCGTTCAGAATGTCTTCCGGCCAGGCTCCGTTTCTCCTGAACGCGCCTATGGCTCTCAGAGCCGCTTCTCTGGCGTTGGATGCCATTTGTAATCTCCCTTAAAGCTTATGCCCCAGCAGGTAATCCGCGGCGCTCATGCGTTTTTTGCCCGGGGCCTGGAGCTCCTTTATCAGTATTGTCCTTCCGTCTCCGCAGGCGACCTCGATTCCGTCCCTGCCGGAACTCACTATCTCTCCCGCGGCCGCGTCCGTAAGGTTTCCTGTTTTAACCGCAGCGTATATTTTCAGCTCGGCTCCTGCTATTACGGCGGTCGCGACCGGCCACGGGTTCAGACCCCTGATTTTATTGATTATCTGCTCCGATCCGAGGCTCCAATCTATCGGAGAATCGCTTTTTGAAAGCTGTCTCGTGTATACCGCTTCCGAATCGTTTTGCCTTGTCCTCTTTGCGCTGCCGTTTTCGATAGCTCTCAGAGTATGGCACAAAAGATCCGCGCCT
Organism: Clostridiales bacterium; assembly: GCA_029265975.1. GTDB lineage: Bacteria > Bacillota > Clostridia > Oscillospirales > Oscillospiraceae > DUPK01. Next base: position 8,738 of record JAJUGN010000015.1, read on the forward strand.
TCGACCTTGAGCCGCTCAAAAAGCTCTCCGGATGTCTCGTATTCTCCTATTGAGACGCTGCGGCTTTCTATGATGTCGCCCGCGTCCATTGCCTCGTTTATATAAATCGTGGTGACTCCGGTTTCCCTGTCCCCGTTCAGAACGCTCCACTGTACGGGAGCCGATCCCCTGTATTTAGGCAGCAGCGACGCATGAAGGTTTACGCAGCCCCTTGGCGGAATCCGGATTATATCTCCGGGTATAAGCTTCCCGTAGGCCACGATGACGATTATATCGGGCGCGAGTGCGCTTATCTGCTCGGCGGCCCTCCCGTCCCGGAGGGTTTCCGGCTGATACACCGGCAAGGCATATTTAAGAGCCAGTTCCTTAACCGGGCTGAAACCGACCTTCATGCCCCTGTTTCTGGGCCTGTCGGGCTGGGTGAAAACCGCGCAAACCTCATGCCCGTCTTCATATATCCTTTTCAGGGACTCGGCGGCAAAATCAGGAGTACCCATGAACACTATTCTCATTCAGATCTCTCCGAGTCCTCTTTTTCCTCTCGCCCCGCGATGAGCTCCTCAAGCTCCTTGCCGTCCAGTATCTTGTCGGCAACATCGGTAAATAGCTGTCCCTCCAGATGTCCAAGCTCGTGGCAGATTGCCCTCGCGGTCAATCCCTCTCCCTCGGCTTCAAAAAACTTGCCGAATCTGTCCTGGGCGCGGACCTTCACCCGCATCGGACGGGTAACGATGCCCCATACTCCCGGCAGACTAAGACAGCCCTCAAGGCCCGTCTGTTCTCCATTGACCTCCAGTATTTCCGGATTGACAAGCTCCATTATTTCCTCTTCATACTCTTCGTCTTCCGGCGGCTGCTCGCCCTCCGCTGCACTTTCGTTCGCGGCTGGCGCGGCGACGAGAAAAACCCGGCGCAGCACACCGACCTGCGGAGCCGCAAGCCCGCTTCCGTTTGCATCAATCATCGTGTCGCGCATGTCGTCAATAAGTTCCCAAAGCCTTTTATTGAATTCGGTAACCGGCCGGCTCTTCTTTCTCAGCGCCGGATCCGAGTCCTTGAGTATATTTCTCAGTGCCATATTTATCCTCCAGTCAGTCAAGCGGGTTTATGTCCCCAAAAATTGACAGCCCCCTGTATTTGCCGTCCCTTAAATATTTTATTATCACGTTGGCAATAATGGTTCGCACGTTTTTCGTGTTTTCCGAGCTTATGAGGATACGGTAACGGTAACGGTTGCTCACCCTCACCACGGCGGCCGGTGCTGGGCCCAGCACCCTTGCCGACTTATTATTTCCAAGAACCTCGAGTAAAACTCTCCTCATATCAAAACAACATTTCAAAACCGCCGTTTCATCCATTCCCGAAACGTTTACAGAGAAAAGCTCCGCTATCGGCGGAGCGCCCAGCACCTTTCTGAGCTCTATTTCACGCTGATAGAAGGCTCCGTAGTCCTGAGCCGCCGCAAGCCTTATAAGCTCATTGTTGGGCGTAAATGTCTGAATGACCGCCCTGCCGGGCTTCCCGCCCCTTCCGGCGCGGCCCACGACCTGGGTTATGAGTGAAAAGGCGCGCTCCCCCGCCCTGTAATCGCCGGAGTACACTATCTGATCCGCCAGTACAACGCCGACAAGCGTCACATTTTCGAAATTAAGCCCCTTCGTGACCATCTGAGTGCCGACCAGTATAGGCACACGCTTTTTTTCAAAGCGGGAGAGTATCCTGTCATGCGGATTGGCGGCGCTGACCGTGTCCGTATCCATTCTTAATATCCCGACTCCGGGGAAAATCGACTCCAGCTCTTCGGCGACCTTCTGCGTGCCTGCGCCGACATGCTTAAGCCTTCCTCCGCAGCTCGGGCAGGCGTCTGCTATGGGCTCGGAGTGCCCGCAGTAGTGGCACATTACGCGCTTGTTGGCCGAGTGATAGGTAAGCGAAACGCTGCAGTTCGGGCATCCGTATGTAAAGCCGCATTCCGGGCAGGTAATCAAATTGCTGGCTCCTCGCCTGTTTATGAAGAGTATGGTCTGTTCGCCCTTCGCAAGATTTTTTTCTATTTCCTCCCTCAGAACCGAACTTATCGTCGAACCGTTGCCCCGACGGAGCTCACGCTTCATATCCGCTATGATGACCTCCGGCAAAGCCCTGCCGTTAAAACGGGATTCGAGCGTGAAAAGACCGTATTTTCCCGTTTTAGCGCTGTACATCGTTTCTATGGAGGGAGTCGCGCTTCCCAGCAGCAGGAGCGCTCCGCTCTGAACGGCCCTGTACTTGGCTATATCACGCGCATGGTAACGCGGGCTGTTTTCGGACTTATATGTGTGTTCCTGCTCCTCGTCCATTATTATAAGCCCGAGATCTTCCAAAGGCGCGAAGACGGCCGACCGGGTTCCAACGGCTACGCGCACTCGGCCGGATTTTATCCTTTTCCATTCGTCATACTGTACGCCTATGCCCAGCGAGCTGTGCAGCACCGCAACGCTTTCGCCGAAGTGACGGGAAAAAGTGCTCACCAGCTGCGGTGTAAGCGCGATTTCAGGTACAAGGACGAGCGCTGTCCGCCCTCTTTCAACGGTATCCTTTATAAGCTTTATGTATATAGCGGTCTTTCCGCTTCCCGTAACACCGTAAAGCAGGGCCGCGGCGGGCGACCTGAAAAAAAGCTCTTTTATTCCTGAAAAAGCGGCCTTCTGCTCTTCGGTCAGGTCGCCGATATCCATTTTTCCGGTTTCGGCGATTTCCGGACTTCGGAAGGCTTCCCTCTGCTCCGTCCATATCAGGCCGGACTTCTCCATATTTTTTATCACGGCGGGGGATGCGCCGCTGATATAGCCTATTTCGGCAACAGAAGCGCAGCCTACGGAGGCCAGCAGCTCCAAAGCCGACGCCTGGGAAGGCGATTTTCTTCTCTTCTGGTCGGCGATCGCAAGGGCCTCCTCCGCGGGAACGGAAAGATAAGCGTAGCTTACCGTCTTATCCCGTATCTTCCGGCTGTCCCTTACCAGCTCGGCTACGGCGCCGGCCTTCACCGCTTTTTTTAACGCCCTGTCCGTTTCCGAGCCGACAATCGCTTTGATTTCGTCGTATTTCAGCTCTTTTGCGCAGGCGTAGACGCAAGACACTATATTCTCCGCAGCTGCGTCCCCCGAGACCAACGGGAGCGCCTGTTCGAGGCTTCGCCCCTCCGCCGGAAAATAGCTGTGCTGCGTCTTGAACCAGAGCCCCGCCGGAAGCATGGCTTTCGCTGCGGCGTAAACCGTGCAGAAAAACCTCTCGCGCATCCACAATGCAAGGCTTATCTGCTCCGCGCTGAGCACAGGCTGCTCGTCAAGCACGGATTCGATATTTTTCAGGCGTTCGATGCTTCCAGCCTCGCATATCGCGAGTATAACGCCCTCCGTACGCCTGTTCCCTCTCGAAAAAGGCACTATTACACGCGTTCCCGGCACAGCCGCGCCCGTAAGCGCTTCCGGTATCCTGTAATCATACGGCTTGTCTGCGGCAAAATTAACGGAGGACACGGCGACCTTCGCGATGTATTCAGCGCCCAAACAAACCCCTCCCAAATACCGGCCGTAAAAGGACAGGCGCAATATTCACCTGTCCTGTAAAACTAAAACTTATTCTTCAGGCGAACGGAGTAGGCTCCGGACGCGATCTCATCGATAGCGAGCGACACCGGCTTTTTATCCAGTGACTCGCCCTTTTTGTCGGCCTCGGCGGCTATGGTCCTCGCTCTGTGCGCCACTACGTTTACGAGCAGATATCTGCTGTTAATCTTCTTCAAAAGCTCCGACATCGGCGGATATAACATAATAACCATTCCTTTCGTTCTAAGCTAGTCAAGCGCCTCTTCAATCAGGTGTTTTCTTTCCGTAAACCTGCATTTTTCGGCTGTTACTATTGAAATAATCTCGTTTGCGGCATCTCCGGGCTTGTCCGTGACCACCACGTAATCGTATTCGGAGGCCATTTTATATTCCGTCCTCGCCGTTTCGAGACGCATTTTTATTATGGTTTCCGATTCCGTACAACGGTTCCTCAGTCTTTTTTCCAGAACCGAAAAGCTAGGGGGGACAGCGAAAATTAAAACGGCCTCGGGGATTTTTGAGCGGACCTGAAGCGCACCCTGCACCTCTATGTCCAAAAAGATATCTTTCCCGTCCTCGAGCTGCTTTATTATAGGGGCCGCGGGAGTACCGTAAAAGTTGCCCGCGTATTCCGCATATTCCAGAAATTCACCGTTTTCTATCATCTGCATAAACTCAGGCCGCGATTTGAAGAAATAGCTGGCGCCTTCGGTTTCTCCGGGTCTGGGAGGCCTGGTCGTGGCGGATACCGAGAAATAATTGTTTTCGAGCTTCTCCAGGACCTCGGCAAGAAGCGTGCTCTTCCCGGAGCCTGAAGGGCCGGAAATAATGAAGAGCTTGCCTTTACTCATCCTCTTCCCCCTCGTTATCCGGCGTATCGGCCTTTCCTGACATGCGGGCCATGATGGTCTCCGGCTGTATCGCGGAAAGAATGACGTGTCCGCTGTCAGCAATGAGAACGGCCCTTGTGCGCCTTCCGTATGTCGCGTCAATAAGCGTTCTGCCGTCTCTTGCATCCTGAATTATCCTTTTGATGGGGGCCGACTCCGGTCCCACGACGGCGATGATCCTGTTTGAAGAAACGAGATTTCCGTACCCGATATTGACAAGCTTCATAATACCACCCTTTATTCGATGTTCTGCGCCTGCTCTCGAATCTTTTCTATCTCCGCCTTGAGGTCAACGACCAAATGCGCCATTTCCGTACCGTTGCTCTTTGAGCCTATTGTGTTCGCTTCGCGGTTGAATTCCTGAACGAGAAAATCAAGCTTTCTCCCCATAGGCTGATCGGACTCCAGCATCGACCTCATCTGTGCGATATGGCTCCTGAGCCGCACCGTTTCCTCGTCGATCGCGATTTTATCGGCAAATATGGCGGACTCGGTGAGTATCCTGGACTCGTCGATTTCCCGGTTTTCAAGAAGCTCGGAAATCCGCTGATAAAGCCTCTGCCTGTATTCCTCTACGGTTTTCGGGGAACGCTCCTCGATTATTTTCAGCAGCCGCTCTATCTCGGCCAAACGGTTCAGCATGTCCTCGGCAAGCTTTTGCCCCTCGCGGCTTCTCATATCGTCAAACTCCTTCAGCGCGCTCCTGAGTATGGCGCAGACGCCGTCCGAAAAGGCCGCGAGATCCGTTTCCTTCTTTTCTATAAGCAGTATATCAGGGAATCGGCTCAGCGCAACGACGCTCAGGTCGTTTGCAAGCCCGTATTTTTGGCTGAGCGAGCTCAGTGCGTTTATATACGCCTCGGCAAGCGGCTCGTTCAGGCTTATTTTCACATCGTCGGCTCTGGAGCTGTCTATGGAGACGTAAACGTCAACCTTGCCCCTCGTGATTGACTTCTGCACCTCGGACTTTATAGCGTCCTCGACATAGGTATATACTCTCGGTATCCTGACGGAGCAGTCGAGGAAACGGTTGTTTACGCTCCGCAGCTCAACGGTTATATCAAGCTTGTCGACGCTGCCGGAGGCGCTGCCGTATCCGGTCATGCTTTTTATCATTATTATCCTTCTCTCATCGCTTTATATGGATCTTCGAAATATAGAGCTGCACCAGCCTTGTAAACGCAATATCATAGAGAACAAAAAAGACGTTGCTTATGGCGTAGAAAACGGCTGATACCGCCGCGCCCGGCTCGATGCCTGCGAGGAATCCTAAGCGCCACAAAAAATACAGCACCGTCAGAGCCGCGTTGAATACGAGCAGTTTAAGCGCCCACTCCGCCGCCCTGTTTTTCGTCCGCTCGATGAGGCTTTTGAGTATCGGATAGGACCCGAAAAACAGCGCGTACAGCAACGCGACGGATTTCATCGGAATTATTACGGCCGCAAGGACGGCGCTGGCGGCAAAGCATGAAAGCCCGGCCCCGATGCCGTATTCGATTACCGCCGCCGCGATAAGAAGCCCGGATATCGCCGTAACGCCTATCCTCGACGTCGGCAGGACGGAGGCGATGTAGAGCAGCGCGACCGTGAGCGCTGTCAGGAGAGCCGCAAAGGTAAGTTTTCTTGTTTTTTTATCCATGCTTCACCTCAGCAGCACCTTATCAGATCTCCTCCCATGCACTCGCAGCAGCAGTCCGCCACAAGAAGCGAGGTGCAGACGTCGCATCCGCTCATGCCGCCGGCGCTTTCGTATCCGGCTGGCCTGTATGCGTTTCTTGCCCCCATGTTCATGAAGTTCAAGGCTTGGCGGTATTCGAGATTGTTCGGATCCATATTAGCCGCGGACTGATAATAGCGTCTAGCTTCGTCGAGCCAGCCCTTTCGGTAGCATACGCTGCCCATAAGAAAATACCATTCGGCGTTCCTGTTTGATATGGAATTGAGCAGCGCCTCGGCCTGAGCGATATTGCCGATGTTTATGGCGTTTCGTATTTCCGCGTATATACCGGAGCCGCTGCCGGCTCCTCCGTTATAGGCTCCGCCGCCGGAGGATTTGGCTCCGTTCCAGCTTCCGGCCCTGCCCTTTGTTATCATGTCGTAGGCTTCGTTGATTTCCTTCATCTTTTCCTGAGCGAGGTCGGCAAGAGGGTTGTCCTGATAGTTGTCGGGGTGGTATTTCCGCGCCAGCTCCCTGTATGCCCTCTTTATCTCTTCGTCGCTCGCGTTCGGGGATACACCCAGTACGGCGTAGGGATCGTTCATCTTTATGCTCCATTCATATCGTTTCTGTTTTTTCAGTAAATTTTTTTCTGCCTCTCCGCTCGGAGCCGAGCACCAGTTCCGTGACGGAGGGTATGCCGAGATAAATAATATTAGTAAGTATCGGGGACCACATTCCCGTTTCCAGGAGCTCATAAGCCGAAGCGGCAAGCGCCGCCGAGTGGGAAAGCGTCGTCTTCAGCTCCTCTTTTGCAGACTGGGTGATTTTTCCGTCCTTAATGCCAAACCTTAATGCCACCGCGTTGTAAAGGCCGGCCTTCAGATCGCGCTCCATATCGTCAACGGCGTCAAGAATGTAAATCTGCCTGCCGACATGATAAAGGAGCTGTTCCAAGGCCCTTCTTTCCGCCGGTTTGTCGCTTTTTTCGGCGGCGGCCCTCAATATGTCGGCAAATTTGTCCGCCGCGGCATCGATGGAAGCCCCGCCGGATTTCTCCAGTTCTGAAAGCTCCATGAGTTTAGAGCTGACCTTTTCGTCAAAGCCGGGCGCTTTTTTCCTTGCCTTTTTATAGGCTCCCCGCAGAAGCAAAAGCGCGGCTCCCGCCCTTATTTTTTCCTTCAGGCTCCCGTCCTTATAGGAATCCCTGAGCTTCCAGTAATATAGTATCATGCTGTAATCCGCACAAAGCTCGAACGACGGAGTCTGAGAGCAGGCGCATTTCTTTCTGAATGGAGACGCCGAGCAGCGCCTATGCTCGAACCCGCAGGTTTTATCGCCCGATGAGAGCAGCATGGCCAGAAAAGTAAAGTCATAGTTTATGAGAAATCTGGCCGGATAGCCGTAATTTTTCTTAAGGGTGTTGCAGAGCCCGCAGTATGCCGCTTTGAAAAGCTCAAGCTCCTTTACTTTCAGCTCGCTTTTGAGAGGGCGTATATAACCAAACATCCGGCTCTCCTATTTAACAAAAGAGGTAATCTCAAACTGAATGCTGTTTTTTTTTCGCATAAGCCTGTCATATGCAAAACCGGCGCCGATGCCGCAAAAAAAGGCTGCCACGCTTATTATTATCGAAATCCTCTGAGGCAGGTTTGCGGCATCCGTCGAGATATAGGCGATAAAAAACAGCAGCAGAGGAAGAATATAGGCCATAAAAGCCGCCGACAGTATCTTTGAGGTCTTGGAGCTTATAACCACCTCGTCGCCGACGTTGGCCGATATCCTGTTCAATGCGATAACGGTCGCCTTATTTTTTTCTCCGCACCCCGCCGAGCAGGAAGCGCAGTTTTCTCCGCAGGCCGACATCCGCCTGACCAGCACAAGCGCTTTCCCGCCGTCAAGCAATTTCATGACTTTCGCATTTTGAGTCAAAAATCCGTTCCCCTCTCCGTTTATGTAGCCTCTAAAGCTACGATAGCCGTGTAGCTTCCTATCGCTCCCACCTTATCGGTACCGGCAACCTCGATTTTGGCGGGTACGGGATAGCGCCCCACCGACTGCCCGAGCTCGGACAAGTCAAGGATGGCGGTTACGCTGTCGGAAGTGACGGCGTCAAGCGCCGCGGAATCTCCGCGCAGAGTGACGCTGATTTCTCTGGTAACGACGGTGGCCTTATGCCCCGCGTAAACATTTATGACCTTGATATTCGAAACCGTAAGCTCTCTGGTGGCGAGCCCGACCACGGAAACGCTTACCTTTGCCTTAGATGCTCCGGATACGTTGGCGACGCCTTCCGGAACCGGTATGTCGACATATTCCGACTGCTCGGTTATGATTTCCCCGATATTATATGTCTTCAAAGATATTTCATTGATTTTTTCGATCAGCTCCGGATTCCCCGAAATCGTTATCGTCTGCGGCTCGACGGTGTACCTTACGTTCTTTTCGGCCGCGCCTCCTCCGGCGCTTAGCTTGATCGTAAGCGGAACCTTCTTGACCATCAGTACCGGCATGTTCGCCTCGACGCTTTTTACGTTTGCGCTCAGCCTGTCCATCGGAACCTCGTTTCCGTTACTGTCTCGGAAAACATAGCTGAATCTCTGTTTTATTGTTCTGTCCACATCGGTCTGGTAAATTCTCACGTCGGCATAGGCTATGCGGGACACTATGTTCTCGGGTCCGCTGACTGTCACCGTATCCTGGGACAGTTCGACAGGCCTCGCTTCGTATCCGGGCTTAAGGGTGCCGCTGAAGCTGCCTTTCACATTTACGGTTTTTGTGACCAGCTTATTTACCTTTACCGTGACGTACTCCGGATTCTTTCTCAGAATATAGACCTCGCTCGGGTTTATGCTTGAAGGAAAGGAAACAGAATAAAATCTGTCGAACGAGCCGGATGAGGCGATGTCCGAAACGTCTACGTTAATATCTATGTTCGAGTTTCTCAGCTTCAGTATGGCGTCGCGCCTTCCCAAAAGATTCAGGGAAACGCTGTAGCTGTTGCTGTCGTCAATGACGTATCCCTTTGAAAGGAGAGTGTCTTTTCCCGTGAAGTTTACGTTTATGTCGAATATGGTCCTCTCCATGTTCTGGTTGTCCACATTCGTCACATAAACCCACAGCGTAAAGGCGGCAATAACGGACACTGCCATATACAGGGCCCTGTTACTGATAATTTTATTTATTTTTTCCCTCATTTTTATTCACCTTCAGCGTATTCCTGACCCGGCTCACGGTACTCTTCTTCATCTCCGCCTGAGGGAACAGCTCGTTCTTCAGCAGCTTTTCAAATGTTTCCAGAGAGAGATGGCGTTTAAGGTTTCCGTTAATTGCTACCGACAGCGAGCCGGTTTCCTCCGAAATGATCGCAGCTACGGCGTCCGAGGCCTCGCTTATTCCTATTCCTGCTCTGTGGCGCATGCCGAGGTCACGGCTCAGATTCGGGTTTGTTGAAAGCGGCAGCATGCATGCCGCCGAAGCGATCTCTCCTTCCCTCAATATGACAGCTCCGTCATGGAGAGGGCTCTTATCGAAAAAAATAGTCCTCAAAAGCTCAGACGAGACCTGTGCGTTAAGTATTGTTCCGGTCTTGATGATGTCGTCCAGCTTCACTTCGCGTTCAAATATTATCAGCGCGCCTGTTTTGCACCTCGACATTTCGGCGCAGGCCGCAACAACCTGTTTCATCGCTGTCTCTATTTTTGGTTCATCCGATTGCCTGCCGAAAATATTGAAAAGCTTCCCGCTTCCCATACGCTCAAGAATCCTGCGAAGCTCAGGCTGGAAAAGAATAATAATCGCAAATATGCCGAGCTCCATCGTTCTCCGTATCAGAAAGTTTATCACGTTGAGATTCAGGAGACTTGAAACCCACATGGCGATTATTATTATCAGTATTCCCTTGAAGCCTCTCGCGGAGCTGGTTTTCAGAATGAACTTAAGGACCTTGTATATAAGAACCGAGGTCACGGCGATATCGATTATATCCGTAATTTTTATGGTCTGAAGATATCTCCAGCCCATTTCAATCGCAGCCATAACCATATTTTCGCCTCTTTTCCTTCGTTTTTGCCGCATCTGTCAGATTATGCTTTTGTCAGGCCAATAGAAATTAATTATCGCGGCATATTGACCTGTTTTGATGTCCGCCTCCTCAAGAAGGAGCAGAAAAGCCTTTATCCGGCGAGCGCCCTCCGTGAGGGCGCATGCGCGGTTATAATATCCGCCCTGCGGATATTATAACTTATACAACAACTATTGACAACAAAATAAAAGTCTTAAATTTTAATTTTATTTAAACTTTTCTGCTGATTTCCCCAACCGCCCGGAGCATTCCGTAAATATCCTTTTTGGTGTTGAAGGCCGACACGCTTATCCTGACGGTACCCTGCTCCAGCGTCCCCGCCGTCCTGTGCGCAAGCGGTGAGCAGTGCATTCCCGCTCTCACGGCGATATTTCTCGCCCAGAGTTCCGAAGCGATCTGCTCGCTGGGGACGTTCCTGATGTTGAAAGACATTACCCCCGCCTGATGCTCCGGATTATCGGCTTCATACAACCTCACTCCTCCGATTTGCCTCAGTCCGTCGGCCGCGGCGGCTATTAATTCTCTCCCGTGAGCCAGTATTTTCGATGTGCCCACACTGCTGACAAATTTGATTCCCTCGGCAAGCCCCGCGATTCCGGGCATATTGTGCGTTCCGGCTTCCAAGCGGTCCGGCAGAAAATCCGGCATTTCCGGCAGCTTGGAATTGCTCCCGGTGCCTCCTTCAATAAGGCTGCTGCCGTATTTTGCGATAAGTATCCCGGTTCCCTGAGGTCCGTAGAGGCTTTTGTGGCCCGGCATGGCGACAAAGTCGGCGCCAAGCTCGGTATAGTTTATATCCAGGATGCCTGCGGACTGCGAAGCGTCTATTATAAAAGGGATCCCGGAGCTTCTGCACATGGCTGCTATCTCATGAATCGGAAGTATATAGCCGAAAACGTTTGAAGTATGATTGACCACAACAAGCTCCGCTCCGCCGAGCCTCATCTCGAATGCGCGCAGAGTATCCTCCGGGTCGAAAAGCTTGGAAGGCGCCACAAATATTCTCGCGCCCATGGAATAAAGCGGTCGGAGCACCGAATTGTGCTCGAAGCTCGAAATTACAACCTTGCTGCCGGGACGCGCCAGGGTTTTGATCGCAATATTAAGTGCATGCGTGGCATTCAGAGTAAATATTATGCTTTCCGGGTTCTTTACGCCGAAAAGCCTTGCAGCCGCTTCACGGCAGTTGTATGCGGTGTCGGCGGCGAGCATCGCCGCTCCATGCCCTCCGCGGCCCGGACTTGCCATGGTGCGTATCGCCCTCGCGGCTGCCTCGGCTACGCCGCGCGGCTTTTGAAGCGTCGTCGCTGCGCTGTCCAGATAAATCATGCCGTCACTTCCCTTCCGGAACCGTCGGCGTAAAGTATATATATTTTACCGTGCCCCATGCCCGCGTTATTAAGCACGACAAGGGCTTCTCTAAGTCTTTTTTCGGATATTTTCACGCAGTAAACGCAGCCCTTTTCCGCAATTTTCACAGGCGGACGCATAACCATGGCGCTTATGCCCGCGCGTTCGAGAACCTTGGCTGCTCTCTGTGCATAAGTAAGCGAGCGGCAGATGATCAGATAATAAACCAAAATGCTCCATGCCCCTTTCGGTTTCTAGTGGACAAGCAGAAGGCAGCCTTAGCGACTGCCTTCTGCTGTCTAAACCATTTTATGCCGCGCCTTGCTGATTTTGTTACTGAGTGGACATGGGCACCGACCCCTTGACCTCCCCGGCGGGAATGTATATTTCTTCGGCGTTCCGCACGGTATCCGCCTCTCCGGCTCTCTCTTCAAGTACGGAATCCAGAATGTTGTCGATATGGTCGGATGCTATAAAATTAAGGGCATTCCTGACGGTCTGGTCAATTTCCTTGAGGTCGGGCTCGTTATCCAAAGGGATGATGACGGTCTTTATTCCGTGTCTGTACGCGGCCATAGTTTTCTCCTTGAGGCCACCTATGGGCAGTATGCGCCCGCGCAAAGTGATCTCTCCGGTCATTGCGAAATTGCTGCGTACAGCGCGGCCCGTAAGCGCGGATATGAGCGCCACCGCAATCGTGATGCCAGCGGAGGGGCCGTCCTTAGGCACGGCGCCTTCCGGAAAATGCAGGTGTATATCCTTGTTTTTATAAAACTCCGGATCTATTCCAAGCTCCCTGGCCCGGCTTCTGATATAGCTCTCCGCGGCCCTTGCGGATTCCTTCATGACGTCTCCAAGATTCCCCGTCAGCTCAAGCTTTCCGGTGCCGTCGAGAACGGCCGCTTCCACCTTCAGCATCTCGCCGCCCACGCTGGTCCATGCCAGCCCGTTTGCCAGACCCACCTCGTTTTTGGCGGCCCTTGCCTCCGGCTTGTATTTTGCGGGCCCCAGGTATTCCTCCAGCTTTGCCGCCGTTATATGGAGGCTCTTAGCTTCCTTGTCCACAAACCTGACGGCGGCTTTGCGGCATATTTCGGCTATTTTGCGCTCCATAACGCGGACCCCGGACTCGCGCGTATATCTCGATATCAGCTCGCGGATCGCGTCGTCGCTTATTTTAAGCTGGGACGCCCTCAGGCCGTGCTTTCTGCGCTGCTTGGGTAAAATATGGCGCTTGGCTATCTGGAGCTTTTCCTCGTCCGTGTAGCTTGTGAGCTCTATTACCTCCATGCGGTCAAGAAGAGGGCGTGAAATGGTTTCGGTAGTGTTTGCGGTCGTGATAAAAAGAACGTCCGACAGATCGAAGGGCAGCTCGAGATAATGATCCCTGAAATTGTAGTTCTGCTCAGAATCCAGGGCCTCGAGAAGCGCCGCGGACGGATCTCCCCTGTAATCTTTTCCGAGCTTGTCTATCTCGTCGAGCAAGATCAGGGGGTTCCTGCTGCCCGCCTGGAGCACGGCGGCTATTATCCTCCCCGGCATGGCTCCCACATAAGTCTTTCTGTGGCCTCTGATTTCGGCCTCGTCGTGTATTCCTCCGAGCGAAATCCGCGCGAGCTTCCTGTTGAGAGCCTTCGCAACGCTCATCGCTATGGAAGTCTTGCCTGTACCGGGCGGCCCCACGAGGCATAATATTGAGCCTTTTATATCCGGAGAAAGCTGCCTTACGGCAATAAACTCGATAATACGCTCCTTAACCTTTTCAAGCCCGAAATGCTCCGCGTCAAGTATTTTGCGCGCGGTATCCACGTCCGCTTCCTCCCTGGTGGATTTCGACCATGGAAGCTCAAGGCAGACGTCGAGATAGCCCCTTATAACCGAAGCCTCGGCCGAGCCGAAGGGCTGCTTTGAAAGGCGGCTCAGCTCCTTCATAAGCTTTTCCCTCACCTGCTCCGAAACCTTCAGCTTTTCTATTTTATGCCTGTATTCCTCAAGTTCTCCGGAATCGTCGCCTCCCTCTCCGAGTTCGGCTCTGATAGTCTTCAGCTGCTCGCGGAGTATATTATCCCTTTGCGCCTGCATCAGCCTGTCCTGTGTCTTCCTTTTCAGCTGCTCCTCAACCTCAAGCACCTCAAGCTCGCGCAGAAGTATTTTGTTTACCTTTTCTATACGCTTATAGGGCGACAGCTCCTCGAGTACCTGCTGCTTTTCCTGGTGGCGGAGCCTTATATTCTGAGCAATGTAATCCGCCGCGTATCCCGGGTCCCCGCTTGAAGCAAGCGCCGCTACCGCCTCGGGCGAATGGCTGGAAGTAAGATCCAGGTAATGGGCGTAAAGCTCATAGCTTTGGCGCAGCATGACCTCCGCTTTGCTGGAAAACCTCGGTTCTTTTTCCGTTTCAAGGAGCTCCAGGCTTGCGGCAAGGTATTTTTTATTTGAAGCGATTCCGAGGAACCTCGCCCTGCAAATACCCTCGACCATGATCCTGAGGGAGTTCTGGGGAAGGCGGAGCACCTGCTTTATGAGGCAGACGGTTCCTATTTCATAAAGGTCCCCGGCCTCTGGCATTTCGGTTCTCGGGTCCTTCTGGGCAAGGAGGAATATCCTGCGGTCTGAAGATAGCGCCTTTTCTATGGCCGCTACCGAAACCGGCCTTTCGACCTCAAAGTTCATTGCCATCTTCGGAAACGCCGTTATGCCCCGAAGCGCAAGCATCGGCATTATTTCTGATTTGTTGCTGATTTCGTTCATATTCCACTCCGTTTTGAAAGGGCTGCCCTGAAGCATCAGGACAGCCCGAAAGTACTATGATGCGCTTTCTGTCGGCAGCGCATTCGCGCCCGGTTCTTTTGGAAGCGATTTTCTTATGATCTGCGGCTGTTCGCCTTTTACTACGCAGTCCTTTGTTATGATTATCTTTTTGATGGTCGGATCGGACGGCACCTCGTACATGACTCCCGTCATGATCTTTTCCATAATGCTCCTCAGCGCCCGGGCGCCTATCTTGAGCTCTATGGCTTTGTCCGCTATCGCCTCTAGAGCGTCATCCTCAAATACAAGCTCCACCTTATCATACTTCAGAATGGCCTTGTATTGCTTTGTAAGCGCGTTTTTAGGCTCCGTGAGTATTTTTACAAGCTCCTTTTTACCCAGGGAGCGAAGCGGAGTGATAACCGGAAGACGCCCAATAAGCTCCGGTATTATTCCGAACTTCAGAAGGTCATGCGACTGTATATTCTGAAGAATCGCGCCGATGTCCTTCTCGGACTTGCTCTGTATAGTAGCCTCGAAGCCTATGGTTTTCCTGTCCATGCGGCTTTCGATGATTTTTTCGATGCCGTCGAAGGCGCCTCCGCAGATAAAGAGTATGTTTGTGGTGTCTATGTGTATGAACTCCTGATGAGGATGCTTCCTTCCGCCCTGCGGCGGGACGTTGGCCATTGTGCCCTCGAGGATTTTTAGCAGCGCCTGCTGCACACCCTCGCCGGAGACGTCTCTGGTTATGGATGTGTTCTCGCTTTTTCTCGCGATTTTATCAAGCTCGTCGATGTATATGATACCTTTTTCGGCAAGCTGGACGTCGTAGTCCGCCGCCTGAAGAAGCCTGAGCAGAATATTCTCCACATCGTCGCCGACATATCCGGCCTCTGTAAGCGTCGTCGCGTCGGCGATCGCAAAGGGAACCTCCAGGATCT
This sequence comes from Clostridiales bacterium, assembly GCA_029265975.1. Lineage (GTDB taxonomy): Bacteria > Bacillota > Clostridia > Oscillospirales > Oscillospiraceae > DUPK01. Next base: position 24,001 of record JAJUGN010000015.1, read on the forward strand.
TCGCCAGAGTCTGCGCAAAAAGGGTTTTCCCCGAGCCCGTCGGGCCTATCAGAAGGATGTTGCTCTTCTGGAGCTCAACGTCGGAGGTGCCTCCCATATATATGCGCTTGTAGTGGTTGTAAACCGCGACCGAGAGCGTTATCTTGGTTTCGTCCTGCCCGACTATATACTGATCCAGAAAATCCTTGATGTCTGCGGGCTTCGGCAGAGTGCTGCGAGCCGGCATATCGCTCTTCTGTTCGCTTATGTTTACAAATTTATCGTCGATCATGGTCATGCAGAGCTTGATGCATTCATCGCAGATGTAAGCACCCTTGCCCGCTATTATCCTGTCGACCTCGTCATGATGCTTTCCGCAGAATGAGCAGCGAATCGCCTTTCTGTCGTCCGTACCTGACATAATGATTTTCCTTTACAAAATAGTTTTGTTATGCGCGCTTGTATATGATTTTATCGATAAGCCCGTACGCCACCGCTTCATCGGCGGTCATAAAATTGTCTCTCTCGGTATCTCTCTCAACGACCTCAAGGGGCTTTCCGGTGTTGTCGGAGAGAATCTGATTGAGCTTTTTCTTAAGTCTTATAAACCTGTCGGCATGTATGCCTATATCGGTCACCTGGCCCTGGAAGCCGGCGGAAGGCTGGTGTATCATGATTTCGGCGTTGGGCAGCGCTATTCTCTTGCCTTTTGTGCCGGCAGAAAGGAGAAATGCGCCCATGCTGGCCGCCATTCCGATGCAGATGGTGGAAACATCTGCTTTTATAAACTGCATCGTATCGTAAATTGCCATTCCGGCGGTAACGGAGCCGCCGGGGCTGTTAATATAGAACTGTATGTCCTTGTCGGGGTCCTGGGCCTCAAGATACAAAAGCTGGGCCACTATAAGGCTGGCCGTCGTATCGTTGACCTCTTCCGAGAGCATAACTATCCTGTCGTTGAGGAGTCTTGAAAAAATATCGTAGGAGCGCTCTCCTCTTGACGTCTGCTCTACCACATATGGAACCAAGCTCATTGGAATCTCTCCTCCTAAATCTTATGCGAAATTAAAGTAATACTAACCACAGTGCGGCTCAAATATTCAAGGCCTTATTCCGAATCCTTCTTGTCCTCGGATTTTTTAGAGGTCTTCTTGGCGGCGGTTTTCTTTTCCACAGCTTCCTTGACCTTTTCCACGGCCTTTATGCTGCGCTTTTTTTCCGGGGCCTCGGGCTTCGCCTCATCGGATTTTCCCTCGCCCTTTTTCTCGGGTTTGACAGCTACGGCGCTGCTGATAACCAGCTCCTCCGCCTTCATCATAGCAAGATCGCTCTTCATCTGCTCCGGCGAGACCGCCCTTTTGACCCTCTCTACGTCCACCTTATAGTTTTCGGCGAGCTTTTTGTATTCCCCCTCTATCTCCTCTTCGGTGGGAGCAATATTTTCAAGCTCCGCAATCTTCTTGAGGGCCAGCGTAATCTTAACCTGATTCTCGGCGCCGGGCCTGGAGTTTTTCAAAAAGTCCTCCTGAGACATGCCGAGCATCTTGAGATAGTTTTCAAGGGAAAAGCCCTGGGATTCCATCCTTATCGAATAATCGCTGATCATTTTTTCAAGCTGATCGTCAATCATTACCTCGGGAATGTCCGCCTCGAGATTTTCAACCAGCTTCTCAAGCACCGCGCCTCTGAAAGCGGTTTTCGACTCCTCTTCTTTTCTCCCCTTCAAGGAGTCTATCACGCTTTTCTTATACTCTTCAAAAGTATCGTATTCCGAAACGTCCTTCGCAAACTCGTCGTCGAGCTCGGGGAAAACCGTTTCCTTGATCTCATGGAGCTTCACCTTGAAAACGACTTCCTTGCCCGAAAGCTCAGGCGTGTAATTTTCAGGGAAGGTTACGGTTATGTCCTTCTCTTCGCCTACGCTCATTCCAGATACCTGCTCCTCAAAGCCCGGCACGAAAGAACAGGAGCCCAGCTTGAGAGAATACTTCTCGGCCTTTCCTCCCTCGAAGGGAACGCCATTGAGGAAGCCCTCGAAGTCGATTATTACCGTGTCGCTTATCATAGCAGGCCTGTCGCTGACCGAAACAAGCCTTGAATTCCTGTTTCTTGCTACCTCTATCTCGTGCCTCACGTCCTCTTCGGTAACGTCGGCGTCGGTTTCCTCGGCCTCAAGTCCCTTGTACTTCTTAAGGCTGACCTCGGGGTAGAGAGAGGTGCTGAACACGAGAGTCACTGTACGGTCGTCGCCTATTTCCATGTTGGACAGAGAAGGGCGGCCTACGGTTTCGAGCTTTTCCTGCTCGACGGCGAAAACATAGGCTTCGGGGGCAACTATATCTATAGCGTCTTCATAGAATACGGAAGCGCCGTAAATGTTTTCAATGATTTTCAGCGGAGCCTTGCCCTTTCGGAAACCGGGAACCGAGATTTTGCCCCTGCTCTTTTTGTATGCCGAATTAATTGCTTCCTCGAACTTTTCCCTTTCGATCTCGACGGTGATGAACACAGAATTCTTCTCTTTTTTCTCTACGTTTTTTACAATCATCAGTTGGTGCTCCTCCTATTGCGTATGTGCTGTCACACTCGCAACACACATATTCATTTTATTCTATCAGATAATCCGCGATTTTTCCAATATTTTTTTATGCTAATCCATAATTTTTTTAGGTTTGAACCCGATATGGTCCGCCGAAACCATATGGTAATCTACCCCGGCATATCTTCCCTCTATCGCGTATCTGTGCCCTGCGCCGTGTATGTGCCCGTAGCAGCAGGTTTTCACGCCGTAACTTTGCATAAGCTCCAGAATTTCGTGGCAGGTATAATCCTTGTATAGCGGCGGATAATGAAAAAAGCAAATTTTCTCGGCGCCACCGGCCGCCCTGAGAGAGGTTTCAAGCCTGATAATTTCACGATTCATAATCTTCCTGTCGTGCTCCGCGCCGCTTTCCTCCTCGTAAAACCAGCCGCGCGTTCCGCATATGGCGGTGTCGCCGTAAAAATAGCAGTTGTTGTGAAGCACGTCTATCGTTTCAAAACCGTTCTGCCTGAAAAAAGCATACGCTTTCGAGGCGGTGGACCACCAATAATCATGATTCCCTTTCAGAATGATTTTTCTCCCCGGCAGGTCGTTTATGAACCTGAAATCCGAGACCGCCTCTTTAAGGCTCATTGCCCAGGTAAGGTCGCCGCAGACGACGCATATGTCCTGCGCCGCGAGTCCCGAGAAGCCCTCCCTGAGCTTTTCAGTATAATTTTCCCATTTTCCGCCGAAAACGTCCATAGGCTTTTCGGATTCGAGGGAAAGGTGCAGGTCACCGATAGCGTAAAGCGACATTTTAGCCTCCAGGAATATAGGTTCGGAAAGCGTCAATACTAAGAATGCCGGCTGCGGCAAAATATTATCAAAATCAAAGGAGAGTTTCCGCATGTCAGATATATACGGAAGAGGAGAATGCGTGAAAGGCGTCGGCTGCGACGCGGTAAAGTGCAGATTCAACGACGCGGACAAAAGAAAATGCGTCGCCGAAAGCATCAAGGTCGGAGGAGCAACGTCTTCCAGCAAAAAGGACACCTTCTGCGCGACATTTTCGGAAAGATAAGCCCATTCGCGGCTGCCCTCGGGCAGCCGCATTATTATTTCAGAAAGCCTTCGACTATCTGCTTCATTTCCTCCTTGGGAGTGGACTGAGAAAAGCGGACCTTCTTGTTTTTCAGCTCCGTCAGAGGGCGCGGGGGAGTCGTTCCGGTCAGGGCCGCAAGCCTGTCGATAAGCGCAAGCCCGCTTTCGTCGGTTTTTTCTCCCAGAGCGGACAGTACGCTGTCGCAGAACTTATAGGGACTCGCTGTGGACGCGATTACGGCCGGGGCGGTATCGCCGGTATCGTGCCGGTAGTGGTTCAGCACGTCATATCCGACCGCCGTGTGAGGGTCTATGAGATAATTATATTTCTGATATACCGCCTCGATAACCAGCTTTGTTTTTACATCGTCGCAGTATCCGCCCCAGAAGTGCTCGTCAAGCCTCTTTTTGACTATCGGGCCCACGGTATAGCTTCCGGATTTGTTAAGCTGCTCCATATAGCGCCTCGTCTCCGAATCGTCCTTTCCGGAAAATTCAAAGAGAAGCCGTTCGAGATTGCTCGAAATGAGTATGTCCATGGAAGGCGAAATGGTAGTGAAAAACTCGCGGTTTCTGTTGTATGTCCCCGTATTGATGAAATCGGTCAGGACATTGTTCGAGTTGGAGGCGCAAATGAGCTTTGCAATAGGAAGCCCCATGGCCTTCGCGTAATATGCAGCCAGTATGTTGCCGAAGTTGCCGGTGGGAACGCAGACATTGACCGAGTCTCCGGCCGCTATTCTTTTGGTCTTCACAAGATCGCAGTAAGCCGAAATGTAATAGACAATCTGCGGGAGCAGCCGGCCCCAGTTTATAGAGTTGGCCGAAGAGAGAAAATACCCCTTTGCCGCGAGCTCCTCGCGCAAAGCCTCGTCTGAAAATATCTCCTTTACACCGTTCTGGGCATCGTCGAAGTTGCCCTCGACGGCGCATACGCCTACGTTGTCGCCGTTTTGGGTGACCATCTGGAGCTTCTGGACATCTGACACTCCGTCGCGCGGATAAAAAACCAGGATTTTTGTCCTGTCCACGTTTTTGAAGCCCTCCAGGGCCGCCTTCCCGGTGTCTCCGGAAGTCGCGACAAGGATGCAGACGTCCTTTTTTTCCGCCTTTTTCGTAAGCGAGGCCGTCAGGAGGTGGGGAAGCATCTGGAGCGCCATGTCCTTGAAGGCGCTTGTCGGCCCGTGCCAGAGCTCAAGAAAAAAAGTGGCATCGTCCACAGCGCGTATAGGCGCTATTTCGGGAACGTCAAAGCTTGTCGAGCTGTAAGCCTTGCTGGCGAAGGTACCTATCTCCGAGGCCGTAAAATCGTCCAGAAAAGGCGACATAACATAAACCGTGCGCTGCTGGTAAGACATATCGCACATTGATTTTATAGAATTCAGCGTAAGCCTCGGCAGTATCTCCGGTACAAAAAGGCCGCCGTCGCGGGCGAGCCCGAGGGTTATAGCGTCCGCCGCGGAAAACCTGACGCTTTTGTTTCTTGTGCTCAGATATCGCATACCTCTTCCACCACTCTCTTAAGATTATAATAAAATATATCCCGTATCAGCGCCTCTGGATAGTTTTTCCGCAAAAGCGCATTATAAACATTTTTCAGGTCTTCTATGCCTACTATTCCCTCCGGCAGCCTGTCGCAGCCGTCGAAATCACAGCCTAGCGCGACGCTTTTTTCGCCGCCGAGTGAAAGGAAGTGCTCTATATGCCCTATGACGGTTCCCATGTCAGGGTTCTCTCCCAGAAACTCGGCATAAAGGTTTATTCCGGCCACGCCTCTCTTTCGGATTACAGAAAGAAACTGCTCGTCTGTAAGATTGCGTCTGTGGGCGCAGACGGCTCTCGAATTTGAATGGCTTGCCATCACGGGGTCCTCCGAAAGCTCTATTGCTTCCCAAAACGCCTCGTCCGGAAGATGCGAGACATCTATGATGATGCCAAGCTCGTTGCAGCAGGACACAAAGCTCCTGCCAAGCTCCGTCAGTCCGGACGGACATACGAGAGCGTTGGGATTGTTCCAAGTGAGGTTCATCGCTCTTACGCCCAGCCTGTGCATCTCCCTGAGCCTTGAAATATCGCAGCCTATAAGCTCCGCTCCCTCAATGGACAAAAAAGCGGCGGCCCTGCCCTGCGCGTTTGCATCCAAGGCTTCCTTAACCGTCGTGCAGAGCGATATCCTTGCGCTGTTTTTCTTGAACTCCTCCAGCAGGAATTCAAGCTCCGCGTCAAATATCTCTTCGGCCGTTTTGTCCATAAACCTATGGGGCCCGAACGGAATTTTACCGCCGTCAACGGCAAAAAGCGCAAAAAACTGCGCATACGGAGCATATTCAAGCCCCCGCTTCAGGTCCGTATGCCCGGGGTTTTCATACAGTCCGTATTCTCCCAGAGCCATTTTGAATGCGGTGTCGCAGTGGGCGTCAAAAAGGGGTATTTTCATCGGAAGGCGTCCTCGATATGAACGATTTTTTCATAATTCGCTCCCAAATCGCCGGAAAAGTATATTTCTATCACGTCAAAGCGCGTCGTCTTTTCCGTTTCGTTCTGAGAAAGCCATATTTCGGCCGCTGTTTTGAGCCTATCGATTTTGCGGCGGTGGACAAATTCCCGCGCCTCGGCGAAGTCCGCGTTTTTTCTCAGCTTCACCTCTACGAAAACGATATGCCGGGCGTTTTCGGCGATCAAATCTATCTCCCCGAAGCGCGTGGAGTAGTTCATTCCTATGAGCTTGTAGCCCTTGCCGCGAAGATACTCCCCGGCTTTTGCTTCTCCCCAGCGGCCAAGAAGCTTGGTGTTCACGGCCTCACGCCCCCAGTTTCAAAGGTTTTTCAGAAAGGTTCTCCTATGGATCTCGCAAGGGCCGTGTTCCTTCAGCCTGTCGTAATGCTCCCTGGTGCCGTAGCCCTTGTGCCTTTCAAATCCGTACTCCGGATATTTATCGGCCATGTGCATCATAAGCCTGTCTCTCGTGACTTTGGCGAGTATCGAGGCCGCGGCAATTGAAGCGCATTTGCCGTCGCCGCCGATTATCGTCCGGCTCGGCATTGTGATTCCCGAATCGCGGTTTCCGTCGATAAGCGCTATCGAGGGCTTGACGGAAAGCATTTCTATCGCCCTGTTCATCGCAAGGAAGGTGGCGTTGAGGATGTTAAGCTCGTCAATCTCCCTTTCCGTGGCGAAGGCTATCCCGTAAGCCTCAGCCTGGGACACTATCGCTTCGTAAAGCCTTTCACGGCTCTTCTCCGACAGCTTTTTGGAGTCGTCAAGGCCCGGTATGAGAAGATTCCGCGGCAAAATCACCGCAGCTGCGCAAACCGGCCCGGCGAGAGGGCCGCGGCCCGCCTCGTCGACTCCGCAAACGCACTCAAAGCCTTCCTCGTACACCGAGTTTTCAATGCTCAGTAAATCCATTCTATACCTCGGCGGGCGGTTTTTCAAGTGAAATGCGCCCTAAAACTCCTCCCCTGAACTCGTCAAGCAGTATTTTCGCCATACGCTCTGTGTCCGGCTCTCCGCCGGAAATCAGAAAGCCGCGCTTTTTTGCCGCTTTTTTCAGGAGCTCAAAGCCCTTTTCGTTTTCTTCCACTTCAATTTTATAACGCGCCTCGAGGTTCTTCCTATAACTCTCCCCGAGTCTTTCCATAAGGTTTGCGGCAAGCGTTTCGACGTCAAGTATCTCGTCCTTTACGGCGCCGGTGAAGGCCAGGTTTTCCGCGACCTCGGGGCTGTCGAGCTTGGGCCAGAGTATTCCCGGAGTATCCAAAAGCTCAAGGCCCTGCCCTATGCTTATCCACTGCTTCCCCCGTGTCACGCCGGGTTTGTCCGAAGCCTGGGCAGCCTTTCTCTTGGCCACCCTGTTGATGAAGGTGGACTTGCCCACGTTCGGTATTCCCAGGATCATCGCCCGGACGGGTCTCCCAGACTGTCCCTTTTCGGCATACCTCTGCAGCTTGTCTTTGAGTATGCTCCTTACGGCGTTCTGGAAGGCGCCGGTTCCCGCTCCGCTTTTGCTGTCGGTTTCGAGGACGGATAACCCCTGGCTCTTAAACCATGCGGACCACAGTCTGGTGATCTCGGCATCCGCCTGATCGCACCTGTTCATAACTACAAGCCGGGGCTTGCCGCCCGTCAGCTCGCCTATGTCAGGGTTGCGGCTCGACAAGGGTATGCGCGCGTCTATCAGCTCGCAGACAATGTCCACGAGCCTTGCGTTTTCGCTTATCATCCTCCTGGCCTTGGCCATATGACCGGGAAACCAGTGGATATTCATTTCCTCGCTCATATTACTTTATCAGGCCCGCCTTGCTGAAAGGCGTTATCCTTGCGTACACCTTCCCGAGTATCATTCGGTTGTCGACCATTCCTATCGCGCTTGCCCGGCTGTCGTAGCTTACCTTGCGGTTGTCTCCCAGAACAAAGACCATGCCCTTGGGGACGGTTACCGGAAATTTCACGTCATAGGGGCGGAAGGTTTTTTCCGTTAAATAGGCCTCCTGCAGAAGCTCGCCGTCAACCCTTACCTCGCCTTTTATGAAATCTATATCGACGGTTTGCCCCTCGGTAGCTATGATCCTCTTTACGAGCGGCTCCTTGTCGAAGCTTTTCTTTGTAAAGATAACTATGTCTCCCTGCTTGGGAGAGTAAAAGAGATTTGATATTATGACCTTGTTGCCGTCGTAAAGCGTTTTTTCCATTGACGGGCCTATGATTCCCGTAACGCGGAAGACAAACACGAAAAGGAGGATGCTCACCACAAGCGCCACGACGACGCACTGAAGCCAATCGTAGATTTCCGACTTAACTGACATTGCAACTACCTCTTGTAATAAAAAAAGGGGCAAAAGCCCCTTTTTGTCAGATTCTTTCCTTAACCTTTGCGTTCTTGCCGATTTTATCCCTGATATAATAGAGCTTCGCGCGGCGGACTTTACCGCGTCTGATTGTCTCGATGGAAACAATAGTCGGCGAATGTATCGGGAAAACCTTTTCGCAGCCTACGTTGTAGGAAATGCGGCGGACCGTGATGGTCTCGTTGATGCCGCCGTGCTTTCTGGCGATTATCGTGCCGTCAAACGCCTGGACTCTCTCACGGTTTCCTTCCTTGACCTTGACAGATACCCTGACGGTATCGCCAACGTTCATCTCCGGAAGCTCAGGCTTAACGTACTGGTCGTTAAGTGCTTTGATAAGATCCATGTTCAATATCCTCCCTTCCTGTCAGACGTTCATGCGGGCATAACCTGCGCCTGTGCGAAGGCCCGCAGAGGACCGCCCCTATAAATGGAAAGACCGCTCTCTCCATACGCCGCGATATATTATCACAAACAGGCCGAAAAAGCAAGTAAAATCATCAAAATTTTTCTTTTCAGCGGGTTTTGGCTCTAGAAAGGCTTGAATTCCCTGTCCATCAGCCTCAGGCGCGTGCAGGAAACATGGTCCGGGGCCAGATCGGGGATATATTTCGCTATTGCGTCCGCAATGAGCATGGGGTTGAGAGACGGGTTTTGCGCCGCGACCGCCGCTGAAATAATTATTTCTCCCTCGCCGTTTTGGGAAATGTCCAGCGATTTTATACAGGGCATAATGTCGAAATCCGACCTGCCCTTCTTTGATTTTTTGCTTATAATCAGGCTCTGGGATTTGAAAAGCGATTTTATCCTTTCTTCCGCTCCTTCTGGGACTCCCCGGTCGTACAAAAGCCTGAGCTCACATTCAAGCCATGCTATCTCGCCCGTTTTTCGCGTGTTCTTGCCAAGCGACCTGACCTTTATCCCCTCCGGCAGCGCCGCGTTGATCGCGTGAATGAAGCCGCTGTCAAGCTCCTCCGCGGATTCAAAGTCCAGTATTTCGCATACGCTCTCCATTCCCACGGGCAGCGGCAGGGCGATAGAAATATGCGCGTGAGGGTTGAAGCCCTCAGTATGCCTGACGGAAACTCCCGCACGCTGGAACGCCCGCTGGAAAGTGCGCATAAGGTCAAGGTGCGAGATGTATTTCGCCCTGCCCCTTTTTTCAAAAACCAGCCTCAGCTTATTCATCGCACTTTCCTCCCCGGCAGAGGATATCCGCTCCGCAGCCCGCGCACTTTGTCCGGCAGTCCGGCGTGATTTCTCCCCTCTTGGCCGCTTCGCGCTCGCTCCAAAGATATTCGGCGGAAACGCCTGCGGAAAGGTGGCTCCACGGCAGGACCTCGTCTTTGCGTCTTTCGCGGCCTGCGTAAAACGCGGGGTCGAGGTTTAATTTTTCAAACGCGGCCTTCCATCTTTCAAACGAGAAATACTCGCTCCAGGACTCCAGCCTCCCCCCGGATTTCTGAACTTCCTCGAGCAGCCTTCCTAGCCTTCTGTCGCCCCTTGCGAGAACTCCTTCGATTACGCTCGTTTCGGCGTCGTGCCAGTTGTAGGTTATGGCCTTGGAACGCATGGCATCCCGAAGAAGAACGACCCTGCGTTCGTATTCCCCCGCGCTGACCTGCGCCTCCCACTGGAACGGCGTCATCGGCTTGGGCACAAAGCATGCGGTGCTGAGCGTGATTCTGGCTCCGCCGTTTCTGTTTGAGGCCGTTTCCTTCCATAGCCTCAATATCCTGAAGGCAAGCTCCGCTATCGCAAGCACGTCCTCGTCCGTTTCCGTCGGAAGCCCGAGCATGAAATACAGCTTAATGCTGTTCCGCCCCCCTTCGAAGGCCGTGCGGCAGGCGTTCAGTATCTCCTCCTCCGAAAGGTTTTTGTTAATAACGTCCCTCAGCCGCTGCGAGCCCGCCTCGGGCGCAATAGTCAGCCCGCTTTTCCTTACCTTCTGGACGCGCTCCATAATTTCCATTGAGAAGTTATCGGCTCTGAGCGATGGAAGCGAAAGCCCGATTTTTTTAGGCTCGCACCAGCCGAGAAGCCTGTCGCAAAGCTCCCTAAGCCGCCTGTAATCGCTCGTGCTGAGCGAGGAGAGCCCGATTTCCTGATAACCCGAATTTTTTAGCGCCTCGATTCCCTGCTCCGCAAGCTTCTCAGCGCTCCTCGAGCGCACCGGCCTGTAAACGTAGCCAGCCTGGCAGAAGCGGCAGCCGCGTATGCAGCCTCTGAAAAGCTCTAGCACCGTGCGGTCGTGTACGATCTCCGTGGAAGGTATTATCGTGTCCGCGGGAAAAAATGAGTTCTCAAAGTCCTGAACTATGCGCTTTGTTACGACCGCCGGAGCCCCTTCTTTCGGCTCGATCGCATTTATCGTTCCGTCGCCGTTGTATTTCACATCGTAAAGCGAGGGCACATAGGCCCCCTCCAGCCTTGCAGCCGCTTTCAGCAGGTCCTGCCGCCCCGCGCCCTTCATGCCCCTGACAAGCGCGCACAGTTCCGGCAGCAGGTCCTCGCCCTCGCCGAGCAGAAAAATATCTATAAAATCGGCCAAGGGCTCCGGATTGTATGCGCAGGTCCCTCCCGCAACTATCAGCGGCCAGCCGTCCCCTCTTTCGCAGGCGCGAAGCGGTATGCCCGCAAGCTCAAGCATGTTAAGCACGTTTGTGTAAGCCATCTCGTATCCGACGGAAAAGCCGATTATATCGAATTTCGTAAGCTCGTCTCCGCTTTCGAGAGCAAAAAGGGGAAGCCCGTTTCGCCTCAGCTCCTCCTCCATGTCCCCCCATGGCGCAAATACGCGCTCGCACCATACTCCGTCCGTATTGTTCAAAACTCCGTACAGTATCCTCATGCCAAGGTTTGACATGCCTATCTCGTATGTGTCGGGGAAGCAGAGCGCAAACCTCAGCGAAATCTCGCTTTTGTTTTTGACAATTTCCCCGAACTCGCCGCCGGTGTAGCGCGACGGCTTCTGGACCTTGGTCAGTATCCTCTCTAGAACCGGGTGCATCTCATCGTACCTTTCGGGTTAACAGTATGAGGCGGCGGGAGTCAATCTCGCGCCGCCTTTACTTATTTTATACCCAAACGGGCCTTTTTACAATAGCGGAACTCCAGAAAAGCCAAACGCCGCAAATAAGCAGGGTGAAATTCCAGCCGCTTTCTTTCAGAACCCAAACTCCGATTATCATTATCGCAAGTGAAAAAACGCAGCTCGCCGCGAGGCAAACCCTCTCCGCGGCATCGAGATCCCTGCAGTGAGCCAGTATTACGAAAAGCATCCTGCCTCCGTCAAGCGCAGATACGGGCAGCAGATTGAACGCGCACAACACCAGACTGAAGCCCGAAAGGGTGTACCAGAACTCGCCGAACGCTTTTCCCATAAATGCGGAGAAGATAGCCAGCAGAAGGCTCGCAAAAGATCCCGCAGCCGCGGCGGCAAGCTCAGAGGCATACGACATATCCCCGCCTTCGTAGATGATCAGTACGCCCGTGCATTCAAGGCGCACTTCCCTGGGGTTGCCTCCCAGCAGGGCTATTGCCGCGAGATGCCCGGCCTCATGAATCAAAACGGCAGCGATGATGATAAGCAGGAATTCAGGGCTTAAAATCACATACAGCGCCGAAAGCATCAGAACGAATCCGCCGCTTAAGAAAATCTTTCCGAAACGCAAGGTCAGCTCCTTCTTGCAAGGCCGATCAGACTCGAAAATACGTCGGTAAAGCTCTGGTCTCCCGAGAGCGCCTCGCCGAAGCGTGTGAACACGGCCTTATATTGCTCGCTTCTCGCGTAAACCGGCGTCATCACGCTTCTGACCCTGCTCTTAAGGTCGGGAGCGAACACGCTGATGGTAACGGCCGCCGCCAAAATGATAAGACAGAGGAAAAACCATCTTGCCGCGGCCCCTCCGTTTCTTCTTTTGTAGCTCCGCCTCCTGTTTCTCATATATTCAGCCCCTTCCGCTTTGTGCGGCGCAGATGATGCACGCTTGCCGCCGCATAAAAAGTATATTATCCGCATGTCCGCTTTAGACCGTTTCGCAAAGCAAAAAGGTTTGACGGCGCCGCGGAATCAATGTAAAATAAGTAAAAAGCGAGGCGAAAAAGTATGGATTACAGAAGCGAGGCGCCCGAAATAATAAAGGGTTTTTTGACCTATCACGAAACCATAAAAGGGCACTCGAAGAGAACGGTGGACGAGTATTTCCTAGATCTCCGCACATTTTTCCGCTTTATGAAGCTTGAAAAGGGTCTTGTGCCTAGAGATACGGAGCTCAGTGATATTTCAATCCTCGACATAAACCTGAATTTCGTCCGCTCAATCACGCTGTCGGACGTCTATTCGTATCTTTCGTTCCTTTCGAGAGACAGGGTTAAGCAATACAGAGAAGCGGTGCCCGAATACGGTCTGAACGCCAAATCGAGGGCCAGAAAGATAGCGACGATACGCTCCTTTTACAAATACCTCACAGTAAAGGCCCATATTCTCGATGAAAACCCGGTTCAGGACCTTGACTCTCCCAAAATAATGAAAACTCTTCCCCACTACCTGACTCTGGAAGAAAGCCAGAAGCTTTTAAGTTCCGTCGACGGCCCGAACAGGGAAAGGGACTTCTGCATTCTCATGATATTTCTAAACTGCGGGCTCCGTATCTCGGAGCTTGTCGGCCTGAATATTTCTGACATCGGCAGGGATCACCTTAGGGTGCTCGGAAAAGGCAACAAGGAGCGCATTGTATACCTGAACGACGCCTGCGCGGAGGCCATAAACGAATACCTGCTTTTAAGAAAAAGCATAGCCGCGATAGACCGCAACGCGCTCTTCCTTTCAAACAGGAGAAAGCGGGTGAGCCGCGAGACCGTGCATCATCTTGTGAAAAGCCACCTATCGTCGGCGGGTCTCGACAGCCGCAGCTATTCCTCGCACAAGCTGAGGCACACGGCCGCCACGCTGATGCTTCAGAACGGCGTTGACATAAGGACCCTGCAGGAGCTTCTGGGGCACGAGCATCTCAATACGACCGAGATTTATACGCACATAAGCAGCACTGAGCTGAAAATCGCCGCGAAGGCAAACCCTCTGGGAAGCTTCAGGGCGGAGAAAAAGCAGGAGAACAAATGAAGCGGCATCTGTTCTCCCGGCGAATAAAAAAGGACGGTAAAAGGGCGCGTTTCTAAAGCGGAGCTTATTGCACCAAACACGAACCGATACGGAAAATCAGCAAACGGGGCGTTTCATAAGAAACGCCCCGTTTCAGACTGTCGGAAAAGCCCAAAGGGCTTTTCCGACAAGGGGGTTACATGACGGCCGCTCTGCCGCGCCCGACATGAGAGGTGTAATTTCCCAACTAAAAGCCCCCCGAAAATACAGATTAGACATTTTTTCCCCCAATAGTTTCCGAAATAAAGCGAAGCATTTTTTCTGTAAAAAGATTATATGAAA
>JAJUGN010000018.1 GCA_029265975.1 Clostridiales bacterium
CGACGGTCAAGGCCATTGAGGAAGCCGGGCTCCGCAACACCGTCAAGATCATGATCGGCGGCGCTCCTGTTACCCAGGCTTTCGCCGACGAAATCAAGGTCGACGGATATTCCGAGGACGCGGCCTCCGCGGCTGAGCTTGCCAAGAAGCTCTACGGCGTGGCATAATAACTCAATAAGACATTCAAAAAGCTCTGTGACTGACGTCACAGAGCTTTTTTCCGCTTTTTCTGCAATTTGCTATACCGACAGAGCTTTCACGGTGGTTATGGTGACGTCGCCGATCACCGCCATGTCTTCCGCCGAAAACGCGAGCGGGAAGTTGTCCGAAAACAGTATCTGCGACGAAGGCGGAAACTCCTCGTCACCCCGCCACAGTATAAACTGCATCTTAAGTCCCGGAAGCAGCTCGAATTCGTAGGAAAAATCTCCGGTTTTAAGGGGCGAAGCCCCTATTTCATCCATAGCCTTTTTGAGCGCCTCGGGCTTGCCTCCGAATCCGAATGCCAGCCGTTTTATGCACCTGCCGTCAAACTGCGCCTTGTATACCTCTCCCCAGGGCATTTCCCTGAATGTAAGAAATCCGCCCTTTGACTCGACGTATCTGCCTTCGATAAGGTAGCGCATTATGAGGAGCTGCGCCGCGGGCAGCTCGGCGAGAGGATGGAATTTTGCCTCGGAATCCGGGCTAACGGAAAATTCCGGAAAGCCTATGGAATAATCCCGCCCCATGAACCTCAGCGCGAAAGCTTTTTTATCGCGGTTATAAGCGACGCCGCACCTTGCGCTTGCCTCGTCCGGGTCAAGCGCTTCATACAGGGGTTTATAGTGAAGAAGCGGTCTCTTTTCCTTGTTGTCCTTGTCGTAATTCATTTTCAGCCGCCAATCTCAAATAGGGTTTCGTCGGTATGCGGTATGAAGCAGGCCGCCACGAATTCATCCATGTATCCCGGCGTCGTGGAAAGCTCGAGATATGTCATGCTGCGTCCTATCGATAAGATCTGCTCGTAGGCCTGCTGGGATATTAAAGCCATGCAGCTTCCTGAAAGCGAGGAGTTCCCTATATAGCTGTACTTTTCGAGCGGTATGTTCGGCAGCATCCCTATCCGCACCGCATTTTCCATATTTATGCCGCTGCCTATGCCGCCGGCGACGATTACGCGCTCGATATTCTCAACTTCCAGGCTGAGGGCCGAAAGCATTGTCCTAATCGCCGAAAACACCGCGGCCTTTGCCCTTATAAAGTTGTCGATATCGGCCTCGTCTATGAATATTCCCCTTCCGGTCGCCGTTTTCTCCTTCGGCACCAGCATGTATATGCCCTTGCCTTCGCTGTCGCGCTTCACCCTTTTACCGGCGCGGATGAACTGCCCTCTGGAATTGATTATCCCGCAGCGGTAGAGCTCGCTTATCGCATCGATAAGCCCGGAACCGCATATTCCGACCGGTATGCCCTCTTCGCCGATGACTTTTATCGTCGGCTCCATAGTATCTTTATCGATTTTTACCTCTTCAATGGCGCCGTCGGCAGCCCGCATTCCGCAGACTATCTCTCCGCCCTCAAATGCGGGACCGGCGCTGCATGCGCAGGACATCATAAACTCGCTGTTCCCGAGCACCAGCTCGCCGTTTGTTCCGAGGTCAATAAAAAGGGTCATCTGAGGATCGTTCCACATCAGCGTGGCCAAAACGCCCGCAGTTATGTCCCCTCCAACATAGCTTCCAACGTTCGGCGTTATTATGACCCTCGCGCTCGGATGAGCGTCAAGGCCAAGGAGGCCCGCCGGAACGGGATTTATCTCAAAAAACGCCGGAATATACGGCTCCATCCGTATGGGATCCGCATATACACCCGCAAAAAGGTGGTTCATCGTGGTATTCGCTGCGACCGACAGCCTGCAGACCGCGGACGTGGGCACGCCGACCTCTTCGCACATATTCCTGATCATAGGGTTTAGCGTTTCCTCGACTATGGCCTTTCTGAGCGCTTCCCTGCCGCCGGGCTTTGCGGACTCGACTATCCGATGAATCACGTCCGCGCCGTACCTTATCTGCCGGTTGGCAACCGAGGCGGCGGTAAGTATTTTGCCTTTCTCCATGTCGATAAGCAGGGCGGAAACGCTGGTTGTGCCGATGTCGATGGCAATCCCGCAGGGGAATGCCTGCGAGCCGGGAGGCATAACATCGAAAACAAGGAGCCTGTCCGTTGTAAGCTCTACCATGCATTTTACGGTAAAATCGTTTTCCCGCAGCACTTCCGGCAGCTTTCTCAAAACAACGAAGGGTATCTCGACACGCTCGGTTCTGAACTTGTCGCGCATATAGCGGGTAAGCCGCTCGTTGTCCGGCATCGTGTCGTCGAGAGAGGGCTGCGGCAATTTGGCGGTCAGCGTTTTGAAGGTTCTTTTGAAGCCTATCCCCGCCTCGGAAAGCTTCTTCTGAAGCTCGGCATATTTGCCGAGATCCTTGCCCTTGGCGGTGAAATCTGAGGAAAGCGAATCCTCATACGCCGTGGCCGAAGCCGGAACGGCGATAACAGCGTCGCCAGAAACAAAGCTGGTGCAGGCAAGGCGCCAGCCGTCCTCGTATTCATCCTCAGTTATATGGCGGCTTTTTTCGGACTCAAGACACCCCTCCAGAAGAAGGACGCGGCATTTGCCGCAGCTTCCCGTCCCGCCGCAGGGCGCGTCTATCGTTATTCCCGCGTTCTGAGCCACGTCCAGGAGGCTCATGCCGGGCTCGGCGAGAACCAAACGGTTCTCGCCGCGCACTTTAAACGTAATCTGATACATATTTCCCTCTTGCCGCCCTATCTTTGCCGGCGGCTAAATACTACATTATCGGATCAAGCCCTAAAGCCGGATGGCCCTTTTCCTCCAGGAATTTCAGAACGGCCTCGGACTCGGTGGCTATTGTCTCGTCGCATATCATATCGGTAAAGTTTTCTATGCCGTAAAGCTCCTTCGCAGTCTTGTTGAGCTTCTTCGCGACGTCGTCCTTGAGCTCCTTCGGCATCCAGACTATCCTTTGGACGCCGCCCTCGGCGCTTATGAACTTCTTGGAAGCTATAAAGTGCCGCCCGTGGCCCATAAAGCCGGGCGTCTGAACTCCGCCGCCCGTCATAGACGCGAGCTCGCCGAAGGTCATGCCCGTAGGAGTCATTCCCTTGTATTCGCGGTTTACCACGACTACGCCGTTGGCTTCGGGCATAATTCCGCATATGCACTCGAAGCAGCCGCAGCTGGTCATCGGGTCAGTCATGATCGAATACAGCGTAACGCTCGTCACGGCGCCGTGAGTCGCTTCGCCGACGGTTTCGTTTACGGTTTTATATACGCCGAGCCTCTCGTCAATGCATCCCGTTTTCTCGATGGGCTGGCAGGGCCCCGTCGGGGTAAGCTCCTTCGTCGCTTTCGCGTCAAGCCATGACACGGCGCCGCACAGCCCGAGACGCTCCGGGGTTACGACGCAGCAGTGAGAGGGCGCGAAGGACTGGCAGAGTATGCAGGTATAGAACTTGTCGACGCTCTCGTCGTTCATGCTGAGAAGCCGCTCGTCGCGGGCCGAGTACCTCGGCATGGCAAGGGCGTTGAGCTGCTCGGTGACCTTTTCGGGCACGGTTATCATAGTTATCTGGCACTTGTCAACAACGCTCGAGAATTCTTCCATCAGCATGCCGTAGATGACCTCGGCAAAGTCCCTGAGGCGGACCCCCTTTGCATAGGCCTCCTTGCTTACCCGGACGCGTATGAGGTTCCTCTGTCCGGTGTGCATCACGCCTTCCATGTAGTTGAACCAGTGGTGTATCTTGCGCTCGATTACGGGCTCGAAATCCGTCTGCATCTTTTTGCCGGCGACTTCGACTATGGTGCCCAGAGCCATGGATACGGGAGCGTCGGCGCCGATGTCCTCTCCGATTATCGTAATCTTGTGGTCCTCGACCTCGTCCAAGCCCTTCATTACCACAAGCTCGAACGCCGGCTTGACTTCGGAGGCGATCTCGGCGTGCATTTCCGCCCTTCTTATTATTTCACCCTCGAAGGCTGATGCGAAAGCGACATGGATGGGGAGCTCCTTTACCTTGACCTTGATGCTCCTGAGCTCAAGCGAGCGCTTTACGGTCTCGGCATGGTCTGTTACGGATTCAAGCGCTCCGCCGACCTGATTTTCTCCAAGATCGACGTCCACTATTACCGGGAAGCCGAGGGCTATCGCTCCGGCTCCGGCAGATACAACAACCTCGTTTAACGCTCCGAAGGTGTTGACAAAGGCGGGAACGCGGGCTTTCGTATACGCCAGAAGGCCTGCAAGATCGCCAGGCTGGATATTGCCGAATATGAGCGCCGCACGGATGGCTACGGTCACGACATGTATTACCGCGGTCACATCGTGACCCAGCGGTATGACCCTGAACTCAAGTCCCATCTTGACGCCGCCCTCGGCCACCTGCTCTATGACGTCGCCGACGAGGAAGGTCAGCAGGCCCTTGCTCTGATAGTCCTTTACCACGGAAACGACGTCCTGAGCATTTTCAGCCTTGCCCAGAACAACCGCAACGCCGGGGATGTCGCCGGTTACAAGCGGAACGCCGAGGCTTCTTATTATGGGATCGGGCACAAAGCCGATCCCCGCTTCGTTCTCATAGGGATTGCCGCCTCCAACGTATTTGAGGGCCTCGATGATTTCGGCGCCGACCGCGGTCGCAAGGCCCGCGTTCAACGCCTCTCCAAGGTCCTCCTTGTTGGAGATAAGGCTTTTCAGCACTCCCACGCAGGCGGGCAGGTCGGAAAGCTTCGTGACCTTGACGCCGGTGGCCGCGTAAATCGTAGGCAGAAAGTAAGCTGTGTCGGGGAACGCAATCTTGGCATCGCCGCCGTGCTTTGCGATGGCTTCGTTCACGGCGCCTTCTGTCAGACCGGCTACCGCATTCGAACCTGCGTAGATAAGATCTGTAAGTATGCTCATTTTTGCTCCTCCTGTTCAATTTGCTCCGCTTTCGCGGAGTTTTCATAATAAATTCAAAACCGGGGAGCCCAAAAGGCTCAGGCTCCCCAATGTTTCAACATATTATAAATTACAGCTCAAGATAGGAATCAGCGTACAGGCTGTTGTTCTTTATGATGTCGCAGGATTTGATGGTTTCCATCAGACGGAGGTCGCAGGGATTGACAATGGCGGAGGTAAGCCCGCACTGCATCGCCATCGCCACCATTGCGGAGTCCATTATCGGGCGGATCTTCTTGGGCATGCCGTTCGATACGTTGGAAAGGCCGCCGGTCGTGTTGAGCCCCATGTCAGATAGCATCTTTATGCACTCGAGAACATCCATCTGCTTGTCCTGCATGCCCTTGATTACAAGGAACAGCGGGTCAAACCAGAGGTCGGCCGGATCCATGCCGAGCATCATGCCGCGCTCGAGCATTTCCTGGCAGTAGACCATACGCTCCTCGTTGTCTGCGGGCACTCCCGCTTTCGAGCAGAGCGCGAAGCATATGGCGTCGTTCGCCGCCGCAAGGTCGATGTTCTCTATGCGGTCTCCGGCGTCGGCCGAGTTGATTATGGGCTTGCCTTTGGAGCGGTTGTAGACCGAAATGCCCGCCTCTATTGCAGCCTTGTTCGAAGTGTCGAGGCAGAGCGGAACGTTGTCGAAGTTGCTCTGGATGAGCGTGACAGCCCATTTCATAAGCTCTACGCCCGTGCTTTCCGCGGGCCCTATGTTCACGTCAAGGTAGGTGGCCCCGGCGTCGATCTGCTCCTTTGCGCGCTGAAGGATCGGTTCGGGGTTTTTGGTCGCCATAGCTTCCCTTATTGCGGGCGAAATGCAGTGGATGCGCTCGCCTATTGTGACAAATTTTGCCATATCATTTCCTCCTAGTTTAATTAAGGCGGATAAAGTCGAACCTGCTCCGCCTCGCGGGAGCGAAAACGCCCCTGGATTTTACGCGTTCAGTTCTCTGAGGAATTTCACAAGGTGAATAGCCTCGGGGGGGCTGGGGATAATCTTCCAGCCGGGGAGCTTGTCCTCTATTTCGCCTTTGAGAACGGCCACCTTTCCGGGAATAATCAGGGTGCGGTTTTTGATTTTTCCTTCTATTTCGGCCTCCTGGAAGAATTTTGCTATGGAAGATGCCGAAAGCTTGCCCGCCGCCCATGCGGTGAGAACGGAGTAGCCTCCCGCGTCGGTTATGAGGAAGTTCACCGGCACTCCGGAGCGCTCAAGCTCGCCGGATACGACGAAGTAAGTCAGTGCGAAGTCGACCGTCAGGGCGCAGACCGAGTTTTCGTTCGCGCCGTTTATCGGGTAAATTCCCGGCTCGACCTTCATCGGCTTCTGCGGGTTCGTGAAGATGTTCTGGCGGAGTCCGTAAAGAGGGAGCGCGTCCGAATATGTCATGCGCTCCATCACTATGACGGAGCCGTATTTGAGCGTAAAGAGCGAGGCGAGAGCCGCCTGCATATTCATGTCGCCTGCAGCGAGCTTAGCCGCGTTGACAATGGACGGATAGCCGAAAACCCTGTCTCCGTCCTTGACCGAAGCCCTGCGGACCTGCACCGCGGCCGAAAAGGCGTCCTTGATCGAGGCCATGGTTACGTCGAGAATAAGCTCCTTGTTGCCGAGAGCCTCGAGCTTTTCGACCGTGTCGTGCAGCTCATTCAGATCCTTGCCCTTGACTCCGAGCACGACGCCGTATTTTTTGGCCAGCTCGTTGAGCGCCGCAAAGTTGGAGGCGTCGGCTCCGCCGAGAACGGGCTTCGAGGCGCCGGCTATCTCAAGCGCGCCCGAAGCGACTGCGGCGTCGCCGCAGTTTATGATAAGGGTTTTGCCGGTTTCCTTAGCCTTCTTTACAAGCTCAAGGAATCTCGCGCCGTCGGAAACGTAGTCCACAAATATTGCGTCGACGCACATGCGCTCTCCGATGCGCTCGTAATCGACGTTTTTTACATCGGCAAGCGCGGCGTCGTTCTGCGCGTCCGAATACGCGTCAGAAAGAGCCACCGCGAAAAGGTTCTTGCTTACAAAGGTTTTCTCATGGCGGTAAAGAACGGTCTCGCCTCCTAGCGTGAACTCTCCTTCTCCGGTTCCGATCTTTATCGTCTTCATCGGGGGCGCGGTCGCCTCGTCGAGCTTGGCGCGCACTTCAGCAGAGAGGTGCGGGCACTTGTCCAGGGTTATTGCGCCCTGGGCCACTTTCATGGCAAACGCCATGCAGGTCGGGCTTCCGCAGTCCTTGCAGTTGGTTTTAGGCGTGATTTTAAATATGTCAAGTCCGGTAAGAGCCATTTTCAGATACCTCCAATATTACATCAAAGCCGCAACAAGCGCGGAAACGGTAGCAACGGAAGCGGGGTGCTTCAAAATCACCGCGTCGGAGCCGGAAGCAAGGCAGGCGGCCGCCGTCACGATCTCCATCTTGATTCCGCGCTGCTCCTGGTCGCCCCATTCGGGCATGTCCTCTTCGGATATTATAGCTTCCTTGACGGACCACGCTTCGGACGCCACCGGCGTTACGACCGGCATCTGAAGCATCGCGTCGCTCTGCCCGAGCGCAGCCTGCTTTACCCTGTCCATCGTCGATGCGACGTACTCGAAGCCGTAGCCCGCGGCGGCGCTGCCGAGATTCATGACCATGCTTCCCGGCGAGACGCCGAGCTGGGTCATAAGTACGTTGAGCTGTTTCGCAAGGTTGATGTCGCAGGCCGATTCGGCTCCGACCTTCTGCGAGTACGCAAGACCTACGGAAGCCCCGACGGTCTTGTAGTTTTCCTCTTTTGCCGAAAGGAAAAGCACGTTTTTGCCCTGCAGGGCCTCGGCGATTTTTTCAAAAAGCTGAGCGTCCTTCTGAGCGTTTTTGCAGCCCTCTATTACAAGGGGCTTGTCGATAGCGCCGCATACTTCCTTGGCGGCGGCGACGCAGTCCTCTACCGACTTGTTCTCTTCGCCGGGGTCGGCTCCCTCAAGCTTGAGGCACACGAAATCCGCTCCCGGCGCCTCTGAGGCTCTTTTTGCGATGTCTGCAAGCGTTTTGCAGCCGCTGTAAAACTCGGCCATTCCCTTTGTCGCGCCTTCCAGACCCAAATCGGTAATTTCGATGCCCACTCTGGGCGGGTTTGCGATGGGCGCGTCAAAAGAATAGAGCGGCGATACCGTAGCGCCGCCGAGAGCGACCTTCTTTTCCCCGACGCCCAGTTCCACGGTATTGATCGCAGTCTTGTAAACCTGCGGTTTCTGAACAAATGCCATAATAAAACCCTTTCTCCTCGTAATTACAAATTTTATTCAACACAAGAACTGTGTCTAAATCAGTATTTTTTCGACTAGCTCCCTTACCGCCTTTTTAATCGGCGAGTCCTCGTCGATTTCAACTATCGGCCTTCCCTCGCAGTCGAATTTGTAGACGGCGCCGTCCTGAGGCATTACGCCAAGAAGAGGAAGCCCCGTTTCCTCCGCGGCCTCCCTTGTTCCCTGGTCCATAATTCCGTCCGGCGCGCGGTTTACAACCAGGCCCATAATTTTCGGGTTTATCTTGAGCTCTCCGGCGAGCTCCGCTATCCTGGCCGCCGCCTGTATGCCCCTGCGCGAGCAGTCGCTCACAAGCAGAAGAACGTCGACGTGAGGCAAAACGCCGCGGCTTATATGCTCCATGCCCGCCTCGTTGTCAACGATAACATATTTATAGTTCTTCGCATGGCGGCCTATCTGGGTCTTGAGGACTCCGTTAACATAGCAGTAACAGCCCTCGCCCTGGGTCCTGCCCATAACGATCATGTCAAAGTCGTCCTCTTCGATCAGCGCCGAGTTGAATTTAAGCTCTGCGTATTCCGGCTTCGACATATTAGCCGGAATAGGGCTGACTTCCATAAGCTCGGCGTGCGCCAGCTCCTCGCGGATGGCTCCGAGCGTCACTTCAGCTTTCACGCCCAGAACCTCGTTGAGATTTGAATTGGCGTCCGCGTCCACGACAAGAAGCGGCGTTTTCCGCAGCTTTATGAGCCTGTCGATAATAAGACCGCAGACGGTGGTCTTTCCGACCCCGCCTTTTCCCGCGACCGCAATGGTGTAGCTCATCAGGCAACCTCCGCTTTTTTCAGAATGACCGTTCCTCCGGAAAGCTCCGCCGAAACAATCCTTCCCTTATAGGTCGTCTCGACCCCCATAATGTCAGTAAGCCTTATGTCCTCGCCCTCGACTTCGATTTTTGTGATGTTACGGCAGAGAATGTTTTCGGCTTTCTTCGTTTCCTCATATACAGTTGCGAGACACATGGACGATCCTCCTAGTCATTTATGCTTAAAAGCGCTTTTTCAAGCATTTCGTTGCCCTTCCTGTAATGAGATATGCTGAAATCAAGCATTTCGGCTTCGGCCGGAAGATCCATTTCCCTCAAACGGTCGGAAATTTCCTTAAGCTCCTCGGCATGGTGTTCGTTGTGCTCGAGCATATAGTTCAAAAGCGCCTTGACCTCGGCCTTTTCGCCGCCTTCGCCTGCGTGAACATGATGGTGGTCGTTCTCAAAACCGTGTTCGTGTGCGTGCTCGTGGGTGTGCACGCTGCCGTCCTCATGTCTATGGGTATGCGTGTGATGGTCGTGATAATTATGCATATTCAATCCCCCTTTCAATTCGATCAGAATTCCATTTTGTCCATAAATACGTCATTAAATTCCGGCATTCCGGCAAGCTCGAGGTATTCCGTGTTTTTGCCTATTTCCGAAGCCCTCATAAATTCCGCCTTGGAAAGCGCCGCCATTTTGGAGCCCTGCCCCGCCGCGTTGCCTATCGGCTTTATCCTGCTCTCAAGCTCCTTGGGAATAAGCCCGATAGCGCACGCGCTTTTCGGGGACATATAGTTGCCGAAGGCTCCCGCAAGCAGCACGCGCTCAATGTCTGAAACACCGACCCCCAGTTTCCTCATGAGAAGCTCTATGCCCGCGGAAATCGCCGCCTTTGCCAGCTGGACCTCTCTTATGTCCTTCTGGGTGATGCACACTTCATCCGTAAGCCAGAAAACCCTCTGCCCGTCCTTCTCGCCGATGTGCGAAGCGAGCCTTTTGAGCTTCTCGTCCTTGACGTCGGATGGGGATACCAGCCTTCCGCTCTCCTCTATAAGCCCGTTTACGACGAGCTCGGCGATTATGTCTATAAGTCCGGAGCCGCAGACGCCGACGGCCTTCGTGTTGCCGATTACGGAGATTTTGACGTCGCCTGAAGAAAAGTCTGCGTGGTCTATGGCGCCGTTCGTGCCCCTCATGCCGCTGCTTATCTTCGCTCCTTCAAAGGCGGGTCCGGCAGCCGTCGAGCAAGCGCAGAGCCTATGCCTGTTTCCGACAACCATCTCTCCGTTCGTGCCTATATCTATTAAAAGAGTCATCTCTTCCTCTTTGTCTATGCCCGAAGAAAGGATGGCGCCGACAGTGTCCGCACCGACAAAGCCCGATATATTTGGCAGGACCATCAGAACAGCGGATTCGTTTACGTTGAGGCCGTAGTGCTTTGCCTTCAGAAGCTCGGGCTTCAC
Organism: Clostridiales bacterium; assembly: GCA_029265975.1. GTDB lineage: Bacteria > Bacillota > Clostridia > Oscillospirales > Oscillospiraceae > DUPK01. The sequence continues at coordinate 10,516 of JAJUGN010000018.1, forward strand.
GGACGCCGCATGGTAGGGCGCAAGAACAAGGGTCTGCGTCGGTATCTCCAGGAAAAGATGGTGCATGCAGGTGTTTCCGACCACAGAAACCAGGAAAATCTGGTCTTTGTCTATCCCGGCCTCCGCCGAGGCTTCGTCGATAAGCTCGGAAAGCGCTTTTCTAATTGCGCGCGCAAGTATGCCGCTTCCGTTTTCTATCGCGTAATTGGCTCTGGCTATGACGTCGGCGCCGAACTGAGACTGGGGATTCAGCATGCTGGCGGTGGACAGCGTCGCGCCAGTCTCCGCGTCGAGCAGATAACCGACGACGGTGGTAGTGCCTATATCGAAAGCCATCGCGCAAAGAGTTTTGCCCTTTTCGCAGGTCCCGAGAGGGGGATGGTCGAAATACACCGTTCCCCTGTCGTCGCGGTTTATGACGGATCCGATCTTGAAGTCAGTTCCGACCGAATCCTCGAGTATCCTGTGGCCGCCCTTTTCCGGCAGCCTGACGGTAATGTCGCCCTTGATTTCAGTCTGGCAGGCAAGAACCTCCTCCATACCCTTATCCGTTACTATGTTCACCTTGCAGTTTCCGCAGTAGCCGTTGCCTCCGCAGGGCGAATCAATATATATCCCTGCGTCTATCGCCGCGCTGAAAATGGTGGCGCCGGGCAAAACCTCGTGAACCACACCGTCCGGCAAAAACGTAACCTTGTATTTTTCCATATTTCACCTCAGCAAATAACAGCCCACAAAGGTCTGAGTGTTTTTACCGTGATAATATTGCACATTGTTTTTCTTGCAAACATCGCTTACAAAAAGTCCGTACGCTTCCATTGAGGAAATCTGATATTTTGGAAATCTGCACGGATCCGGATAGGAGCAGGTTTCGCAGAGTCCGCAGGTGCCCGCTCCGAGAGGAAGCACGTCGTACTCCTCCGCAAGCTCTCCGGCAAGCTTTTTCACTGAAGCCGAATGCTTTTTCATAAGCTCCCTCGTAGTTTCAAAGTCGAATTCGTCCTCAAGCTCGCCGTAGGTCTGGACTATTATTCCCTGACTGTACTTTTTGATTTTTCCCCTGAGCTCGTCCAGCTCGCCGCAAGCCGGCGGGCAGGACCAGCATTTGCCGTACATGCCGCATTTGTTCTCTTCGCAATTTGCCCGGATATCCTCCCGAAGCTCCAGCGTAGCCACATCGAGAGGCGCCGCGTCTGTAAAACCCGCGTTTAAGGCCTTCTCAATTATCTTTCCCAAATCCGCCATTTTTCCCTCCGAGCCATTAGGCCCATTTTTTTATTATTTTACACTCAAAAAGCCGCATTGTCATTGATTTTTGCAACAAAAACCGCCGTTTGGGCAAGGTTGATAATATTTTACTATAAATGCGAAAATTAATCAATTAAACGCAATCAAAATTTGTGTTGACAAGAGTATGCGCCTTAAGTATAATAATTTCTGCGACTTGGCGGCATAGCTCAGTTGGCTAGAGCACTCGGTTCATACCCGTGGTGTCACTGGTTCAAATCCAGTTGCCGCTACCAAGGGGGCAGGTTCGTCCTGTCCCCAAAAATTACGGCGCGTTGGTCAAGCGGTTAAGACACCGCCCTTTCACGGCGGTAACACGGGTTCGAGTCCCGTACGCGTCACCAGATCGGGACGTCCTTTTTCTCCGGGCGTCCTTTCTCGCCGGAGGCTTAGCTCAGCTGGTCAGAGCGCCTGCTTCACACGCAGGAGGTCGTTGGTTCGAGCCCAATAGTCTCCACCAAAAATGGTCCCCACCGCACGGGGTTGAAAGTGCCCGGAATTGCTTGAAATATCAGCATTTCCGGGCTTTTTCTTTTATATCAACCTACCGTTTTGTCGAGCACATTAAGGCATATTTGAGCATGATTTTACGTTAATTTGTTGTCAAAATCGTGTCAAAATATCTAGCTATGTTAATGTTACTTTGCACATACTTAAACAATAAAATTTGTGCATTTATTATCAACGTCTTTTTCCCCGCAAACCGAGGCAGGGGCTTTTATTTTTCCAATATCTGTGATACAATTACAGATTATATGGAATTGTTCTCGGCGCGCTCTCCAATTAAAATGATTCGGAGGTTCAAAATGATAACTTTTGAAAGCATGATGTCTATCGAAAAAGACCGGCTGCATGAGGCGGCAGGCAGCTTAAGCGGCGAGGATCTTGCTCAGCTCGCGGAGTGGCTCTCTTTGAAAGAGGATAATCTGCGGTATCAGGCTTTTCTTCTGCTTCAGCACAGAGCCTCGCAATCCGCCGATGTTTTTCCGTTCTGGGATGCGTTCCGCAGCAAGCTTAAAAGCGACAATTCCTATCAGCGGAGCATCGGCGCCATGCTTATCGCAGAGAACGCAAAGTGGGATTCCTGCGGCAGGACGGAAGAAACGCTGAGCGATTTCCTCGCTCAGCTTAACGACGAAAAGCCTATTACAGTCCGCCAGACCATCCAGTCCCTCGGCAAAATAGCCGCCGCCAAGCCTGAGCTGGGCGGAATAATCTCGGAAGCCCTTATGAAAATCGACATTACTGCGCTCCGAGAAACAATGCGAAAGCCTATCCTGCTCGACATACTCTATGTATTGCTTGAAATCCGGAAAACCGAAAAAAGCGGGGATATCGAAGGTTATATTCTCGGCGCGCTCTCGGGAGAGATACTGGATAAGAAGGCCAAAAAACAGATAGAGGCGATTTTGTGAAGTCTTTTCTCATCCATAGACTGGCATTGATGGAAATGCCAGTCTTTTTTGTTTATAAGTTTGCTTTTTTATTGTTAAAAACATGTCTGTATTCGCATTATTCACAAATATTTCTTTATTTTTTTCTCGGTTTATGTTATAGTTTAAGAAAGGCGGAGGCTATCCGCCCCCGCCTTTCCTTAAAATACAGCGGCGGAAAAACCGCAAAAGGAGAGTGCGCCATGAAGTTCGTTTTTACGGAAAAAAGGGCTCAAGTCAAGGATGATCTGCAGCCTTACGCGGAAAAAAAGATCGGAAAGCTTGACCGCTTTTTCAAAGGAGAGTCTGACGCGTTCGTAACCTTCAGCACAATACGCGGAAGGGACACGGCGGAGGTGACGATACGCAACAACGGGATGATTTACCGGGCGACCGAAACTACCGGCGATATGTATGCATCCGTTGACTCTGCGGTGGCCACGATCGAGCAGCAGATCCGCAAAAACAAATCAAGGCTTGAAAAGAGGCTGAGAGACGGCGTAATTGACAAGGAATTCAGGCAGACTGCCGAAACGGACGAGGACGAAGCCTTCGATATTATCCGCGTAAAGCGGTTCGCCATAAAGCCCATGACGGCGGAAGAAGCCATTTTGCAGATGAATCTTCTCGGACACGAATTCTTTGTGTTCAGAAACCATGACAACAACGCGGCGTTCTCCGTCGTTTACCGAAGGAAGGGCGGAGGCTACGGTCTCATCGAAAGCGACAACTGACATTTAATAGCGCCAAGGGCGGGGCAAACCCCGCCCTTGGGTTTTTAACGCCGCAAACAGCCCTGCCCGCATTAAATATCCGCGGCGTTTTTTCCGTATATTTCGCCGTAAGTCAGTATTCCCCCTATTCTCTCGGACTTCATAAGGCTTATCCTCCCGACCGAGGCTCCCATGCCGGCGGGCAGATATATCCTGTCAAGCCCAAAACCTTTTTTTAGCACCACTTCCCTTCCGAGCGTCATATGGGCCGTAAACGGCCTGTTTTCAAGCCTGAAGCCCCGTTTTGAAAGCTCGGCCCCGACGGACGAAGAGAGACGCTCAAGCTCGCCGTCGTCGGAAACGCCCAGCCAGCATATTTCCGAGCCCTGCCGCCTGAAAGAGGATATCCGGTCGAACCTGATAAAGAAACGTTCAAACTCTACGGCGGCCACAGCTTCCGCCGCCTGAGAAATTCTCTCCGTTTCCCCGATAAACTGCAAAGTGATATGGAGGTTCCCGGTTCTGGTGAAGTTTCCTCTTTCCGCGTTTTTCTGAAGCTCACCAATCAGCCGGGCTATCGTATTTTTGGTCTTTTCGTCGAAATTCGCCGCAACAAACAGTCGCATGTCAAGCCTCTCCTATTAAAAAAACTCGGGTTTCCGGCGATTCGAAATCGCCGCCTTCTCATTATAGTTATACTATATATCAGATATATTTTTCGCTTCAACAATTATTTAAAATCCGCTTTCCCTTGCTTTTAGGGGCCGCTTTTGATATAATATGGTAGTTTAAGAATACGGCGAAAAATCGCATCGTTTTGCCTCTTACATATGTGAAATCCGGCGGCAGCATAACAGAAACCTGCCGCTGAAAAGGAAAGGACTGGCTGTAAAAAATGAACTCTGCCGCAGACGTCTGGTCGAGAGTCCTTGAAATTTTAAGCCGCGATTTGACCCCCACATCCATAACAACCTGGTTTGACGACTGTATCGCAGTGGACCTTAAGGATTCCCTGCTGGTCATATATTCGGTAAACGATCCCACCGATTTCAAGCACGACGTCATAGTGGGGCGTTTTTCCGAAACTATAAAAGCCGCGCTGCGCGAGATATTTTCCGGCGATTTTGACCTGCTCGTGCTGACTCAGAAGGAATATGCAAGCTATAAATCGGCTAAACCGTCCGACCGCAGCGAATCCTACAACGGAAAATGCTTTACCTTTGAAAAATTTATAGTCGGTCCCTCCAACAAATTCGCCCACGCGGCCGCAAGGGCCGTCGCCGAGTCTCCGGCGTCCGCATACAACCCCCTTTTCATTTACGGAGACTCCGGCCTCGGCAAAACGCACCTTCTCTATGCCATCTGCAACGTGGTGCAGCGCTCATACCCGGACTTCCGAACGCTTTACGTAAGGGGCGAGGATTTCACAAACGAGCTGATTTCGGCCATACAAACCAACAGGATGGTCGAGTTCCGCGAAAAATACCGAGAGGTGGACCTTCTGCTCGTGGACGATATCCAGTTTATTGCAGGAAAGGTGCAGACCCAGGAGGAGTTTTTCCACACCTTCAACACCCTGCACGACGCGGGCAAGCAGATAGTGCTGACCTCTGACCGCCCGCCCATGGATATCCTCCGTCTTGAGGACAGGCTCAGAACGAGATTTGAAAGCGGCCTTCTTGCCGACATACAGCCGCCGGACTACGAAACGCGGGTCGCAATCATCAAAAACAAGTCCGCTCAGTTCGGACTGGTTCTGACGGAAGAACACTATAACTACATCTCCGAAAACGTGACCTCCAACGTCAGACAGATAGAGGGCCTCGTAAAAAAGCTCATAGCTTACCGCGATCTCATGCACGGTGAAATAAACAGGGAAATGATAGACCGCACCATCAGTGAAATCAAAAAGACCTTCGCCCCCACTCCAGAAATAATACTCGACGAAACGGCTTCTTATTTCTCCGTAACTGTGGAAGACATCAAAAGCCAGAGCCGCACCCGGGACACCGTGACGGCGCGGCAGGTATCCATGTATCTGATGCGCGTCATGCTCGACATTCCCCTCAAGGAAATAGGCGCGATCCACGGAAATCGCGACCATTCGACGGTAATCAATTCGGTTCAGCAGATCGAAAAGCAGATGTCCAAATCGCCGCAGTTTATGGACACAATAAAGGATATAAAAGCGAACATCACCGCAAAAAAATAAATGCCCGCCTATAATAAAGCCTTTCCACAAACAGCGGTGGAAATCTTGACTATCGGCTGTGGAAAACTTTTCTGCGCATTTTTTCTGTTGATTATTAAAATTTTCTCCACATTTTTCTCAACAGCCGGAAACCGCACGGCAACCGCGTTTTTTCGTGTTTTCCACAAAAAATGCCACTACTTCTATATCTACTAAAAGATATTATATATTTCTTTATTATAAAACGATTTTTTCTTGAAAGGGTTGATATCGTGAAGTTCTCATGCGAAAAATACCTTCTTCAGAACGCCATAAACACAGCCTCTCACGCAGCAGCCGCAAAAAGCACCATTCCTTCCCTTGAGGGACTTCTTGTCGAGGCTAAGGATGATTTTGTCACTATTTCGGGTTACGATCTTAAAACCGGCATCAGGACCAGAATACCGGCCGATGTTTCCGACATAGGCTCGGTCGTTTTGAACGCCCGCCTTTTTGGCGATATAGTCCGCCGCATGCCCGACGATTTCATGACTTTTTCGTCCAGCGACCAGCTTAACGTTACGCTGAGCTGCGCAATGAGCGTTTTTGAAATAATGGGATCAAGCGCCGAGGACTATCCGGAAATGCCCGTCGTCGATTACCAGAGCTCTATTACCGTGCCGCAAAACGTGATGCGCTCCATGATTTCGGAAACGAAATTCGCCATAAGCGACAACGAATCCAGGCCTATACACACCGGAAGCCTTTTTGAGATAGAAGGAGGCGTGCTGACGGTCGTATCAGTCGACGGATACAGGCTCGCCTTGCGCAGGGAGCCCCTTGAGAGTTCGGAAATCACTAAGGGCAGCTTTGTTGTCCCTGGCTCGGCTCTTGCTGAGGTAGAAAAAATCGCCGACGATACCGAAAAGCCGCTTAAAATTACGCTTGGCTCAAGGCATATCCTATTCACGATAGACGATACCGAGCTAATATCGCGCCGTCTGGAGGGAGAATTCCTGAATTACCGGCAGGCGATTCCTCAGAGCGCCTCATTTACGGTCGAGGTCGACAGGATAGACTTTATGAACAGCATAGAGCGCGTTTCCCTGATAATAAACGACAGGCTTAAAAGCCCTGTCAAATGCGTGTTCGGAGACGGAAAGATAAAAATGCAGAGCGTTACCGCGCTTGGAAGAGCTTTCGACGAATGTGAGATGAAGGGCTCGGCGAACGATCTTGAAATAGGTTTCAACAACCGCTACCTGCTCGATGCCCTTAAAGCTGCGCCCGCGGACATACTCCGGATTCTGCTGAGCAGCGGGGTGTCCCCCTGCGTTATAATTCCCGCTGAGGGAGCGCAGAACTTCCTTTATATGATATTGCCCGTAAGGCTTAAGGCGGGCGAATAAACGGGGCGTTTGCCCCGGCGAAGGGCGTAATTTATGGAAAAAGTAAAAATAAGCACGGATTTTATCAAGCTTGACGCTCTTTTGAAGTTCAGCGGCATGGCCGGGACGGGCGGGGACGCGAAAACCGCTGTCCAAAGCGGCCTCGTTTATGTCAACGGCGAGGTCTGCACGCAGAGGGGCAAAAAAATACGTCCCGGGGATATCGTTAAATGCGGCGGCGCCGAAATTACCGTAGAGGCTTAATAATATGTTTATCGATCGCATGGCAATAGAGGGCTTCCGCAACTTCTGCATGCTTGAGGCCGCGTTTGCCCGCGGCATCAACGTCATTACCGGCGGCAACGCTCAGGGAAAAACAAATCTGCTCGAGGCCATATTTTATCTTTCAAACGCAAAATCTTTCAGAATCCGGGGAGACAAAGATCTCGTCGGATTCGATTGCGGTTTTGCGAGAATTGAGGGGGACGTTTCGTCAGAGCTTCGCGAAACGAATATCGAGGTTAAGCTTTATAAGGACAGGCGGAGACAGATTTTTATCAACGGAGTGAAGCAAAGCTCCGCAGCGGAAATGCCGAAAAGGCTTGGCGTAGTGCTGTTCTGCCCGGAGGACCTTGAGATAATACGCGACGGGGCCGCGGCCAGGAGGAGGTTCATGGACCTCGCGATCAGCCAGCTTCGGCACAAATACGCTCTCGCGCTCTCAGAATACAACAGGCTTTACGAGCACAAGACCAGGATACTCAAGGATTGGCGAGAAAAGCCCTCGCTTCTCGAGATATTGGATGACTTTTCCCTAAAAATGGCTAAAATATCTGCGGAGCTCATTTATTACAGGGCCTCATGGTGCGAAAGGCTCGGCGAGGAGGCCGCCAAGATACATTCCGACATTTCGGGAGTGGGAGAAAAGCTGCGTCTTAAATATAAGACCGTGAGCACGGTCGGCGATCCTTCTGAAAAAAAACCCTCCGAGCTGCTTCCGCTTCTTCTGCGCCATCAGGAAGAGCACAGGCGCGCGGAGCTGGATTCCGGCCTGTGCCTTTCCGGAGCGCATAAGGACGATATCGAAATATATATAGACGGCAGCGAGGCCAGGAGCTTCGCCTCCCAGGGACAGGTGAGAACCGCGGCTCTCTCCCTGAAGCTTGCCGAACGCGAAATAAGCCGCGCGGACCGGGGAGAGGCGCCCGTGCTCCTGCTTGACGACGTTCTCAGCGAGCTTGACGCGAGGCGGCAGGATTTTGTTTTGAATAAAATATGCGGCGGACAGGTTTTCATAACCTGCTGCGAGGATAAAAGCGCCATGCAGCGCATGGGCGACAGGCTCTTTTTCATGAAAAACGGCAAACTGAGCTTTTAGGGGGATTTTTTATGTACTTGCATCTCGGCCAGGACGTCGTCGTGCGGAAGAGCGACATTTTGGGCGTTTTTGATCTTGACAATACCAGCCATTCGCATATTACAAGGGCTTTTCTGAAGTCTGCGGAAGCCTCGGGACGAATTGTGGACATAAGCGGCGAGCTTCCTCGCTCTTTTATTGTTGTGACGGGAAAAAAGGAAGCGGTGTACCTTTCGCAGATAAGCCCGGCGACCCTGCTCAGGCGTTTTGAGAGCAGAAGCATGGAGCTCGGCTGAAACTCCCGGCCCCGGATCGGGCAAAGCAAGCCTGCCGCGAAATTCTCTGCCTCGGCGGGCTCGATTAACGGGGCTTTTCGCAGAGTGAAAAGCACGACAAAAGACGTAATCCAATAAAGGTGGTCAATTTTTTATGGCGCATAAGGATAAAAATCCTGATATCAGCTATCCGGAGCAGAAAATAGAATCGGTCGAGCTGGAGCGAGAGATGAAGCGCTCCTATATCGACTATGCGATGAGCGTTATAGTCGGCAGAGCTCTTCCGGATGTGCGCGACGGGCTGAAACCCGTCCACAGGCGCATTCTCTATACCATGTATGAGGACGGACTCGGCTCGGACAAGCCTTTCCGCAAGTCCGCAACAACGGTAGGAGCGGTGCTGGGCAGCTATCATCCCCACGGCGACGCCTCGGTTTACGACGCGCTTGTCCGAATGGCTCAGGATTTTTCGCTCAGATATCCTCTCGTGGAGGGACACGGAAACTTCGGCTCTATTGACGGGCATCCCGCGGCGGCTTACCGTTATACAGAGGCCAGGATGGCGAAGCTGTCAAATGAAATGCTCCGCGATATAGAAAAGGAAACCGTCAATTTTATCCCCAATTTCGACGAGCGCAAAAAGGAGCCCCTTGTCCTCCCTTCCCGCTTTCCGAATCTCCTTGTCAACGGCTCCTCGGGCATTGCGGTCGGCATGACTACAAACATACCCCCGCACAACCTGAGGGAGGTCATAGACGCGACGATTTGCGTAATAAAAAATCCAGAGGCCGAGCTCGACGACCTTATGGAGCACATCAAGGGCCCGGACTTCCCGACAAAGGGCATTATTATGGGAAGGGCGGGCATCCGCGCCGCCTACGCAACCGGGCGCGGCAGGATCAAGGTGCGGGCAAGGACTGAAATGGAGGAATTCGGCCAGGGAAGAACCAGGATAGTCGTAACCGAGATACCTTATCAGGTCAACAAGGCGAGGCTCATAGAGTCCATAGCTGAGCAGGTAAAGGAAAAGAGAATAGAAGGAATATCCGGACTTCGCGACGAGAGCGACCGCGACGGCATGAGGATAGTTATAGAGCTTAAGCGCGATGTGAACCCGCAGGTAGTCCTGAACCGGCTTTTCGCCTCCACGCAGCTTCAGACAACCTTCGCTATCGTGATGCTCGCGCTCGTCAACAATCAGTCGCAGCCCAAAACCCTTTCCCTGCGCGAGATTCTGGACGAATATATCGCCTTCCAGCAGGAAGTTATAACAAGGCGCACGAGATACGACCTCAAAAAGGCCGAGGAGCGCATTCATCTCCTCGAAGGGCTGCGCATAGCCTGCGACAATATAGACGAGGTCATCCGCATTATACGAACAAGCTACAACGACGCCAGGGAGCGCCTTATGGAGCGCTTCTCGCTCTCGGAAATTCAGGCCCAGGCCATTCTTGACATGCAGCTCAAGCGGCTTCAGGGCCTCGAGAGGGACAAGATAGAGGCCGAATACAACGAGCTTATGGAAAAAATCAGGTATTTCAGGGAGCTGCTTTCAAATTCCGAAATGCTTAACGGAGTGCTTGTGTCAGAGCTTGAGGAGATACGCGACAAGTACGGAGACGACCGTCTTACGGAGATCGCCGTTGTCGAGGACGAGATAGATATAGAGGACCTCATAGACGAGGAGGACTGCGTTTATACGCTGACCAACGCCGGCTACATCAAGCGCCTTCCCGCGAGCACCTACAAGGCTCAGCGCAGGGGAGGCCGCGGGATATCCGCTCAGAGTCTGCGCGAGGAGGATTTCGTAGAGACGGTTTTCACCGCCTCTACCCATGACTATCTGCTGTTTTTCACGAATTACGGCAAGGTCTACCGCAAGAAGGGCTATATGATACCCGAAGCAAGCCGTACCGCGAAGGGCGTCAACATCATTAACCTGCTCCCCATAGAGCAGGGCGAAAAAGTCAGCGCGATGCTTCATATAAGGGAATTTCCGGAAAACCGTTTCCTTGTCATGGTTACCAGGAATGGCACGGTTAAGAGGATGAGCTTCAGCGAGCTTAAAAATATCAGAAACGTCGGCATAAGGGCGCTGACTCTGGACGATGGCGACGTGCTGATAAGCGTAAGGGAAACCGAAGGCGGCGAAAACATCCTGATAGTCACGCACGGCGGCATGGCGATATGCTTCCGCGAAACCGACGTGCGCCCCATGGGCAGAACGGCTGCGGGGGTGCGCGGCATCAGGCTGCGCGAGGGCGATTACTGCGTTGCGGCGGCGAGCACCAAGGAGGGAACCGCTCTGCTTTCCGTCACCGAAAACGGATACGGGACGCGCACTCTCATAGAAGAATATCTCCGCGGGGGCGAGGAGGAAAACGCTCCGAAAACTCCGCAGCAAAGAGGCGGCATAGGCCTGAGGAACTACAATATTACCGAAAAAACGGGTCCTCTTGCGTCGGCAAGGGTCGTCAGCGATACGGACGATGTCCTGCTCATATCTGATGATGGAACGATTATCCGGATGGCCGCCTCCGACATCAGCGTTTACGGCAGGGCCACCCAGGGCGTGAAGCTAATGCGCATAGGCGAAGGCTCGAGAGTCATTTCTCTTGCCAGAGTTGAAAAGGAAGAGTCCGAGGACTGAGCCGGCGCCGGAAGCATGGTCGGCAAAATTAAAAGGAGCTGTTTTTATGGCTGAAAACGTAAATAAAGCGGCGCAGGATTACAATGCGTCGCAGATACAGGTGCTTGAGGGGCTTGAGGCCGTTCGGAAGCGCCCCGGCATGTATATAGGCACGACCTCGACAAGGGGTCTGCACCATCTTGTATACGAAATCGTTGATAACGCGATAGACGAGGCTCTGGCCGGGTTTTGCAGCGAGATTGAGGTAACCATCAAAGAGGGAGACGTAATCTCGGTCAAAGACAACGGCCGCGGCATTCCCACCGGCATTCAGGAGCAGACGGGCAAATCCGCGCTGGAGGTTGTTTTTACGGTTCTGCACGCGGGCGGAAAGTTCGGCGGCGGAGGCTACAAGGTTTCAGGCGGGCTTCACGGCGTCGGCGCGTCCGTAGTCAACGCCCTTTCGGAATGGCTTGAGGTCGAGGTATGCAACGGCGAGACCGCCTGGAGGATGGCTTTCGAGCGGGGAGATGTGAAGGAGCCGCTCACCGTTATAGGCGCCTGCGCCGACAGAGGCTCCCGGGTTACGTTTAAGCCCGACGCCGAGATATTTGAAGATACGGTTTTTGATTTTGAAACCCTTCAGACACGCCTTCGCGAGCAGGCTTTTCTGAACGCCGGACTCGGCATAAGGCTCCGGGATGAGCGCCCGGGCATGGAGCAGTCCGTAGAGATGCGCTACGAAGGCGGCATCTGCTCCTTTGTAGAGCATATCAACAAGAACAAAACGGCTCTCCACGAGCCGGTAATATACATGTGCGGTCAGAAGGACGACAGCATAGCCGAAATAGCCATGCAGTATTCCGACAGCTATAACGAAATCATTCTGTCTTTTGCCAACAACATACACACCTCCGAAGGCGGAATGCACGAGACCGGCTTCAAGACCGCGATAACAAGGGTACTCAACGACTACGGAAAGCGCCACAATATCCTCAAGGGCGACGACAAGCTCTCCGGCGAAGACACAAGGGAAGGGCTTACCGCTGTTATCAGCGTAAAGCTGACAGAGGCGCAGTTTGAGGGACAGACCAAGACAAAGCTCGGAAACAGCGAAATGCGCGCCCTTGTCGACGGCATAGTTTCCGACAAGCTGAGCACTTATCTTGAGGAAAATCCTTCCGTGGCGCGCACGATTCTCGACAAGGCGATGATGGCCTCGCGCGCCCGGGAGGCGGCGAGAAAGGCAAGGGATCTGACCCGCAGAAAAAACATTCTCGAGGGCTCTACGCTTCCCGGAAAGCTTGCGGACTGCAACGAAAGGGACCCTGCCCTTACAGAGATTTTCATCGTCGAGGGCGACTCCGCTGGCGGCTCCGCCATAGGCGGCAGGGATTCCAGGTTTCAGGCCATTTTGCCGCTTTGGGGAAAGATGCTGAACGTCGAAAAGGCTCGCGCGGACAAGGTTTACGGCAACGACAAGCTCACTCCCGTAATTACAGCGCTCGGCGCAGGGATAGGTGAAGAATTTGACATAGAAAAGCTGCGTTACCATAAGATAATCATCATGGCGGACGCCGATGTTGACGGAAGCCATATCAGGACGCTGCTTTTAACCTTCTTCTTTCGCTTTATGAGGCCTCTTATCGAAAACGGCTACGTTTACGCGGCGCAGCCGCCTCTCTATAAGCTGGTGCGCGGCAAGGTGACCCGCTACGCTTACAGCGACGCCGAGCGCGACGCAATATCGCTCGAAATGAAGGGCGGGGACCCGAACGCCAAGGTAGACATAAGCAGGAACAAGGGTCTCGGAGAAATGGACGCGCATGAGCTTTGGGAGACTACGATGGATCCGGAGAAGAGGACCCTGCTCCGCATTGAAATGGCGGACGCGGTGGCCGCAGACGAGATATTCACCGTTTTGATGGGAGAAAAAGTGGAGCCCAGAAGGGAATTTATCGAGAGAAACGCCAAATATGTGGTAAATCTCGACATCTAGGTGGAAGGGATGCCGAAAAAAGAGGTTTATATATATACGGACGGCTCCTGCTCCGGCAACCCCGGGCCGGGAGGCTGGGCGGCTATTCTCAGGTACGGAGCTACCGAAAAAGAGATTTCAGGCGGAGAGCCGGAGACCACGAACAACCGCATGGAGCTCATCGCCGTCATATCCGCCCTTGAATTGCTCAAGGAGCCGTGCCGGGTAAGGCTATACAGCGATTCAAGGTATGTATGCGACTCGGTAAGCAAAGGCTGGGCCCGCTCATGGAAGGCAAAGGGCTGGAAGCGCGCGGACAAATCGCCCGCGAAAAATTCCGAGCTCTGGGATCGGCTCCTCGCTCTCCTAGATGTCCACGAAGTGGAATTTTTCTGGGTGAGGGGACATGCGGAGAATGAATACAACAACCGCTGCGACAAATTGGCCGTCGCGGAAAGCAAAAAGTATTTGAAATAAGGCCCGCTGCGCTTTGCGCAGCGGGCACGGATATTTGCGGCCGAGCCGTATTCTTAAGGACTATGTTTTTTGCGCTCGTTTTTTTGAATAACCGCGCCGACGTCGGAGCAATATCATTGTATGGCCGACAGAAAGGTTTTGAAAAGGAGAAAAGCTATGGACGACAGGCTATGCAAATACGCGAAGCTTCTAATAGAGACTGGAGTCAATCTTCAAAAAGGGCAAAGGCTCATAATTTCTTCGCCCGTTGAGTCAGCGGGTTTTGCGCGGCTTTGCACCTCCGCCGCATATGATGCGGGATGCCGCGAGGTAGTTGTGCGCTGGACGGACGATTATATAACACGCGAGAAGTATTTAAGGGGCGAAAACTGCATATTCGACGAAATGCCGGAGTGGCAGACGAGGTTTTACAACGATTATTCGGAGGAGGGCGCGGCGTTTTTGTCCATTCACGCCTCGGACCCGGAGGCCCTCAAGGGCGTAGACCCCGACAGGCTCAGAAGAGCCAATGTTTCCAGCGGCAAGGCCCTGGAACCTTTCCGCCGGCGCCAGATGACCAATTTATTCCAATGGTGCGTAGTATCGGTGCCTACGGAGGCCTGGGCGAAGAAGGTATTTCCCGGACTTGGCGTGGAGGCGGCGGTAAACAGGCTTTGGGACGAGATTTATAAATGCGTGCGCGTTGCGGATGGCAATGATCCCGTCAAGCTCTGGCGCGAGCATATCGAAATGCTCCGCGTCCGCAGGGAGACGCTGACAAAATATCAGTTCAAGTCGTTGCATTATGTCAACTCGATCGGCACGGATCTGATGGTGGGGCTTCCTGAGAACCATGTCTGGGAGGGCGGAAGCGAGGTCACCTTAGGCGGGATTCCTTTCTGCGCAAACATCCCGACAGAGGAGGTATTTTCGGCCCCTAAAAAGGACTCCGTAAGCGGCTCCGTTGTCGCCTCCAAACCGCTGGTTCTGGGCGGAAATATTATAGAAGGACTAAAGTTTGAGCTGGAAAACGGCAAAATCGTCAGGGTTGAGGCTGAAAAGGGCAAAGACATCGTAGATAACGAGCTTATGGTGGACGAGGGTTCGCCTTATCTCGGGGAGGTTGCGCTCGTGCCCTTTGATTCCCCGATTTCCAACTCCGGGATTTTGTTTTACAATACCCTTTTTGATGAGAATGCCTCCTGCCACTTTGCGTTCGGGAAGGCCTATCCCTGTGTAAAAAACGGCTCGTCAATGAGCCCCGAGGAGCTTAAGTCCGCCGGCCTTAACGATTCGATAACCCATGTGGATTTCATGATAGGAACGCCGGACCTCTCCGTTACCGGCATAACCGAAAGCGGCGAAAAAATACCCGTTTTTGTTAACGGAAACTTCGCGTTTTAATCATGGAGCCTTTTTTCCTCCGGTTTTTCATTTTTTCAAGCAGAAAATACGCGGCCAGCGAGAACCATGCGGATATAGCGGTTATTATTGCCGCTATAATAAATTCCGGCGAGCGGGGATCCGTTATGTTTCGCCCGAGCAGAGTAACCGAAACCAGCATAGGCAGCATCCCGGCCATGCTGCCCGCCAGATACTTATAATACGGGACTTTGACTGATCCCAAATAGACGCTTACGGTTTTGAGAGGCACAAAAACTATCGTCCGCGGCAGACAGGATACAAGCAGGATGTTTTCTTCCCGTTTTTTTATAAAGCTTTCAATAGCCGGAAATTTTGAGAACAGGCTGCCCATAAAGCCCGCGCCGTAGAAATATCCCAGGCAGTAGGGAATAGTTACCACTATTGCGGCGCCGAACAGGTTTATCGCCAGCGCGATCGTCAGAGGAAACAGCGTTCCAACCGCCGCGTAAACGACAATTACGGGCACGAGATATGACATGCTTTTTATAGCGTATACTCCTATGAAAAACAACGCCGCGGCAAGAATGCTTTTTGGCTTGTAGAGAAGAATGTTTTCAATTGTTATTCTTTTTCCGATAATTGCCGAAAGCATGAATATAAGCACCAGAGCGAGAGTGGGTAGGTGCCGCATTACTATTTTGAAATCTCTGTTATTTAGCAGCTTTTTTAACATAAAACCTCATGTGTTCTTTTTTTATATTATCGCTCGGAAGCTTGTCGTTAATACCGCGCCAAAAAATAAAGGCAGAGAGTTTTGCTCTCTGCCTTGTTTTTACCGTGTTATTTAGAGATCGCATTAAGCTTAAGGGTGAGCCTGCTCTTTTTGCGAGCCGCGTTGTTTTTATGAAGAAGTCCTTTAGTAACGGCATGGTCGACGGCCTTTACAGCGACAGTGTAAGCTTCGGCGGCGGCATCCTTGTTCCCCTGCTCTGCCGCGGCTTCAAACTTCTTGAGCTTTGTTTTAAGCTCGGATCTGCCGGCCTTGTTTCTGGCATTCTGAACCCTTGTCAACAAAACGCGCTTCTCTGCTGATTTGATATTAGGCAAATAACTCACCTCCCTTAATTCTCTGTACTACGCGGATGCTTATTTTATCATTAATATAATAGAAAATCAAGTGTTTTTTAATAATTTTTGCATACAGCCAATAAAAAAGCAGAAAATAAAAGGGATTTCAAGCTTGGAGGCGGATATGATAGTAAAAAGAACCGACCTTGCGGTAGAGGCAAGAGAAATATGGCGCGAAAGCGCAGGTGAAACAACTCAGCTTCAGGGCGTTGAAGCAAAGGAAAAGCTCAGCCGCGGACTCATTATCGAAACGGTTAAAATATTGGACGAAAACGGCGAAAAAGCTCTGAACAAGCCGAAGGGGAGCTACATTACGGTTTCGCTTGGAAGCAATGCGGGCGACGCGGAGCAATTTCAGGAAACCTGCATGGCCTTGGCGGACGAGCTTAGATCGCTGCTTCCTGAAGGCGATAAGAGCCAGGTGCTGGTGGTGGGACTTGGAAACAGATACATCACGCCGGACAACCTCGGGCCCAACGCGCTGAGGCACACCATGGTCACAAGGCATCTGGTGGAACAGGTGTCCGAATATTTCGGTAATTTCCGTCCCGTTTCGACTCTGGAGCCCGGAGTCCTTGCAAACACCGGAGTGGAAAGCGCGGAAATAATCAAGGCTCTCACGGAAAAAATCCGTCCCGCCGCCGTGATTGCCGTCGATGCTCTCACTTCCAGAAGGATGAAGCGTGTTTGCACGACCATTCAAATCGCCGATACGGGAATCGTGCCCGGTTCGGGAGTCGGAAACAGCCGGGCGGAAATCAGCAGAAATTCGCTTGGGGTGCCCGTAATTGCGATAGGCGTACCTACGATTGTCGATGCCGGCACTCTCGCTGCCGATTTAATGGAGAGCTCCGGCATGGGTGAGGTAGACCCATCCAGCTTTGGCGACTTCGGCGGAAACGTGATGGTAACGCCACGCGACATAGACGAAAGGGTAAGCGAGCTTGCGAAAATCGTCGGTTACGGCATAAATCTGGCCCTGCACAAGGATATGAGCATTGACGACATTACAGCGTTTCTAAGTTAATGTACAATAGCGGGCATAGTGTTCTATACCCGCTATTGTGGATTACATAATACTAAACGCTAAATATTCGGCCCTCTCGTCTTGGAGGAGCTTTTCCGGTTTCAGCTCCGTGCCCTATCGCGATGCTTATGCAAAAAGAGTGGCCTTCCGGTACGCCGATGGATTCCGAGTATTTTCTCCCCTCCTCGCTCTCCATGAACTCCTTAAAGCAACCCACAATAACCGAAGACAGGCCAAGGCTTTGCGCCGCTATCGCCATGTTTTCCACGGCGATGCCCGCATCCATTTCCATAAAGCGTGCCCCGGACTTTCCGTAGAGCAGAATAAGTACGGGCGCGCCGAAGGAAAGGTCCTGCACCTTATCCTTCTTTGCAAAAGCCGAGAATTTTTCGCTTAATGAGTCTATGTGTTTTCTGTCTCGAAGAACATAAAAATCTATTTCCTGCTGGTTTCGTGCGGTCGGAGCCCATATTCCGGATTCTAAAACCGTATTCAGCTCCTCGTCTGTAATTTGCCTGTCCAGATAAGCCCTGACGCTTCTTCGCGCCAGGATAGCGTCCGTTACCGTGTTTTTTATAGTTGCGCTCATCATGTCACCCCTGGTTTTGAAGAATTTTCATCCATTATAATATATTGCGCTTCGCGCTGCAAGACCTCAGCCGTCGTCGTTTCACGTGAAACACTCGGATTAATATAAAAAGTTTCACGTGAAACATTGAAATGGAGTAAATTCGTGGTATAATATTTCCGGCGCGGATATTTTGGCTCGCACATGCGGCATCTCCGAGGGCGCGCCCATAAGCAGGGTCGTTCCGGCGCAAAAATCAAAGCATGACAACGGAAAATCGGAGGCGAAGAATGGGGAAAATAATTGCCGTCGTTAATCAAAAAGGCGGCGTGGGGAAGACGACAAGCTGCATAAACCTTTGCTGCGCACTCAGCGAAAGCGGCTGCCGGACGCTGCTGTGCGACATGGACCCGCAGGGAAACAGCACCTCGGGAATGGGCGTAGACAAAAACTCGGTGTATCCTACCATATACGACGTGGTAATCGGAGGAGCCGACCCTGAAAAAGCGATTATCAGCACGCCTTATGGGTATGTAATGCCTTCCAACAAGGCTCTTTCAGGAGCCGGGGTCGAATTGGTTGGAATTTCCGAAAGGGAATTCTGCCTTCGAAAGGCTTTAAGCAAAATAAAAAGCTCCTATGACTATATTATAATAGACTGCCCGCCCTCGCTGGAACTCCTGACAGTAAACGGGCTGTGCGCGGCGGACACTCTTCTGGTTCCCGTACAATGCGAATATTTTGCGCTTGAGGGACTGAGCGATCTGCTTACGACGCTGAAAATTATAAAAAAACGGCTTAATCCAGCGCTGGAAATAGAAGGCGTGCTTTTAACGATGTACGACGGAAGGACAAACCTGTCGCTTCAGGTGGCCGAAGAGGTGAAAAAATACTTCAAAGCGAAGGTTTTTCGCACGGTAATTCCCAGAAACGTGCGTTTATCGGAGGCCCCAAGCTATGGGAAGCCCGCTATAGTGTATGACAGAAGCTCTCGCGGCTCAAGAGCCTACACAGAGCTTGCGGAAGAAATAATCAAAAACAACAAGGAGGTCTGAAAGTGGCCGAAAAAGGGCTTGGAATAGGCTTGGGCGCCTTGCTGGGAGAAGCGGCGATGGATAACAATTCCGCGGATTTTCTGATCCTGCCGATATCAAAGATAGAAACGGCGCCTAATCAGCCGAGAAAAAAGTTTGACGAGGTTTTGCTTCGGGAACTGGCCGAATCGATAGCCGAGCATGGTATAATACAGCCTTTGACCGTAAGAAAGCTGGCCTCAGGCTATTATCAGATCATCGCGGGTGAACGGAGATGGAGAGCCGCGAGGATGGCTGGGCTTTCGGAGTTGCCGGTCAGAATTATAGAGGCAGACGACAAGAAGGCTATGGAGCTTGCGCTTGTCGAAAATCTCCAGCGTGAGGATTTGAATCCCATGGAAGAGGCGGAGGGCTTCAAAGCGCTGATGGAGGAATATTCTTTCACGCAGGAGCAAGTCGCGGAAAGGGTAGGCGTTTCAAGGCCGGCGGTTGCAAACGCTCTCAGGCTGCTCTCGCTTCCAAAAAGCGTAAAAGCGATGGTGGAAACCGGGGAGATAAGCCCCGGACATGCCAGGGCAGTCATGCAGCTTTCAAAAGCCGCCGACCAGGAGGCGTTTGCAAGACAGATAGCAAAAGAGGGAATGTCTGTTCGAAAAGCCGAGGCGATGGCGTCAAAATTGACAAAGAACGACAAGACGCCTCCGGAAGCAGATAAAGAGATTTCAAAAAATGCGGTTAATTATACCGCCGAAGCGGAAAAAATGCTTACCGAGCATCTCGGTCGTAGGGTAAAAATAATTGAAGGGCGAAAAAAAGGGCGCATAGAAGTCGAATATTACGGCGACGACGACATGCAGGCCCTTATCGACGCGCTGCTGTCAACAGAAGCAAAGGGGAGTAAATAATATGCTGGACATCAAACTTATAAGAGAAAATCCCGAAAAGGTAAAGGCGGGGCTCATAGCCAAGGAGATAGACTGCTCAAAGGAAATCGACCGCATACTTGAGCTGGACGCCCAGCGCCGCGAGGCCATATATGCAACCGAAAACCTCAAGGCGGAGCAGAACAAGGTAACCAAGATGATTCCCGAACTTAAAAAGTCCGGGCAGGACACCAGCGCGGTTTTCGCCGAAATGAACAAGCTCAAGGAGTCGATTAAAGAGAACGAGTCGAAGCTGAACGATATCGAAAGCGAGTACAGGACGCTGATGCTGTCGCTTCCGAATCTTCCTGACGAGGATCTGAAGCCGGGGGGAAAGGAAAACAATGAGGCGGTAAGATTTTTCGGTGAGCCGCACAAATTTGACTTTGAACCTAAGAACCATGTCGATCTATGCACGAATCTCGGTCTTATTGACTATGTGAGGGGCGCAAAGCTCTCCGGAAGCGGCTTCTGGGTGTATCGAGGGTTCGGCTCCAGGCTCGAATGGGCGCTTCTTAACTTCTTTATCGACACGCACGTTTCCGACGGCTACGAGCTGGTGCTTGTTCCGCATATGCTTGGCTATGAAGCCGGGCTTACGGCGGGGCAGTTCCCGAAGTTTGAGGAAGACGTATACTGGCTGCAGAGCTCCGAGGATTCGCAGCGCCGCTTTATGCTGCCGACGGCGGAAACCGCGCTCGTAAGCCTTCACAGGGACGAACTGATGTCCGAAGCCGAGCTTCCGAAAAAATATATCTCCTACACGCCCTGCTTCCGCCGCGAGGCGGGCAGCTACCGCGCCGACGAGCGCGGAATGGTGCGCGGGCACCAGTTCAACAAGGTCGAGATGGTACAATACACAAGGCCGGAGGATTCAGACGCGGCCTTCGAGGAGCTGGTAGGAAAGGCTGAAACGCTTGTGAAAAAGCTTGGTTTCCACTTCCGCACCGTAAAGCTTGCGGCGGGCGACTGCTCCGCGTCTATGGCCAGAACCTACGACATAGAGATACACATTCCCTCTATGAACGGCTACAAGGAGGTTTCCTCGGTTTCAAACGCGCGCGAATACCAGGCAAGAAGAGGGAACATACGTTTCAAGAGAGCGGAGAGCGGCAAAAATGAGTATGTGCACACCCTGAACGGCTCCGGCCTTGCCACGAGCCGGATTCTGCCGGCGATTGTCGAGCAGAACCAAAGAGCGGACGGAAGCGTTGTTGTGCCGGAGGTGCTGAGGAAATATCTGGGGGGACAGGAGCTTATCCAAAAGATTTAGGGCTTTAGGCGGCGCGGCGGGCGCTACACAGAAATGACCGTATTTGCAGGAGGCGCGGAAAATGGGTAAAAGAGCTAAATTTGCAGGTATTGCGAAGGAATTCAGGGATTTCGCGATGCGCGGAAACGTCATCGACCTCGCGGTGGGCGTAATCATAGGAGGCGCCTTCGGCAAGATAACGTCTTCGGTTGTAAACGACATTCTTATGCCGTTTATAGGCATGTTCCTGGGCGGGCTGGACTTCTCAAGCCTTGTTATAAAACTTCCAGATTTTTATAACAAGGGCAAGGACAATTTCCTTAAAATAGGCTCGCTGATAAGCACGGTTGTTGACTTCCTGATCATAGCGCTCGTAATATTCCTTATGGTGAAGGCAATAAACAAGCTCAAGCAGATTCAGGAAAAAAAGAATGACGCCGCGGCCGAGGAGGAAAAGAAGGATCCCGAACCAAGCCCGGAAGCGAAGCTTCTCACCGAGATCCGCGACTTGCTGAAGGATAAGCGTGCGTAAAAAGTATGCGTGAGATACTGATTGCCGGCGCCTCCCGCTTAGGGATAACGCTTTCAGAAAAGGCCCTTTCGCAGTTTGAAGCCTACGCCGGGGAGCTTGAACGGGAAAATGAAAAAATAAACCTCACCGCGGTACGGGGCGAGAGGGAAATCGCCGAGAGGCATTTTCTGGACAGCCTCGGAGTCCTGTGCGCCGCGGGAGACGATATTAAGGGCGCTAAAGTGATAGACGTAGGCTGCGGGGCGGGCTTTCCCGGGCTGCCCATGAAAATTGCGGAGCCGTCGATAAGTCTTACCTCGCTTGACAGTACCGAAAAGCGCATCTTGTTCCTGAGGCGTCTTATTGAAAAGCTGGGTCTTGAGGGAATCGAGTGCGTGTTTGCTCGGGCGGAAGAGCTCTCAAGGGACGAAAGCCGCCGCGAGAGCTTTGATTTTGCCGTTTCAAGAGCCGTAGCGAGGCTGAACGTGCTTTGCGAGCTGTGTCTTCCTTTCGTGAAGGTCGGAGGAAGCTTTCTGGCGATGAAGACCGCCTCGGCCGATGACGAGATCGTCGAAGCGGGGCGGGCGGCCGCCGAGCTGGGAGCGGAAATCTCGGGATGCCATGATTATGAAATACTTGGCGCCGTCCACAGAATAGTGATAATAAAAAAGCTTGCCCGCACGCCCGAGAAATACCCACGGCGCTTCGCAAAAATACAAAAACAGCCTCTATAATACGGGAATTAATAATTTAGGTTGAATTTTTAGATGCCAAAAGCGGGCGGATTTTTGCCCGCTTGACTTGCAATTTACCATAATATAAAATAACCTGGCAGCAGAACCCGTAATTCTCACAGGAGGAATGCACAGATGAAAATAGGTTTTACCGAAACGGTATTGCGCGACGCAAACCAATCGCTTATTGCAACAAGAATGCCCCTGAGCGTTTTTGAGCCGATACTTGAAAAAATGGACCAGGCCGGATATTATTCGGTGGAATGCTGGGGCGGGGCCACCTTTGATTCCTGCCTCAGATATCTTGACGAAGACCCGTGGGAAAGGCTTAGGATAATCAAGGCCAAGATGCCCAACACAAAGCTGCAGATGCTTCTGCGCGGGCAGAACCTGCTGGGCTATAAGCACTATCCGGACGATGTCGTTCGCAAGTTCGTGCAGCATTCGGTTAAAAACGGAATAGATATTATCCGCATTTTTGACGCGCTCAACGATATAAGGAACATCGAGGTTGCCGTGGACGAAACCCTTAAGTGCGGCGCGCACGCTTCGGGAGCCATTTCATATACGACGAGCCCTGTCCACACTCTCGCAAAGTTTGCCGAGCTCTGCAAGGAAATGCAGAAGATGGGCGTGCAGTCTATCTGCATCAAGGATATGGCCGGAGTTATGAGCCCCAAGGAGGCTTATGACCTGGTCAGCGCCATAAAGGACAAGGTGGATCTGCCCCTTGTTCTCCATACCCACTGCACGACCGGGCTTGCGTTCATGACCTACCTGAAGGGCATCGAGGCGGGCGCCGACGTTATCGACACATCGATTTCGATATTCTCGGGCGGCACGGCCCAGCCCGCCACCGAGACGCTTGCCTACGCGCTTGAGCAGTTCGGCTACGAAACGGGCCTGAGGCACGACGTGCTGAAAGACGTCAACGATTTCTTCAAGCCGTATTTCAACGAGTGCCTTGCAACGGGGCTTCTTGACCCGACGGTTATGGGCACGGCCACCGAAGCTCTGGATTATAAGATACCCGGCGGAATGCTCTCAAACCTCATTTCGCAGCTCAAGTCGCAGAACGCGATGGATAAGTTCCCCGAAGTTCTCGAGGAGACCCCGAGGGTCCGCAAGGACATGGGCTATCCTCCTCTCGTCACCCCACTGAGCCAGATGGTCGGAGTACAGGCGGCTACAAACGTGCTGCTGGGGGAGAGATACAAAAGCATAGGCAAGGAAATAAAGGCTTATGTAAGGGGCGAATACGGAAGGGCCCCCGGAGAGATCGACCAGGAGCTGAAAAAGAAAATCCTCGGTGACGAAAAACCCATAGAATGCCGTCCTGCGGACCTTCTCGAGCCTGAATTCGAAAAGACCAAGGCCATGCTTGGCGACCGCGCCGAGTCCGACGAGGATGTTCTGAGCTATATCGCCTTCCCGCAGGTCGCGGAGAAATTCTTTGCGGACCGCGAAAAGAAGATGCAGAACATGGCCAGATATTCCATAGAGGCCATCGAATAGGAGGTAACGAGTTTGGAAACAAGGATTCCGGCCCTTGTCGGCCGCAAACGCAGCCTTGCTCCCGCCAAAGGCTCCAGAGGTTCGGTTAACATAACAACAGTGCCGCCCAAAACCGCGGCTATGCTTATGGCCATTGTGGCCGACGAGCTCAAGGTTCCCCTGAACGAGCTCAGGTTTATATCCATAAAAGAGAAAGGCTCCATGTAGAGAAGGGTGATATAAATGAAGTACAGAGTTACTCTTAACGGAAAAGTATACGAGGTGGTGGTCGAACGCGGAAGCGCGATAGTTGCCGACGAATATGATGCCCCCGTTCCCGCTCCCGCGCCAGCGCCCGCTCCCGCACCGACTCCTGCCCCCGTTCCCGCTCCCGCGCCCGCTCCCGCTCCTACTGCTCCTGCTCTCGCACCAGCGCCGGCACCCGCCCCCGCTCCCGCACCGTCAACCGCAGGAGGAGAGGCGGTAAAGGCTCCGCTGCCCGGAACCATATTCAAAATACTGGCTCCGGTTGGCACTGCGGTAAAGGCTGGAGACGTCATCCTCGTCCTGGAGGCCATGAAAATGGAAAACGAGATCACCGCGCCCTGCGCAGGAACGATAGCGGAGATTTTTGTATCCGAAGGCAAGCCCGTAAATAACGGAGACACGCTTCTTATCATCAAATAAGAATATCGATAAAAGCGGGAAACCTGGTTTCCCGCTTGAGCTTTTCAAAGAACTTGTTTACAGCAAAAAAGCTTCGCAGAATTTCCGCCACGAATGGCGGAAAAAAGTCAAATCTGTCATTTCCGGCGGCGTGAACGTCGGAAATGACACCTCTCATGACGGGCGCGGCAGAGCGTCCGTCATTA
>JAJUGN010000062.1 GCA_029265975.1 Clostridiales bacterium
AAGCCCTTTGGGCTTTTTTGACAAGGGGGCTTAATGACGGACGCTCTGCCGCGCCGTCATGAGAGTTGTAATTTCCGACGTACACGCCGCCGGAAATGACAGATTTGACTTTGTTTCCGCCATTCGTGGCGGAAATTCTGCGAAGCTTTTTTGCCGTAAACAAGTTTTTCGACACGCTGAAACGGACGGCTCGGACCGTCCGTTTCTTTGTTTTGCAGGTGCTCAGAGAAAAGTCGAAATTACCGGCAGCGTGAAAAGACTGAGAAGCGTTGTTAGGAAAATGCACTTTGAGGCAAATTCGCAGTCCGCGCCGTATTTCTGCGCAAGAATGGCAGCGGTGGATCCGAAGGGCATGGAGGTGAGGATTACCGCCGTGCCCGTCATAAGAGGGTCGAAGCCCGCAGCTTTAAGGGCTGTCAGAACGGAGACCGGCATGAAAATGAGGCGCACGAAGGAGGCGTAGAAACAGCCCGAGTCAAAGACGCTGCGCAGTTCAACGTCTGCCAGCACCATGCCCACAAGCATCATGGAAAGGGCCGTAGTGCAGTCGCCCATCTTTGAAACTGCGGTATCGACGAACGGAGGCAGCGGAATGTGGAGGAGGAGCCGCCCTAAACCAAGCACCACGGCTATTATCCCGGGGTTCAGAGCCACGCTTTTAAACTTTGTCCTGAAGTCGGCGTCATAGAACATCGAGACGCCGGCGCTCCACATGAATATGCGGAGCGGAATAATAAAAACAGAGGCGTAAAACAGTCCCAGGGAGCCGTAAGCGCTCCTCACAACCGGAAGCCCCGCAAAAACGGAGTTGGGTATAAGAGTGCCGTAGCGGAGTATCTTTGCCCTCGGAGCCGGGAATCTAAGGTAGATTAGCTTTCCGAGCAGGAAGGAAAAAAGACAGACAAGTGTCGAAACCAGCAGAAAAACAGAGGCGGAGACAAGCTGCGCGGAGGTTATATCCATGTTGAATGACTCAAACACGAGGCAGGGCAGGAAAACGTACAAAACAAGGTCGGAAAGCCCCTTTCTGGTCTCGTCGGATACGGTTTTCCTTTTCCTCAGAAAATAACCCACCGCCAGATATATGAAAAGCGAGGCCTGAACCTCGGCCATTGTGAAAAACTTCTCCAATCGGCCAACCTCCGGGATTTATAAGTAAGTAAAATATATGAAAAAAATTATATCACAATATGTAAAGATAAAAAAGCGGTACGACGGCATTTTTATTAAACATACTCCAAAAATGCGACGCAGGTAGCCTAGCCCTGCGCCGTGTTCAGACTGTCAAAAAAGCCCAAAGGGCTTTTTTGACAAGGTGGTTGCATGACGTCCTCTCTTCCGCGCCCGTCATGAGAGGTGTCATTTCCGACGTACACGCCGCCGGAAATGACAGGTTTGACTTTTTTCCGCCATTCATGGCGGAAATTCTGCGAAGCTTTTTTGCTGTAAACAAGTTCTTTGACAAGCTGAATACGGCGCAGGGGGAGCTTACCCCTGCGCCGTGTTTTCACGCTGTATTTAAGTTTATAAAATTCATTTAGATGATTGCAAACGGCGCAGGAGCAACAACCGCTGCCGCCCTGTTTGCGTATTAACGCTATGCGGACAATCTGCTCACTGTCTGAATAATATAGCCGTCCTTTTTCTCTATTTTGACGCTGACATCGTCTTTGCGGTACTGATAAGCAACATAGCTCGGAGACGCGTTGCCGCTTACAAAGCTGAAGCCCCATTTTTCAAGGAGCGCGCAGAATACGGAAACGGCCTGAGCGTCTATGGCGTTTACCTCGGACAGCTCGTAGCGGTTTATGTAGCCCGTTTCGGTGATGGTGTTGCTGAACCTGGTGAGTCCGAAGTATATCTCAAAGTTTGGCACCGTGGGGAAGCCGCGGCTGCCGGACTCGAGCTTCGGGTACACCGAGTCTGTATCAAGGGTTATCTGAACGGCTATGTACTCATTTCCGGCGGAGTCGGTGATAAGGGCGACGATCAGGGTGATATTGTCCTTGATATAGCACTTTCCCTTGACTGAGCCGTAGGAATAATTATCCTTGAAGGTGAAGCCCCACTTCTGAAGAAGCGCGAAGTAATGCTCCATAGCGTTTTTCATTGTGGGAGATTTCCTGTAATAGTAACTGAAAGTGTTCATGAAATAATTGGAATTGTAAAGGTTTTTGCCGAAATAGGCTCCGAAGTCGGGTACGGACACTAAGGCGGAATAGCCCACCTCCTTGCCGGCGGTCGGGATGTTCTTGTCAAAGGCGATGTATGTATCACGCGAAAGATCCTTGAGATAGTTTATCGGTACGGCCAGGTTAAGGCTTTGGCCCGTGACGATGCCGCCTGTGGTTACCCCGATGACTCTGCCGGAGGAGTCAAGCAGGGCTCCGCCGCTGCTTCCCGGCGAAATCGGCGCAGTTATCTGCATGAAAGGGGTATTGTCGATTTCTCTGTAATAGAAGGATACGATGCCCTGGGATATGGAGCCCTCAAGTCCCTGCGGGTTGCCTATCGCGTAAACAGTGGAGCCTACGGAAACAGATTTTGCGTCCCCAAGCTCAAGAAACGGGAAGCCTGTGCCGTCAACCTTTATTATCGCAAGGTCGTTATTCGCGTCGCTGGAGCATACTCCGAGCACATTGTAGATTTTCCCGTCAAGCGTTTTTATTTTCGCGGAGTGCGCGTCCTCGATAACATGGTAATTGGTCACGGCCGTGCCGTCGCTGCTGATGAAAAAGCCGCTTCCCTGCACGATGGAGTGCCCGGTCGAATCATATACCGCTATAAAAAAGACCGCGGGGGAGCATTTGGCGTATATTTCGGTCGGAGAGAGGGCGGCGTTTATGAGGGGAGCCAGTCCGACGTCGGAGACGGCGCCGTAGGAAACCGCGCCGCTGGCGTAAAGGGAGCCTATCAGAGTAGAACCGTTATTGAGCTTCTGCGAAAGGGCGGCGTAGGATACTATGGCCGCGTCCCCGCGAAGGAAGGGGACGCCGTCTTTGTATGAGCCGTCGGTCAGGCCCAAGGAGTCCGAGAAAAGGTAGGATTTGTCCCACTCGAAGTCCTTCCCCGATGTATAGCCGAGAGCGCGGAGCACGAATGTTATGTATTGGCTGGCCGTCACGCTGTAATCGCTGCCGAAAACATTTTCGCCCATTCCCATAGTGAGGCCGCGAGAGTAGGCATAGCCTACATAGGGCCTGGCCCAGTCAGGGACGTCGTAAAAGGGCGCGGACCAGGTTCCGGAGAGCGCCTCCTTTTCCTTGCCCAGCAGGCGGATAAGCATGGCGACGGCCTCCGCCCTGGTGGGAGCGCGGTTAAGATCGAAATAGGGCGTTCCGTCCTGGTTTACGCCCGTGCCCTGCATCAGGCCGAGTGCGTAAAGAGAGTTCGCACAGTATAGGGATCTGCCGCTGACTGCGCCTGCGTAGGGCGCAAAAGAGCAGAGGATTACGACTACAAGAAGAAAAGAGATAACACGTTTTTTCATAATTCAACCCCGGAAACAATAAATTCGATTTCAGAAAATGTCTAAAATTATTAAGCATATTACAATTTATAGCATATAAGAACATGAGTCAATAGATAAATAATTAATTTTCAGTTAATTCAAAACAGGCGTTCCTCGGCTCCTCTGACTGCAGGGGGTTGCAGAATATTGCATGCCTTGAGCGGATGTTTTCAGAGAGCGTCATCGTTATGGCCTTATGAAGCACAAAGGTTGAGATAATTCGGAATATCAGCATTTGCCGCTGCTGCGGGACAGATCCTCCGCAGCAGCGGCAACAAGGTGAAAAAATGTCACAATACCGACACAACGTAATATTCGGTGTCGTTCACAGCCGCCGTACCGATATAGACGAAGTGGGTTCCCTTCATGTACAGATATCCGCCGCTGCCGTCCTCTCCGCTGAAAAAGCCCTTGTAAGTGAATCCGCGGCCCAAAAGCAGGGCTCTGTACCGTTCGACCGGGCCGGGATCGGACGTCGGGATAGAGCTTTTTTCGTAATAGTAGGTGGCGAGCCCGTTTTTTATGCCGCTCAGCGACGGGTCGTAGGACGACGAGTTAAAAGCGCCGAAGTCGGGAGCGAAGCTGAAGCCGGTATAGGAGGGAGTGTCGGAGAAGCCTTTGAGGATTTTTTGGGAAAGGCTTCCGAGCGCCGCGGAGGGAACGGCAAGCCCGTCGCCGTTTTTATCCGAGCAAATGCCTATCACCCTTCCGCCTGCGTCCAAAAGCGGTCCTCCGCTGCCGCCGCCTGAGGGTATCTCGACGCTGCTTTTCAAATAATAAACGCCGTCAATTTCCTGATTTGCGCTC
Organism: Clostridiales bacterium; assembly: GCA_029265975.1. GTDB lineage: Bacteria > Bacillota > Clostridia > Oscillospirales > Oscillospiraceae > DUPK01. Next base: position 4,319 of record JAJUGN010000062.1, read on the forward strand.
AGAAGTATGCCGTTTGTTATAGCGCAGCTACCGAGGCGCGGGAAATAGAACGCAAAAACCGAGGACAGCACAGTCGGCGCCGAGGAGGAAACACGCAAAAACTCATAGGGGCCGCCCTCGACCTTTATGAGCGCAAGGTCGTTTTCCGGGCTTACATCGTAAATGCCGAGCACTTTGCGCACCCTGCCGTCCCTTAGCGTCACGGACGCCGAGGCGGCGTCCTGAACTGAGCGGAAGCTTGTTACAGCGGTGCCGGACGAGTCGATGAAAAAGCCGCTGCCGGAAGCTGCGAACCCGCCCTGCGAGTCATGAGACTCGATGCTGAAAACAGCGTTTCTGAACTTGAAATAGCTGTCTATAATATTCAGGGGCTTTTCCTCCAGAAGCGCTCCGAGACCGCAAAAGTTTACAGCGGCGGAGCTCACGGCGCCCTCGGAAAAAAGCCTGTAAAGAAGGGTGGTCGAGTCCGGTTTTGTCGTCTGGGAGAGGGCCCTGAGGGAAATCTCGACGGCGCCGCCGCGAAGAAATTCAACGCCTTCCCTGTATTCGCCTTTAGTCAGACCGATAAGGTCCGAAAGGCCCCATGCACGATCCCATTGAAAGTCGGTTCCGGAGGTGTAGCCGAGCGCACGGAGGACAAAGGTTATGTACTGGGTTGCGCTTACTCTTTCGGAGCCGCCGAAGGTTGCCGGGCCTGTGCCGTTTGTGTATCCCTTTGCGTAGGCGTAGCCGACGTAAGGGCGCGCCCAGGCGTCCACATCGTAGAAGGGTATCCAGTTATTTTCGGAAAGCGCCGCCGATTCCTTTCCGAGAAGGCGGACAAGCATGGTGACAGCCTCCTGCCTTGTGAGGCCGCGGTTAAGCTCAAATTTAGGGGTCCCGTCTTCGTTCAGCCCGGTACCCCTTAAAAGCCCGAGCCTATATAGCGTCTCCGCCGCGGTCTGCTGCTGCGAGGGCTCCGCTGCAAGCGCTCCGCCGCCGATGGAAAGGATGAATGCGAAAGCCGCAAGTAAGGACAATATCCTCTTGTTCATAGCAAACTCCTTAAAAAGAATTTACCTTGAATATATACAATTTCGTTTACATAATCAATGTAATATAGTGGAGTCCATTTTTTGATCAAGGTGCTGAAAATAAGGTGATTTTACGAATAAATGGCATCGGCAGTTAAAAAAATTCTGCCGATGCCATAAGCTATGTGATTAACATAATATCAAATCGCAAGCTCCGCCCGCGGCTGCCCCGAACTCTTTTGCGTATTATCGCATCAGGCGCCCTTTAACTTCCGCCGACGATAATCTTCCTTGAGCCGACAAGCTCAGCCTTTTCGTCCGGGCTGAGCTCCGAAAAAAGCTCCTCGAAGCATGAAACGCAGATCGGCGCATCCTCCCATACACCGCGCCGCTTTTTAGCCCATGTATACATAACGCTCATCTCGTAGCATTCCCCGCCGCACTCTGAGCAGAGCATGTACGGAGCGTTCATTGGGTCGGGGTCATAAAATAGGTTAGGCTTCATTTTCTCACCTTGTGGGTTGCATTCGCGCTTTTGCCGGCGGACCTGCGGGGCTTCTCCGTCAATTCAGGCGCGGCGCGGCGCAAGTCCGCTATATTCAGCGTCCGCTTTCTGTGGGCGTTTTTTTTGACGAGGTAGCCCTCGCGACAGAGCACATTAACAATTCTGCTGACGCTTCTTTCGGTAAGCGCAAAACGCTCGGCAAGCTCTTTGTCCGTGACGCACGTCGGGCGTGCGCCGTAGTTGCAGCGCAGAAGGAGGTCGCCGTATATGAGCCTAGTCATGGGACTGAGGCGGGAGTCATATTTTCCGTTCAAGAGAGCACCTCGTTTTTGGGGCGCGGGCTGGGGTTGCAGGGAAGCTCGTTGCGGAGCCGCCATCTGTAAACCGTGTGCCTGTGGCAGCCAAGCCTCCGAGCTATCTCCGCATCGCCGAGCCCGCTTTTGTAAAGCCGCAAAATGCGGCTGTGTGAAAAAATAAGTCCTCGCTTAAGTTTGGGTGACCTGGAGCTCCCGACGTATTCGAGGCAGTTGGTACATCTCGGATATCGGCAGCTCAAACACTTCAATATCTCTTCGTAAGTATCGCCGTACTGCATGACTTCGGATCCTCCTTTTTTCTGATAAAATGGTTGTAATTACTTCGGATTTGTGATATACTAGTGAAAAGATAAGTATAAAATATTTATTTTTGCTTTTATTTTTATTATTTCCACTTCATTTTTGAGTTAACAAATACTACGATACTGTATTTTTAAGCAAATAATACTACGATATGCTAAGCGATGTCAAGGTAAAATACTACGAGATTGTATTTTTGTAGGAGGCGATAAAAATTGTACGAGATTTTTGAAAAATTGATGAAGGAGCGTTCTCTGACGCACTATGCCGTATGGAAGGCGACAGGGGTCTCTCAGAGCTCGCTCTCGGACTGGAAGAAAGGCAAGGGGACTCCGGGGGCGGCCAGCCTTGTAAAGATTGCCGATTTCTTCGGAGTTACGGTAGACGCACTGATGGGCAGGGAGATTCCCGCCCCGGAAGAGGGCGGTAATGTGATAAGGCTCCGGGGCAGGGACGGCTCGTATGTGGAGAGAAGGCTGTCCGACGACCAAATGCAGGCCATCAGGTTTATCATTTCCCAGATGCCCGACGATACCGATATATGAAGGGCATAAACTGCCTTAGCAGCTCTATTTCTTCGTAGGAGCAATTGAGGCGTCCGCGCCTTCTGAGAGCGCGAACCCTCCGCATACGCTTTGAGGCGATTTCAAGGCTTATATCGCAGAGAGAAGCGATTTCCTCTTCGTTTTTTACTCCGCAGCCCAAAAGAACGCAGGACGGGGCCAGAAGGCTTATGGCGAAAGCATCGGCGTCGGACTCCAGCTTCCCGGGGTCTTGGGGATCCCGATGTCTGAGATCAGTGAAATCGCCGACGTGTCCGAGCAGTATATGCCCCAGTTCGTGCGCCGCCGTAAATCTTCTGACGCTCCTTTCGGAGCCGGAATCGACAAATATGTAGGGTATGCCGCCCACTATATTGCAAAAGCCGCAGTTTCCGTCGGTAGAGCGGTAGCGTTTCAGGGATATGCCGAGTCCCGCGCATATGTCGGAAACCTTTACGGGCAATTCCTTCACCTCCTCCCGCAGCAGGATTTCCCACACCATGTCCCGGGAAAATTTCTTTAATGTATAATCCAATGCGGATCACCTCCGCATTAAAAATATAGGAAAATAATAACAATTAATGTAAATATTGGTCGATAAATAGCGAAAATACCTGGTCCGCATTCTAAGCTGACCAGGTATTTTAACGGTTTTTTGTCGAAATTCGCAGCGCCCGCCTTTGAAAAATGAGCCGGGAGCAATAAGGCCGCTCAGCAGGAGCAGTCCATCTTATCCATAAGCTTTTTTACGCGATCGTAGCTGTCCTCCTGCTCGAGCGTGAGGAAAGCGAAAATGCACATCTGATAGAGCTCGTCGTACCAGGATTCGAGCTCCTCCGGCGGCATCTTAGAAACAGCATCCCTGTAATGAAAATCGTTTTTGTTTCGGCCGCTGCGGCGTATGTCGAGGTAGCTCAGCAGGTAGAAAAGGCTTGAGGTCAGGCGCTGATTGAGTTCGGAAAGGCGAACCCTGTTCAGCTCAAGCTCCCTGCCCATTACGCCGAGTATTTCTCGTTTGGATTCGAGATCTCCGGCCATCGAGTGATGGTTGTAAAGATTAATGAGATTCCCGAGCGAGGTGTCGACGGTTTCGGATGCGACTTTTGCAGGCGCGTTCTTCTCCACGATGACGACCCTTTCCTCGGCCGAGAATTCCAGGATCTCTGAATTGAGCAGCTCCAGGTTCCTTTCGAGATTCTCACGCGCCGCGACAGTCACAAGCGTTTCACAGTGGCGGTAGCCGGGGATTAGATTCGTAGTCCTGAACAGAAAAAACAGGTTGGCTACATATTCGAGGTATGTAAGAAATTCCTCTGCGCTGGGATCCTCTTTGGCGAGTATTTGCGCTATCCCAAGCTCCTTGCGCATATCCTTGCAGCTTATGCAGCTTCCGCGCCCCTTCCATTTGCGAAAGACGGTCTTATCTATAAACTCCTCCAGCGGGAAAAAGCTCACTGCGGGAATGGAGGAATTTGAGGTCGAGTTTTCCAGCTTGACTCCGCCCTTGGCATGGATAAGCTCCTCCAGCCTGCTCATTTCAAGGCTGTAAGAATAAGCGCCGTTTATCTTTTCAAAAATGTTTTTTTTTGTCACCGGCAGGTAATCCTCCGAGTTTTCTCAGATTATAAGCTGATTATACTACCTTATGCCTGCCCTCTCAAGCATAAAAAACTAAATTATGCCAAAATTTGCGTAAAAAATCCTGCCGTCAGGCAGGATTTTTTCAGACTGTCGAAAAAGCCCTTTGGGCTTTTTCGACAAGGGAATTGCATGACGGCCGCTCTGCCGCGCCCGTCATGAGAGGTGTCATTTCCGACGTACACGCCGCCGGAAATGACAGATTTGACTTTGTTTCCGCCATTCGCGGCGGAAATTCTGCGAAGCTTTTTTGCTGTAAACAAGTTCT
>JAJUGN010000045.1 GCA_029265975.1 Clostridiales bacterium
GGAAAGCTCGGCAGGGAATAAATATAAAAAGCCTCCGGACATCCGGAGGCTTGAGCGTGTCGAAATACTTGTTTACAGCAAAAAAGCTTCGCAGAATTTCCGCCACGAATGGCGGAAACAAAGTCAAATCTGTCATTTCCGGCGGCGTGTACGTCGGAAATGACACCTCTCATGACGGGCGCGGCAGAGCGGCCGTCATGTAACCCCCTTGTCAAAAAGCCCTTTGGGCTTTTTCGACAGTCTGAAGCCTCCGGACATCCGGAGGCTTTTTTTGCAGTTAAGCGGAGAGCTTTGGCTTGCACTATTATTTCAAAAATTATAAACTTATAAACGGCGATTTTCATCCGTCTCAGAGGGCCTGGCCTAAGCTCTCAGACCGGAAATCAGACGCTTTGTGTCTAAAAGCAGATCAAGCGCGTCCTCGCTAGACTTGACCAGCAGGTCAGCTTCCGAAAGAATCGGAGCGTAAAGCCCCTCCGTTTCCAAAACCGCTATCGAGAGCGCAGCAGCTCTGAACATTGCCAGATCGTTGTTCCCGTTTCCGACGCATGCGCATTTGCCGCAGCCGAGCTCGTTCACCGTCCGCAGCTTGCATTCACCCGCGCTTGAGTTGTTGAAAATCCTTAGTGTTACGGGCAGACCCTCAAGCTCCCTCGACGCGGTGCCCTGCGTATCCGAGGTGATGACATGAACTTTGAATTGCTCCGCCAGGCGAATTATGCGGCTTTTCACGGACTCTCTCATAATGCCGTCGATCGCTATGGTGCCGTTGAAGTCCATGACTATGTTCTCGATTTCCAAAACCCGATATCCCGGAATGTCTATCTTCATTTTCTCACCTTCAAATCAGTCTTTTTTGCCTTTCGCCAAAATAGTAGCATAGAAATTCAGTCCAGGCAATCCATTTGGCTCATAATCTCCTCAAACCGGGCTTTTATCCTGCCGAAGCCCTCGCTTTCGGATTTGTGGTCCTGCTCCAGGCGCTTGAGCAGCCTGACAAGTTCCGAGCCCATTTTCGAAATGTCTTCCGAGAACTCCCTGCACATGGGCCGGAGGCTTTCCTGCATTTTGTAGCGGTAATTATACAGAATATTGTTTTTGTTAAGCTCAAGGTCGTCCGTCGCCTTTTGAAGGGCGCGCTCAAAAATCTTGGCGTTGGCCTTGGCTTTGGGCAAAAGATGGGTCAGCCTGTCGGCGTCCAGATAGATGCTCCCGCCCCGGCTCATGCGGAAAAAGAAGTCGTCCCTTGACGAAACCGAAAACTCCTTGCTGTTTACAGGATAGTCTATCCCGAAATACTCCCTTACCATATCCGAGAGATACAGCGCCGTATCGGCGGCTTTTTTATTAAGTGAGCCGACTATCTCCGAATATCCTTCCTCAAGCATCAAAAGCCCGGCGTCGTTTATCCTGCCGACCTCTTCGCGGAGAAGGGCCTCAAGCTCGGCAAGCATTTTCTGCTCGAATTGTTTGGACGGCAGCGTTTTCAAAGCCTCATACCGGCTCAGGGCAGCGTCCCTTATGCCGGACAGCCGCTCGGGCAGCATGGCGTTTACGCGTTCCTCTATGCGCCCCACAAGCCTTTCGGCCTGCTTCCTGGCAAGCACCTGAACCTCGTCCGATAGGGCTTCCAGCGAGGCCTGCTTCTTAATGATCTCGGCCACCCTGTCTTCAAGCTCCTCGGCGGGTATCGAAGCCGCTTTCAGATAAAGATGCATCTTGGATTTAGCCTGCGAAATTATGTTGCCGAGCTTGAAGTCTATGGAAGAGGAAAGCAGCTCCTCATAGGAAGCGTGTATGTCCTCCGTAATTTTTTTTACAATCTCGCCTATGCCTTCCCCGGTCCTGGCGCTTACCGGATAAAGAACCGCGTCGAAGCCGACCGCTTCCGACAGCAGCCTGCCGCAATAAGAGATGAATTCCGCCAGGTTCTCGCGGCTGATTGTATCGATTTTATTCACGGCAAAATAAAACTTTGAGGCGTGCTCGCGTGTTTTCAGCAGAAAATCCCGCTCCGTTTCGCTTACCGGGCTGTCTACCGACAGAAGAAAGAGCACCGCGTCGCTTTTTTCGATATATGCGTGCGATGTTTCGGTGTTGTGCTGGTGTATCGAGCCTACGCCGGGGGTGTCTACCAGCACGACACCCTTCCCGAACAGCTCCCGCTCGGTCCAGAGCTTTACCTCGGAAACTTTCTTGTGATTGTCGCGGTTCAGCTGTTCGCTGACATACTCCGGCAGCTCCTCCCTGGGTATTTCCTTTTCGGAGCCGTCGGAAAATCCTACAAGCGCTTTGAAGCTTTCTCCGCTGCGTATCTCGGTAACGACGGTAGTCAGAGGAATTATCCCCACCGGCAGGATGTCCTCGCCAAGCATTGCATTAATGAGCGACGACTTCCCTCTTTTGAACTGGCCTATGACAGATACGACGAGCTCCTTTTCTGAATACCTGCGGCTAAGTTCAAAGGCGCTCTGCACCTGCTCCTCAAGTATATTGGTTTCGCTCATCAGTTTTATTATGGTTTCAAGTTTCGCCTTCAAGCCCTTATTCCTCGCCTTCAATAAATATCTTTCTGTACAGATCCTCGCCGAAGGCCGTATGCAGCGGTTCCCCGGGCACGATCTTAAAGCTTCGCTCTCCGTTTTCAAGACGCTCGGCCCTTAAGAAAAGGGTTTTTTCATTCCCAAAAAACGCGGCGGCGTATGTATAGAGGTGAGTTACAGAGAAAACCTCGATTCCGTTTTCGATCAGGGCCTGCGTGATCTGGCGGCAGATTTCCGAACCCTCCCGCTCGTTTGTTGCGGCGAAGGATTCGTTAAACAGCATCATCGAGCCGCTTTTCAGATTGTCCGACAGGGCGCTCATTCGGGATAGCTCCTCATCCAGTTTCCCGCTTCCCATAGCTTTGTCTTCTTCTTTCTTAAAATGTGAGAAGACCCCGCTTCTTACGGGCGCCGAAAAGCTCTCCGCTCCGACGAACATCCCTGCCTGAGCCATGAGCTGCGCCTGCCCCACGCTCCGCAGAAACGTGGATTTGCCGCCCTGATTGGCCCCTGTGACAATATAAAGCCTCTTGCCGGACGCCAGCAGCTCGTTGCCCACCACGGACTCGTTTTTCGCAAGGGCAAGGCTGACGTCATACAGTGCCTTAAAGGAGCGCTCCTCCCTTTCCGGGGGCAGCAGCGTCGGTATGCATACCGGCATGCCCAAGGCGCTAAGCGCGTCTCTGAGGTTCAGACAGCCTACAAAGAAGGCAAGCTCGTCCCTCAGCATATTGAAGAAGCCTTCAATATGCTCCGTGGCCTGCGCGAGGGCGTTGGTAACGTCGTTAATCGCGCGGTCGCGCCGGTTTCCCATATCCTTTGCGCCTGCGTCGTCGCGCGGCGCGAGGGAGAAAGAGGGCGCGAATACCCAGTTGCGCCAGAAATGCGAGGTTTCTTTCCTTCGGAGCACATAGTCGACGCCCTGAAGGTAGCCGCCCAGCTTTGCGCTGACGAGCAGACCTTCGCCGTCCTTCAGCTCCTCCAGCATTTCATCCGCGCGTTCAAGATAGTTATTGTCAAGTTCGCGCCGAAGCATGGAGAGAAGCCCGACAAAGCCCTCGGATTTGAATCCGCCGATGCTTTCATCGGCCACGCCGCGAAGCTCACCCAGCATTTCCAAATAAATTTTCAGAAGCCCGACTGCGCTCGAAAACGTGCTGGCAAGATACTGCGACGGGTACAGCCAGTACCATGAACCGCTTTTTTTCTTGTGGGTATCGCGGGTTATTTCGTAGAGCTTCCGAACAGGCTCAGGGTTTTCAAGAGCGTCCATGAGCACTGACTGCCGGAAGCTTATATCCTCCCGTGAAAGCAGAGGGCTGAAAACGGCGGCGCTGCAAGCGGCTTTTATCGTTTCGTCGCCGCGCGACATGCTGGTTACTACCCGCTCAAGCTCAAGATCCGCCATAAGGGCGGCTTTCCCGAAGCAGGGAGCGGCTTTTATATCGAAGTCCCTGTCGCGGAACATCAGGTTCGCCTTCATGCTTTCAACCTCCTGCTGAGCTGCTCATATGTAAGGCCGTGTCTGCCCGCGATATGCATGGCGTATGCGAGCCCGTCCGGCGGCTTGCGTATGATTTTATAAGTCCGCTGAGATGGATCCTCTTCCTTCACGGTGCTCATCATGCTGACGGTCTCCTCTCCCCTGCGGGCAAGCTCATCCAAGAACGTCACGACCACCGCCGGGGCCCCCAGCTTCGCAAAAGCGTCCATCATTCGCTCACCCAGGACCAGCGCATCGGAAAGCGTCGTGGAGGAGAATATTTCATTTACAATAATAACGCTTCCGCTGGTCGCCTTGTCGAGCAGCTCGCGCAGCCGGACAAGGTCGTCCTGAAGTTTGCCGTTTAGGGTGGACAGATCCTCCTCCCTGCCGAAATGAGTCAGAATCCCGTCGAAAAGGTACAGGGCCGATTCGCTTCCGGGCACGCAAAGGCCGAGAGACATCAGCCAGTGAAGCTGCCCGAAGGCGCGCGCGAAGGTCGTTTTGCCGCCCTGGTTGGGACCCGTGACGACAATGATCCGTTCCGGCGCTTCAAGCACAAAATCGTTTGTAACAACGGCGCCCTGCTTTTTCAGGGCCAGAGCGAGATCGAAACCCTGATAATTGTAAAGATGCTCCGCGGTTTCGCTCAGATGGGGGTAATTGAAATGCAGTCCCGCCGCGCGGAGCGGGCGTATATGGTCGAGCCACGCGATGTAAAACTGCACCTCTCCTGCGAAGCGCGTTATGGCGGCATCCTGAAAACGCAGGCGGCTTTCGCAGAAAGCATCAAGTTCCGCAAAGATATCCCTGTAATACTTTGCCACCATGTTAAGGACCGCCGCTTCAACATGATTGGCCACAGGCTCGTTTGAAAGCTTTTTACGGTAATCCTTTACGCCGTCCCGGCGAAATTTATCGAACATTTCAATAACCTGCGCCGAAAGATCCGGCTGACCCTCGTACTTGCGGACGCGGATTTGCCCGTTGTTTATCAGCATATTATAACTAACCGAATCCAGCCTGTACCGGAGCCTGCCGATATCCCCTTCGAGCTTTACGAAAAAATCGGATCGCCTGTACTCGTCAAGATACCCGGCAAGCGAGCGGAGGCCCGAAGACCGGACGTCCATGCCCCTTAAGCCTTCCGAGAGAGCCGTTACCTCCTTGCAGTAAAGCTCCGCGCAATAAAGCATCCTTCCCCGCGCCAGGTAATTGTTTTCGTATGACTTTTCGGAGCCCAGCACATTGTAAAGAGCCTCCAGCCTCCAGTCCAGATCGAAAACGGCTTCAGAAAAATGCGAGACGAGGGCAAACAAATCTTCGTTTTCCAGATCACGCATCACGTCCTGCCTGTATCTTATGACCTCGGGCTCCCGCAAGGACGTGAAGAAAAGCCCGTCAAGGCCAAACCGCTTTTTTCTCTCTAGAAGAGGCGTGAATATCTGGTCCAGGTTCAGGTCCCTGAAGCATTCCGGCATTTCTTTCGCCGAAGGGCGCTCATGCCGTCCACCGTCCGGAAACAAAATACTGTAAAACAATAGAATTTCTCCTTCCTCAGAGACAAAAAGCTGATGTCTCTGCTATTATAGCAGAAGTCATCAGCTAATTGCGGTTTCGGCTTTCGCCGGGGGAGAACTTCTTTCCCCGGTATTCAGTATAAGAAAATGCGAGGGGCGCTAAAACAGGGCCGGACAATCCTTTTTGTGCGGCGCCAAACCGGTCTGCTTTGAGTCCGTGAAAGCGGGAAGGCAAGGCTGCGCACATCGGAGGCTTTCCAGACGCTTTCCGGCGGCAGATTAGCGCACTGGCCACGCCCCTTCCGCCTCTCTTCTGTCCGTTTTCTCGCTTTATAACGCAGCGGGAGCCTGTTTATGCAAAACCCGGCTATTTGTTTAAGGCCTGCGCAACGGCGACGGCGACGGCAACTGTGGCTCCGACCATGGGGTTGTTGCCCATGCCGAGGAAGCCCATCATTTCGACGTGGGCGGGTACGGAGCTCGAGCCCGCGAACTGCGCGTCCGAATGCATCCTGCCCATAGTGTCGGTCATGCCGTAGGAAGCGGGGCCCGCGGCCATGTTGTCCGGATGCAGGGTCCGCCCTGTGCCGCCTCCCGAGGCGACCGAGAAGTACTTCTTCCCCTGTTCCATGCACTCCTTCTTATAAGTCCCTGCTACGGGATGCTGGAATCTTGTCGGGTTGGTGGAATTGCCGGTTATGGACACGTCGACACCCTCGAGGTGCATGATTGCGACGCCCTCGCGCACATCGTCCGCGCCATAGCAGCGCACCTGCGCGCGCTCCCCCGCCGAATAGGCTATTTCACGCACGACCTTGATTTCTCCGCTGTAATAATCAAACTGCGTCTGCACATAGGTAAAACCGTTGATTCGAGAAATAATCTGCGCCGCGTCCTTTCCAAGCCCGTTCAGAATAACGCGGAGCGGCGACTTTCGCGCCTTGTTCGCGTTCTTCACAATGCCTATCGCGCCCTCGGCCGCTGCAAAGCTCTCATGTCCGGCCAAAAAAGCGAAGCATTTCGTCTCGTCCCGCAGCAGCATTGCCGCCAGATTTCCGTGTCCCAGGCCGACCTTGCGGTCCTCCGCCACGCTTCCCGGAATACAGAAGCTCTGAAGGCCAATACCGATCGCCTCGGCCGCCTCCGCCGCGGTCCTTACTCCCCTTTTGAAAGCGATAGCTGCGCCGGCGGTATAGGCCCAGCCGGCATTTTCGAACGCGATTGGCTGGACGGACTTCACGATATCCGCTGGGCAGACTCCGGCTTTGTCGCAGATTGCCTTCGCCTCGTCGAGCGAGGAAATCCCGTATTCGGCCAATACGCCGTTTATCTTGTCTATGCGGCGCTCATAGCTTTCGAACGTTGCCATGTGTCTCCTCCGGATTCGTGACGCGGGTCGATGTATTTTGCGGCTTCCGAGAAACGCCCGTATGTGCCCTTTGCCTTTTCGAGCGCCGCGTTCGCGTCCTCGCCCTTCTTTATGAAGTCCATCATCTTTCCGAGGCTGATAAACTCATATCCTATAATCTCATCGTTCTCGTCAAGGGCGATGCGGCTTACATAGCCCTCTGTCAGCTCAAGGTAGCGGGCGCCCTTGGCCCTGGTGCCGAACATGGTTCCGACCTGACTTCTCATACCTTTGCCCAAATCCTCAAGGCTGGCACCGACTGGCAGCCCGCCCTCGGAAAAAGCCGTCTGGCTGCGCCCGTACACTATCTGAAGGAACAGCTCCCGCATAGCGACGTTGATAGCGTCGCAGACAAGGTCCGTATTGAGCGCCTCGAGTATAGTCTTGCCCGGCAGAATTTCGGAGGCCATGGCAGCCGAATGCGTCATTCCCGAGCAGCCGAGTGTTTCCACCAGCGCCTCTTCAATTATTCCGTCCTTTACGTTCAGCGTCAGCTTGCAGGCGCCCTGCTGCGGCGCGCACCAGCCGACGCCGTGAGTCAGTCCGGAAATGTCCTTTATTTCCTTTGCCTGCACCCATTTGCCCTCCTCGGGTATTGGCGCCGGACCGTGGTATGCGCCCTTGGCGACAGCGCACATATGCTCCACTTCGCTTGAATACAGCATTTGCTTTCCTCCAGTACTTTTTATATTCCGTTTGAAGCAATCAAATCTTTCGGCGGAAACAGCTCATGAAACACGCCGCAAAGATTCCCGGCTATTGCCCCGGGTATAAAAATGGCTCCCGCAAACAACCGTCCGGTCGTCCATAGGAGTCATCAGCTTACAGCGGTTAAGGCGAACTCCATCACCGCCGTTTATTATAGCACCAAACGAGCTTTCTTTTCAAGAATAATATGCATTCTGTTTTACAGGGATTGAAGGCCATCCGCGGCCGGGGCAAAAACCGCTAACGGAAAATTCAAGGCCCGCCGGAAACTCAGCTTAAGATGAGCTTTCCGGCGGACCTTGTGCGTTTCCGCCTTTTCAGGCTTTATGACATCGGCTTAAGACCGGGGGATACGATGAGCACCGCCTCTGTTGCGGCCTGCACCTCCTCGACCGAATATTCGGGGTTGATCTCGGTCAGCACCAGCCCCTTCGGGGTCACTTCCATCACGCCCATTTCCGTTATTATCAGATCGACGCAGTTTACCGCCGTCAACGGCAGGCGGCAATTTTTGAGTATCTTCGGCTCGCCTTTCTGCGTATGCTCCATGGTGACTATGACCTTTTTCGCCCCGACGACCAAGTCCATCGCGCCTCCCATCCCGGGCAGCTTCTTGCCGGGGATTATCCAGTTTGAGAGGTTGCCCTTTTCGTCTACCTCCAGCGCTCCGAGCACGGTCACGTCAATATGGCCGCCTCTTATCATCCCGAATGACGTGCACGAATCGAAATAGCTTCCGCCCGGAGCGACGGAAACGGGAGTCGCGCCCGCGTCGACTTTATAAATCGGCTCACAGGTTTCCTCGGTGCAGGGAATTACCCGCATCAGGCCGTTTTCCGCCTGGATAATAACTTTGACGTCTTTCGGCAGGAAGTTCGGCACCATCGTCGGCATGCCTATGCCGAGATTTACTATGTCTCCGTCTCTCATTTCCTTGGCCGCGCGGGCAATAATATAGCTTTTGATGTTGTCCTTATCCACTTACCTTACCTCCGTCCACGATATAATCGACAAAAATGCCGGAGGTTACCACGTTTTCGGGCTCGATCTCGCCGGCCTCGACCACACGGTCGGCTTCAACTATGACGATATCGGCGGCGGTGGCCATGGGCAGGGCGAAGTTCCTTGTCGCGCCCTTGTACCATATGTTGCCCGCCGTATCAACAATATGTCCGCTGATGAGCGCGAAATCCGCGCGTATGGGCTTCATGAGCAGATACTTCCTGCCGTCTATCTCCTGGACGGAGTGCACATAGTCCTTGTAGTCCTCAACAATAGTGCCGACTCCCGTTGGTGTGAGAACGCCGCCGAGCCCCGCCCCTCCGGCGCGGATCATTTCCGCAAAAGAGCCCTGCGGGATCAGGTCCACCCTCATCGCGCCTTCGTTCATCTGTTTGCCCACTTCCGGGTTCAGTCCGACGTGTGTGGCTACCATATGTTTTACCTGACGGTTATGTATGAGCTTCGCGACCCCGTAGTAATCCTCGCCCATCGGGCCTCCCGGCTGGGCGCCGTCGTTGCATATGAGCTTGAAATTGCCCTTGCCGCTCTTGGATAAGGCGTCGATGATTTTATGCGGGTTGCCGCAGCCCATAAAGCCGCTTACCATTATCGAGGCTCCGTCAGGTATCATTTCCACAGCTTCCGCTAATGTAATAAATTTTGGCACAGCCTACCTCCTGTTTATGCTTCGCATTTTTCGAACACAGTCGCCACGCCCATTCCTCCGCCTATGCAGAGAGTCGCGAGGCCGCGCCTGGCATCCGGCCTTTTTTCCATTTCATGAAGAAGAGTGACTATTATGCGGGCTCCGGAGGCTCCGACGGGATGTCCGATTGCGATGGCCCCTCCGTTCACGTTTACCTTCTCCATATCGAAGCCGAGTTCCCGAGCCACCGCAAGCGCCTGCGCGGCAAAGGCCTCGTTCGCTTCTACAAGATCGATGTCTGCCATCGTAAGACCCGCTTTTTTAAGCGCGTTTTTTGACGCGGGGACAGGTCCCACGCCCATGATTTTGGGATCGACCCCGCCCTGGCCCCAGCCGATCAGCTTTGCCATCGGCTTGAGCCCGTACTTTTTAACTGCTTCGGCGGAGGCCAGCAGTATGGCTGCGGCGCCGTCGTTTATGCCGGAGGCGTTGCCCGCGGTCACTTTTCCGTCGGGCTTGAACGCGGGCTTCAGCTTTGAGAGCGCGTCCGCGCTCGTATCGCTTCTTGGATATTCGTCCGCGTCAAACATCACGACGTCTTTTTTGACCTTTACGGGCACCGGGACTATTTCCGCCGCGAACTTCGAAGCCTTTTTGGCGGCCGCCGTTTTTTCCTGAGACGAGAGGGCGAAGGCGTCCAGATCTTCGCGGCTCAGGCCCCACTGCTCGACGATATTTTCGGCGGTAATGCCCATGTGATAATTGTTGAAAGCGTCGGTCAGAGCGTCGTTCACCATGGTGTCTACGAGCTTTGCCTCCCCCATTCTGGCGCCCCAGCGGGCGGCGGGCACGGCGTACGGCGCGGCCGACATGTTTTCGGTTCCGCCCGCAACGATAATGTCGGCATCACCGGCGAGTATCGCCCTCGACGCCTCTATAACGGCCTTCATGCCCGAGCCGCAAACCATGTCAATGGTGCAAGCGGGAACCTCAGCGGGAATACCGGCCTTGATAGACGCCTGGCGCGCGACATTCTGCCCGAGCCCCGCCGTAAGCACGCATCCGAACATGACCTCGTCCACCTGCTCCGGCCTGACCCCGCCTCTTGAGAGGACTTCCCTGATCACAACCGCGCCCAGTTCGGGAGCGGAGGTGTCCTTAAGGCTTCCCCCGAAGCTGCCGATAGCCGTCCTGCAGCAATTTACAATATATACTTCCTTCATTCGGAATCCTCCAAATCAATTATTGTACCGGCGGGAACGCAGACTCGGCTTCAGTCCGCTCCCCGCGGTCTCGGCTTTTGCCTCGCAAAAAACAGGTTACATAAGAAAATGACATCCCGAAGATGCCATTTTCAAAAACATCAGGCTCATTTCCTTGGGTTCAGGTGCAGTATTTCTCTGGCTTCGTCCGGCGTCGCGGCCTCGCAGCCGAATTCTTCTATAATGCGTTTTGCTCGGGCAACGAACTGCATGTTGCTGTCGGCGAGAACGCCCTTTTTGTAATAAACGTTGTCCTCCATTCCTACTCTCACATGTCCGCCCATCGCCACGGTCGCATACAGAATCTCCATCGCGCTCGCGCCGACGCCGAACGCCGACCATGTCGAGCCCGGAGCCACCTCTTCCATGGTGTCTTTCATGAACACGAGGTTCTTTGTCGAGGCGCCTATGCCCCCCGGCACTCCCATGCAGAACTGGAAATGGAGAGGGGCCTTGATGAAGCCCTTTTTCAGGAGATAGCCCGCGTTGTAAATCATGCCCGGGTCGAACACCTCGATTTCAGGCTTCACTCCCTTTTCCTGCATCAGAAGACCCAGTTTTTCGAGGAATTTAGGGTTGTTTTCAAAGACGGTCGTGTGCTGCCAGTTCATAGTGCCGCAGTCGTAGGAAGCCATTTCCGGTACGAGCTCGTAAAAGGGCTTTATCCTGTCCTCCTCGAGAAGGTTTACGCCCCCGGAGGTAGTCAGGTTTATTATTATGTCGCAGTCCTTTTTTGCTCTCAGAAGGTTTACGGTTTCCTCAAACTTCTCAAATACCATAGCCGCCTTTCCCTTGTCGTCGCGGCAATGTATATGCGCTATCGCTGCGCCTGCCTTCCAGCAGTTATATATCTCCTCCGCTATTTCGGCCGGCTCTATGGGTACGTTCGGCGTATTTTCCTTCGTAGGCCACGCTCCGGTCGTCGCGACCGTAATTATCCTCTTATTTTTAAGCTCTGTCATCGTAATCATTCCTCAATTTCAAGAAGTGGTGATACGGCCTTCATCAGGCTGCACCGGCCTCAGATGCAGCCGCCGTAAGCGTAGGTCCTGTCCGGCACGTCGTTAAGATCGTCTTCGTCTATTTCTGCGACGCAGCGGACCATGGAACCGTCGCCCATGTACCAGCGGAGCGGGAAGCAGTAGAACCTGAAGCGCTTGCCAGTGACCTTGTCAAGGTCTCCGCCGAGGTTTTCAACGCCCACGATGCCATGCCCCAGCATTTGCTTGTGGCAGGGCTCCCATGTGCCCCAGCAGCCTATCGCTTCGAGATCGCCGAACTTTTTGTCGTATGCTTCCTTGCCGTAGATTTTGATATAGACTTCCTTGTCGAATTCGGCGTAGGCTTCTTCGCCGAACTGCTCTATGTATTCCTCGCATATGGTCTTGCCGGAAGCTCCGATGAGATTCATGCGCGTCATGCCGTTGTTGCCCATGGCGGTGTGCAGCGGGTGGTCGAGGGCCTGGCTGTCCATCGCCACGCACTTCACCTTATGCTTTACAAACCATCTGCCCGCCTCGACGCCGGTGCCGCTTGCATAATGATAGTACTCCTTGCTGTCGTCAAACTTGCGGTGCATGCCCGTATTAAGGCAGAGTACCATGCCCTCAAGCTCGCTCGGCTTGATGCCGACTTTTTCGCATGCGGCTTCGAGATGCTTCGGAAGTATGAGCCCCCAGCGCTCTATCTCTATCGGGAGGCATACCGCGTCTCCGGTATAGGCGTCGACAGGCATTTCATGCGTGTAACGCGCCCTCTTGCCGTCAAACTCGATTTCCATGACATGGCGCGGAGCGTCGGCGTGGGTCCCGGTGTGCATGGTGCAGGTAATCTTCTGCGTAAGGACGCCGCCTTTGGCCATCGTATGGGCGTTGTCGATTACTGGCTTGTCAAAATATGGCCAGCGGGGAATTTCCGCGCTGAAGGGGTGCGTCAGGTCAACAAATACTTTCTTTCCCATTTTTATTTCCTCCGTTATAATTGTTTTTTCAGTTTTTTGATCATATGTCCGTGCAAAAAAGCTTATTTTTTGTTTTTTGCAGCGTAATCGATAAGATATTCCTTCAGGCCGTCGCTGGACGCCTTCATCTGCTCTGGCGTCCATTCCTGCCAGCCTTTTCCGCTTTTGAAGCCCAGCTCGCCGCGGTCCAGCATTTCCTGCAGCAGCCGGGAGGGCTCATGGTTGTCCGCAAGATGCCTGAGGATATACTTATGTATATTGTTTGTGAGCTCGATACCTACCAGATCGGAATTTTCCATCGGCCCCATGACCGGCCATCTGAGCCCCGGACCGTATTTGCACGCTTCGTCTACCGTGGCGGGATCCGCTATCCCGTTTTCGACCATGTAAAAGGCCTCTCGCCACAGCGCGTGCTGGAGGCGGTTCGCGACAAAGCCGGGGACATCCTTTT
Organism: Clostridiales bacterium; assembly: GCA_029265975.1. GTDB lineage: Bacteria > Bacillota > Clostridia > Oscillospirales > Oscillospiraceae > DUPK01. The sequence continues at coordinate 12,984 of JAJUGN010000045.1, forward strand.
TGCAGTATATGGGCTTTTTCCCGACGCGTTTGAGAAGCTCCATCGTCGCCTGCATGACCTCTTCGCTGGTGAAATCCGACTTCACAACCTCTACGAGCGGAATCAAATGCCCGGGGTTCCAGAAATGCGCCCCGACAACCCTTTCCCTGCGCCTGCACTTTTTGGAGATCTCGGTCGGGCTCATAACCGACGTGTTGGTCGCAAGTATGCAGTCGTCGCGGCAGAATTTTTCGACGAGGGCAAACAAATCCTGCTTTGTTTCCATGACCTCCGGATAACACTCGATGACGAAATCCGCGTCCGTATAGGCGGCGGCGTCGTCCGTAACAAAGCTTATACGGCTCAAAATAGCCTTTTTATCGGCTTCGGTGGCCGCTCCGCGCGCGATCATGATGTCAAGGTTGTTTGCTATAGGCTCGTATCTGTCGTCCTTAAGCACGCGGGTCTTCAAAACAACATTCAAATGCGGATCCGAAGCAAAAACCTGGGCGATGGAATTGCCCATCATTCCCGCCCCTACGATTACTACGTTCTTTATAGGCTTCATGTCAGTTGCTCCAGTAGCCGCCGGTCGCGTCATAGTTGCCGCCGGTCAGAAAGTCCGACGCGGGGGAGGCAAGAAAAGTCGCCATTCCCACAAAATCCTGAACCTCCCCGAGCCGCCCGATGGGCAGACGCTTGAGAAAGTTCTGATAAACCGCCGATTCCGGGTCGAACATCCACTCGGTCAGCTCAGAGCGGAATACCGTGGGGTTTATCGTGTTGACATTGATGTGATAGGGCGCGAGATCGATCGCCATAGACTGGATCATCAGGTCGCAGCCGCCTTTAGAGGCGCAGTAGCCCGTGTATCCCTTCATTCCCATCTTGCTGCGAGCGGAAGAAGTGACGACTATCTTCCCGCCTTTGCCCTGAGACACCATTTGCTCGGCGGCCGCCCGGCATACTATGTAGACGCTTTTCAGATCCGCGTCCATGATGGTCTGCCATTCCTCGACGCTCTGCTCAAGAATGCCCTTCGGATTGTTGTAGCCGTGGCAGACTGCCAGAATATTCAGTTCGCCATAAGTCGCAACAACGAATTCGATTGCTTTCTTCACTTCGGCCACAACGCCGGGGTCGGCTGCTATGGTCGCGCATTCGATGCCTTCGGCCTTGAACTCGGCTTCAAGCTCTTTTAGCTTCGATGTGTTGCGCGCGGTCATCACCACCTTTGCGCCCTGATAGCCGTAAGCTTTGGCGACCGCGCCGCCAAGCGCGCCGGTGGCGCCCGTGACTAGCGCGACCTTGCCGCGAACGCTGAACATGTTTTGGACAAAATCTTTTTCAACCTTTATCATATTCTCACCTTCAATTCGGATAATTGATTACTACCAGCATAACCGCAGGTCTGTTGGAAGCATTGACGAGGTGACGGCCTTCGTAGGGCGCGAATGAAATCGACTCTCCCGCATGGATTACGTATTTATTGCCTGTTTTGTCCGTCACGGTCATTTCTCCCTCGAGGACGTAATAGAATTTTTCCAGCGGGTTGTCCTCATAGGCGTATTCCGCACCGCCGCCGGGTAGAAACGTGGAAAGTCCGACCCAGAATTTCTCAGCCCCCGTTTCCTCTTTCCCGTGTATTCTCATAGCTGTCATCTTGAAATGACCGGGAGCCTCGTAGGTTTTAAGTTCCTCCAATGTGCGTTTTATCATAAAAATTACCGCCTTTCCTTCCTGAAACAGTAAGTAAACATGCGATGTATCCGCCGCGCATTTAGTATATAATACACAAAACAAATTCGCAATACACACTCTAATGTCAGCAAGTTACCTAAAAGTAAGTGCCCGCCGTTCTTCTCATTTGGGCCATTTTTTTGCTCGAACAATAAGTCCCGTCTCAGGCGAGACGGGGCTCGTTGCGGCTTGTCAAAAAACTTGTTTGCAGCAAAAAAGCTTCGCAGAATTTCCGCCACGAATGGCGGAAACAAAGTCAAATCTGTCATTTCCGGCGGCGTGTACGTCGGAAATGACACCTCTCATGACGGGCGCGGCAGAGCGGCCGTCATTAAGCCCCCTTGTCAAAAAAGCC